>DATINR010000001.1:0-3959 GCA_035473995.1 Solirubrobacteraceae bacterium
TGGCGCGCCTTGAACGGCTCTTCCTCGCCCACCGTACCCGGCCCGGAGAGCTCGAAAGCACTGTGCAGCGCCTGCACCGCCTGCGGCACGCGCTCGCGGTCGATCACGCAGGAGATCTTGATCGGCGAGGTCGAGATCATCTCGATGTTGACCTGCTCGTGCGCGAGCACGCGGAAGACCTTCGCCGCGACGCCCGGGTGCGAGCGCATGCCGGCGCCGACGATCGAGACCTTGCCCATCTCCTCGTGCGCGATCAGCTCGAGGAACGACTCTTCGGTCAGCGGCTCGAGCGCGGCGCGCGAGGTGCGCAGATCCTCGCGTGGGACCGTGAAGGAGATCTCGGCCCTGCCGCCCGCCGAGGAGGGCTCGTTCTGCACGATCATGTCGACGTTCACGTTGACCTCGGCGAGCGCGTCGAAGATGCGCGCCGCCGCGCCGAGCTCGTCGGGCACGCCGATCAGCGTGACCCGCGCCTCGGAGGTCGAATGCGTGACGGCTGTGATCAGTGGATGCTCCATCGTTTCTCCCTCTGCGACGACAACGGTACCTGGCGCCTCTTCAAATGAGGAGCGGCAGTGGATGCGCACGCCGTGGTTGCGCGCGTACTCGACCGAGCGCAGCTGCAGCACGCCGGCGCCCGAGGCGGCCATCTCGAGCATCTCCTCGAAGGAGATCGTCGGCAGCTTGCGCGCGTCGGGGACGATCCGCGGGTCGGCCGTGTACACGCCCGAGACGTCCGTGTAGATCTCGCAGACCTCCGCGTTGAGCGCCGCCGCGACGGCGACGGCCGTCGTGTCCGAGCCGCCGCGGCCGAGCGTCGTCACGTTGCGCGCCGTGCCCGAGACGCCCTGGAAGCCGGCCACGAGCACGACGTTGTCCTCGTCGAGCGCCGCCTTGATGCGATCGGCGCGCACGTCGATGATGCGGGCCTTCGTGTGCGACTCGTCGGTGACGATCCCCGCTTGGGAGCCCGTCAGCGAGATCGCACGATGACCGAGGTCGTTGATCGCCATCGCGCACAGCGCGCACGAGATCCGCTCGCCCGTCGAGAGCAGCATGTCCATCTCGCGCGGGTCCGGCGCGTCGGAGACCTCGTCGGCCATCGCGATCAACTCGTCCGTCGTCTTGCCGCGCGCCGAGAGCACCGCCACGACGCGGTGGCCGAGCTCGCGCTTCTCGACGATGCGCCTGGCCGCACGCTTGATCCGCTCGGCATCGGCGACCGACGTTCCGCCGAACTTCATCACGATCACGCTTGACATCTGTCGCAGGATATTGAGCGCCGCGCAGATGGCGCCGGTCGTTTCCCAATCCCCGAGCCTCCCGGCTCAGAGCGAGCGGCGCCCGGCGAAGGCCTTGCCCAGCGTCACCTCGTCGGCGTACTCGAGATCAGAGCCGACCGGCAGGCCGCTCGCCAGGCGCGTGACCGTCAGCTGCGGCGCGCGCGAGCGCAGCTCCTCGGCGATGTGCAGCGCCGTCGCCTCGCCCGTCGTCGTCGGGTTCGTCGCGAGCACGACCTCGCGCACCTCTGGCGCGTCGCCGGGCGAGGTCATCGCTCCGGGCTCGCCGTCGACGCCCCCGCCGCCGGGCACGATGCGCGCGAACAGCTCCACGATCTTCAGATCCTCAGGGTCGATCCCTTCGATCGGCGAGAGCGCGCCGCCGAGCACGTGATAGACGCCCTGGTACTCGTGCGTGCGCTCCATCGGGATCACGTCGCTCGGCTCCTCCACGACGCAGATCACGCCGTGGTCGCGCCGCGGGTCCTGGCAGATCCGGCAGCGCGGCTCGTCGGTCAGGTTGAAGCAGACCTCGCACAGGCCGATCTTCTCCTTCACCTCGCGGATCGCGTCGGCCAGCGCGAACGCGTCCTCGCCGGAGGCGCGCAGGATGTGGAAGGCCAGGCGCTGGGCCGTGCGGTTGCCGATGCCCGGGAGCTTCGAGAGCTCGCTGACGAGGCGCTGCACCGGCGGTGCGTAGGAGGTGCTCACCGTCGAGGATCCTCAGGCGTCCGCCGGGCTCGTCGGGGCCGCTCGCCGACGCTCACAGGCCCGGCAGGCCGAGGCCGCCGAGGTTGCCCAGGTCGAGACCGCCCGATGCCCCGCCGAGCTTCTTCGCCGCCAGCTCCTGGGCCATGCGCAGCCCCTCGTTGACCGCCGCCAGCACCATGTCCGAGAGGATCTCCAGATCCTCCGGGTCGACCGCCTGAGGGTCGATCTCGATCGACTTGACCTCCAGGTCGCCCGACACCTTGACCGTGACCATGCCGCCGCCGGCCGAGGCCTCGACGAGCTCGTTCTTCAGCTGCTCCTGGGCGACCTCCATCTCCTGCTGCATCTTCTGCACCTGCTGCATCATCTGCTGCATGTTCGGCATGCGCGGCTGCTTGGGCATCTCAGGCCCCTTCCTGGTCGTTGGTCACGGCCTCGCCGTTCGCGCGGGCGGCGTCCTCGCTCGGCAGCTCCTCGGCGTCGAACTCGTCGATGAAGCGCTTCAGCCACTGCTCCTCGCTGAGCGCTCCCGGGCCGTCGCCTTCGCCCCCGGCGAGCTCGTCGTGCAACTCGTAGGACAGTCGCCAGCGCCGTCCCGTGACGTCGCGCAGCGCCGCCGTGACCGCCGCGCGGTTGTCCGGATTCTCGGCCTTCTTCTTCAGGAACGGCGCCGTCGCCGAGAACGCCACCGTCAGGTCCTCGCCCGTCACCTCGACCGGCCGCGCCTCCTCGATGCACGCCCCCAGCAGCGCGTTGTCCGTGCGCACCAGCTCGACCACCGCCGGCCACCACGAGAGCAGCGGCGCGAGGTCGTCGGCGATCGCCTGCGCCGCCGGCGTGGCCGAAGCGCCGGCGATCGTGGCCAGGTCGGCGGTGGCCGTTCCCGGCTCTCCGGCAAGCTCGGCCTCCCCGCGCGGCCGCGCCGTGGCGATCGAGGCGACCGTGACCTCGACGGCGGCCTCCGCGACCTCGACGGCCGCCGCGGCGTGCGCCTCGGCCTGCGGCGCGGGCGCAGCCTCGGCGGACGCGGCGCTCGGCTGCCCCGGACCGCTCTGCTCGCCGGCTGGTGCGGCGCTCGGGCCACGGGCGGGCTCAGGGGTCGGTGCCGGTACTTCCCGCGCTGAGTCGACGGCGCCGCCGTCGCCCTCGAGCCGCTCGATCCGCGAGAGCAGCGCGCGCATCGAAGCGTCGACCTCGGGCTTGGCCGCCTTCACGAGCGCCAGCTCCAGGCGCGTGCGCGCGTCGGCGCCCGCGCGGACTGCCTCCATCGCCCCACCGACCGCCTCGAGCAGCGCCACCACGACGGCCGCCGGCACGCGTTCGGCCTGCGCGAGCAGCGCCGCGTCGGCCTCGGGCGTGAGCGACAGCTCGCCGGGCACCTCGCCGAGCGTCTGCACGACGAGCAGCTCGCGTGCGTGCACCTCGAGATCGCCCGCGAACGAGGCCGCGTCGCGGCCCTGCTCGGCGCACTCGGCGAGCACGGTCAGGGCCCGTCGCGCGTCGCCCTCGGCGACGGCGTCGACCGTCGCTTCGAGCAGCCGCGCGTCGGCCACGCCGAGCACGGCGAGCACGTCCTCGAGCACGATCTGGCTGCCGCTGTAGGTGACCAGCTGCTCGAGCGTGCCAAGCGCGTCACGGAAGCTGCCCGTCGCCGAGCGCGCCAGCGCCGAGACGGCCTCCGGCGGGATCTCGATCCGCTCGGCCTGCGCCGCGCGGCGCACGACGCTCGCGATCTGCTCGACCGTCGGGCGGTGGAAGTCGAAGCGGTGGCAGCGGTCGACGACCGTCGCCGGGACCTTCTGCGCCTCGGTCGTCGCGAGCACGAAGACCGTGTTCGGCGGCGGCTCCTCGAGCGTCTTCAGGAACGCGTTCCAGGCGGCCGTCGAGAGCATGTGCGCCTCGTCGAGGATGTAGACCTTGCGCTTGCCGCTGACCGGCGCGTAGGCGACGCTGTCGCGCAGCTCGCGG
>DATINR010000002.1:0-2668 GCA_035473995.1 Solirubrobacteraceae bacterium
TGCTGGGACGCGGACTTCTTCTTCTACATCGGCCGCCACGTGGGCCTGCCGGTCGCGCTCGAGGGCGCGTTGAAGCTGAAGGAGATCTCCTACATCTCGACCGACGCCTACGCGGCGGGCGAGATGAAGCACGGGCCGATCGCGCTGCTCGACGACGCGACGCCGGTCGTCTGCGTGGCGACCCGCTCGCCGGTGCTCGACAAGCTCGTCTCGAACATTCAGGAGGCGCGCGCCCGAGGTGCGCGCGTGATCGCGGTGAGCACCGAGGGCGACGGCGACGTCGACCCGCACGCGGATGCGACGATGACGGTCCCGGCAACGGACTGGATGCTGCAGCCGATCCTCGCCGTGATCCCGCTGCAGCTGCTCGCCTACGCCGTGGCGCGCAACCGCGGGCTGAACGTCGATCAGCCGCGCAACCTGGCCAAGACGGTCACGGTCGAGTAGGGGTCCGACCATCTAGCATCGCTCCTCGTGGAGCGCCTGCCGGACTGGCTCGAGCCGCTGCCCGACGCGGAGACGATGCGGGGCGTCGACCGCTGGGCGATCGAGGATCAGGGGGTCGCCGGGCTGGATCTGATGGAGCGCGCCGGCACCGGCGTGGCCCGCGCGGTCGAGGTGCACGCCTGCGATGGTCTCGTAGCGGTCGTGTGCGGCAAGGGCAACAACGGCGGCGACGGGCTCGTCGTGGCGCGGCTGCTGCGCGAGGCGGCGCGCGAGGTGACGGTCGTCTGTGTGGCGCCGGCGGAGGAGTTCAAGGGAGACGCGGCGGCGAACCTCGCGCGCCTGCCCGGCGAGGCGCCCGTGGCGCTCGCGCAGGGCGCGCCCGCGATCGAGCGGGCGAGCGTGATCGTCGACGCGCTGCTCGGCACGGGCTTCGCCGGCGAGCCACATGGCGCCGTGGCCGAGGCGATCGCGCTCGTCAACGCGGCGAGCGGGGCGGTCGTCGCGGTCGACGTGCCGAGCGGCGTCGATGCGTCGAGCGGTGTCGTCTCCGGCGAAGCGGTGCACGCCGATGTCACGGTCACCTTCCACGCGGGCAAGCCGGGGCTGTGGATCATGCCCGGCAAGCGCCACGCCGGGGAGGTGCGCACGATCGACATCGGCGTCCCCCGCGGCGCGCCGATGGAGCCGAGGATCGGCCTGATGACGTCCGCCGTGGCCGAGCTGCTCCCCAGGCGAGCCGACGACTCGACCAAGTTCGCCTCGGGCCAGGTCGTCGTGGCGGGCGGCTCGCGCGGGCTGACGGGCGCCCCGCGAATGGCGGCGCACGCGGCCATGCGTGCCGGCGCGGGCTACGTGATCGCGTGCGTGCCGGCTTCGGCGCAGGACTCGCTCGTGAGCGCGGCCACGCCTGAGCTGATGACGCGCGGCGTGGCCGAAAGCGACGGCGCGTTCGAGCCGGCGGCGGCGGCGCAGACGATCGAGAATATTCGCCCGGGCGGGGCGCTGGCGCTCGGCCCGGGCATCGGCCGCAGCGACGGAGCGGTTGCGTTCGCGCGCGAGCTGGCGCTGCGAGCGCAGGCGCCGATGGTGCTCGACGCGGACGGGCTGAACGCCCACGCGGGGCGCCTGGCCGAGCTGCGCGGGCGGCACGCGCCGACGGTGCTGACCCCGCACGCAGGCGAGCTCGCTCGCCTGCTCGAGCTCGACAGCGAGCAGATCGAGCGCGAGCGGTTGGGCCACGTGCGCGCGGCGGCCGAGCAGTCTGGCGCAGTGGTCGTGCTGAAGGGCGATGACTCCTTGATCGCCGACCCCTCGGGCTACGTCGCGGTCAGCCGCGGCGGCAGCCCGGCGCTCGCGACGGCGGGGACGGGGGACGTGCTGACGGGCGTGGTGGCGGCGCTGCTCGCGCAGGGCCTCGACCCGTTCGAGGCGGCCAGCGCCGCCGTCTGGCTGCACGCGGCCGCGGGACGCGAGGCGGCGCGCCGCCACGGCGCGCCGGAGGGCGTGATCGCGAGCGACGTGATCGAAGCGCTGCCGGCGGTGCGCGGCGAGGTAATGCTGTGAGCGCGCCGCGTGCCCGAGCTGGCGTCGATCTCGCGGCGATCGCCCGCAACTGCGCGCGGCTGCGCGCGGAGCTCGGCACGGGCGGCAGGCTGTGCGCGGTGGTGAAGGCCGACGGCTACGGTCATGGCGCCGCCCAGAGCGCGCGCGCCGCGCTGGCGGGAGGCGCGAGCTGGCTGGCGGTGGCGACGGCGCCGGAGGCGCGCGAGCTGCGCGCCGCCGGGCTCGAGGAGGCGCCGATCCTCGTGATGGGCGCGCTCACGCCGCAGGAGCTGCGCGACGCGCTCGAGGCCGGTGCGGACGTGGTCGTGTGGAGCGAGCGCTACGTGCACGAGGTCGCGGGTATGGGTGGCGGGCGCGTGCACGTCAAGCTCGACTCGGGCATGGGTCGCCTCGGCACGCGCGACGCGCAGCTGGCGAGCGACGTGCTGGCGCTCGCGCTGGTCAGCGAGGGCGTCGAGCCGGTGGGCCTGATGACGCATTTCGCGACGGCGGACGAACCGCAGGACGGCGGCTTCTTCGAGGCCCAGCTGGAGGCGTTCTCGCGCTGGGCGGAGAAAGAGAAGGAGCGGGCGCCCGAGCTGATCGTGCACGCGGCGAACAGCGCGGCGGTGCTGCGCGACGCGCGCGCCCACTTCGACATGGTTCGCTGCGGGATCGC
>DATINR010000003.1:0-10959 GCA_035473995.1 Solirubrobacteraceae bacterium
GCCTTGACCGCGTCGCCGACCTTGACATGCCATTCGAGGATTGTTCCCTCAGTGACCGACTCGCCGGCGGCAGGGGTCACGACGTCGATTATCTGCTCAGCCGTGGTGCCTGTGGCCATTGATTCCCTACTCTAGCGCGGCGCGTTGGCGTTGCTCACGGATGAACTCATAGCTGCCGAAGAACGGTCCAATGCCACCCAGCACGGTCACCGCGACAGCCAGCCGCAAAGAGACGATCCGCAGCCGCGCCGCCGCCAGGCAGGCGAGCGACATGAAGATCCACAAGAGGCCGTGCGTGAGCCCGAGCACGAACGTGAGCGGCTGCGGGCTGCCCGCGGCGAACGCGCAGATCAACAGCGCCACGTACACGCACGAGTGAAAGAACGACGTCCACTTCAGACGCTCGAACGTCAGCGGGTTGCTCACTCGGTCAGCCAGCGGGCCATGCGCGGCAGCGCCTCGCCGGCCTCCGGCGGCCACTCGTCGATCTCGGCCGGCCACCACGCGAACTCGTCGTGCTCCGCGTCGGGCTGCACCGTGTCCTCGGCGCCCTCCGCGATCCACGCCTGGCCGACGAACATGATCATCTTCTGGGGGAGGCAGATCAGCGCCTCGCCGCGCACGCGCTCCGGGGCGACCGACCACTCCTCGTCGAGCTCGCGCACGAGCGTGTCGGCCGGGCTCTCGCCGAGATCGACGGCGCCGCCGGCTCCGAGCGCCCACCGCCCCGCCCACGAGGCGACCCACGGCGCGCGCCGTCCCGCCAGCCAGCGCCCGTCGGCCGAGCGCGTGACGCACAGCGCGGCCATGCTGTGCGAGGCGTCGCCCTCGACCAGGCGCAGCGCCCAGCGCAACGGCTGCAACTCGATCGCCAGCCCTGACTCGTCGGCGCGGAAGTCGACCAGCCGCGCCGCCACGCCGTCGTGGCTGGGGGAGCCGCGGTCGCGCAGGCCCCTGATCGCCTCGTCGGCGGCCTCGGAGTGCGCCGGCGAGGCCTCGAACGGCTCCTCGCGCCAGTGCGCTTCGATGCGGTCGAGCTCCCACGGGCCGCGGGCGAGCACTTCGGGGGCTTCGCTGGAGGGGGGGTTCTGTTGCGCGGACATGAGAGGGCTCCGGAAAGGAGAGGCGAGACCCCGGCACAGGCGCGTGACGCGCCCGCTCGGGCGTCCGTAACGCTAGTGAGCATAGACTCGCGCGCGTGAACGATCGTCGCTTCAAGCACTGGGGCTGGGGCTACGAGGACCGGCAGCCCACCGAGCAGGCGATCCGCCAGACGGCCGCGCTCGCGGCCGAGCACCTGGGGCTCGCCGTCTCCGAGGTCGAGGCGCCCGTTGCGCTCGAGCGCCTGCAGCTGCGCGAACCGCGCGTGCGCCCGCCGGCCGAGCTGGCCGAGATCTGCGCGAGCGACGACCACGCGCGCGCCTCGCACGCGCTCGGCAAGTCCTACGTCGACGTCGTAGAAGGCTTTCGCGGGCGCTTCGCCCACCCACCCGACTTCGTCGCGCGCCCGCGCGAGGAGGCAGACGTCGAGCGGCTGCTCGAGTGGTGCGCCGGCGAGGGCGTCGCCGCGATCCCCTTCGGCGGCGGCACGTCGGTCGTCGGCGGGGTCACGCCCGACGTGCCCTCGACGTTCAACGGCGCCGTCACGATCGACCTGCGCGGCCTGGACCGCGTGCTCGAGGTCGACGCCGTCTCGCGCGCCGCGCGGATCCAGGCCGGGGCGGCAGGGCCGGCGCTCGAGTCCCAGCTCGGCGAGCGCGGGCTGACGCTGCGCCACTTCCCGCAGTCCTTCGAGTACTCGACGCTCGGCGGCTGGATCGCCACGCGCGCCGCCGGGCACTTCGCGACGGGGCGCACGCACATCGAGGACTACGTCGAGTCCGCGCGCGCGATCACGCCGGCCGGGGTTTGGCAGTCGCGCAGGCTGCCCGGCTCGGGCGCCGGCCCCAGTCCCGACCGCATGCTCGCCGGCTCGGAGGGGACGCTCGGCCTGATCACCGAGGCCTGGGTGCGCGTGCAGCCGCGCCCGTCGCACAAGCGCTCGGCCGGCGTGCGCTTCCAGACATTCGCCGCCGGCGCCGAGTGCGTGCGCGCGCTCTCTCAGTCCGGCCTCGACCCGGCCAACTGCCGCCTGATCGACGCGCGCGAGGCGGCGATGACGATGGCCGGCGACGGCAGCCACGCGCTGCTCGTGCTCGGCTTCGAGTCGACCGACCATCCGGTCGACGAGGCGCTCGCGCGGGCACTTGCCATCTGCGCCGAGCACGGCGGCGTCGTGCCCGAGGCACGCCCAGCCGACGGCGGCGGCGGGAGTGGCGCAGGCGGAACCGACCCGGCTGATGGCGGCGATGCGGTCAGCTCCTGGCGCGAGGCGTTCCTCGGCGCGCCGTACGTGCGCGACGTGCTCGTCGCGATCGGCATCCTCGCCGAGACGTTCGAGACGGCGATCACGTGGGATCGCTTCGCCGCCTTCCACGAGCGCGTCAAAGCGGCCGGCGAGCAGGCGCTGGCCGAGGTGTGCGGCGAGGGCGGGCGCGTGACGGCGCGCTTCACGCACGTCTATGCGGACGGCCCGGCCGTGTACTTCACCGCGATCGCCCCGGCGCGCCGGGGCGGTGAGGTCGATCAGTGGGGCGCCGTCAAGCGCGCCGTCTCCGAGGCGATCATTGCCGAGGGCGGCACGATCACCCACCATCACGCCGTCGGGCGCGATCACCGGCCGTGGTATGACGCGCAGCGACCCGATCCGTTCGCGCTGGCCTTCGCCGGCGCCAAGGCCGCCGTCGACCCGCGGGGCGTGATGAACCCCGGCGTGCTCGTCGACCCGCGCGTACTGATCGACCCGGGCGCGCGGATCGCGCCTGCTGCCGTATGAGCGCGCCGCTCCGGTGCAGGCGCCCCGCATGAAGATCGCCGTGCTCGGCCCGGGTGGCGTCGGCGGCCTGCTCGCGGGGGCGCTCGAGCGCGCCGGCGAGGAAGCGATCGTGGTCGCGCGCGAGTCCACCGCGCAGACGATCGCCGAGGAGGGACTGCGCGTCGGCAGCGTCACGCTCGGCGAGTTCATCGAGCGCCCGCGCACGATGACGAAGCTGCAGGAGCCCGTCGACGCGCTGATCGTCGCGACCAAGGCTGCCGGGCTCGAGGCCGCGCTGGAGCGCATCGCCACCGATCCGCCCGTCGTGCTGCCGCTGCTCAACGGCCTCGACCACATCGCACTGCTGCGCGAGCGCTTCGCGCCGGAGACGGTGCTCGCCGGCACGATCCGCGTCGAGGCCGACAACCCGGAGCCGGGCGTCGTCGTGCACACGAGCCCGTTCCTGCTGGTCGAGATGGCCAGCCGCTACGAGTCGGCGCGGCCCGGCATGGATGCGCTCGTGCAGGCGCTGAGCAACGCCGGCGTCTCGGCGCGCGCCGACCGGCCGATCTCGCAGCGCTCGGAAGCGCAGGTGATGTGGTCGAAGCTCGTGCGCCTGAACGCGCTGGCGTGCACGACGAGCGCCTACGACAAGCTGCTCGGCGAGATCCGCTCGACGCCGGAGCTGCGCGCCGACCTGGTCGCCGCGATCGAGGAGTCCTGCGCGGCCGGGCAGGCCGAGGGCGCCGACGACGTCAATCCGCAGAAGGCGCTCGGCGAGCTCGAGCGCGCGCACGAGACGCTCGGCAGCTCGATGCAGCGCGACATCGCCGCCGGGCGCGAACCCGAGGTCGACGCGATCCCCGGCTCCGTTCTGCGCGCTGCCGCGCGCCACGGCCTCCAGTGCCCGACGATCGAGCGGCTCGTGGCGATGATCCTCGCGCGCGCACACACGCAGCCGGCAGTTGAGCAGTCTGATCAGTAAGTTCTGGTGGCTGCAGCCCGGCGCGAGCTAGCCGCTGGCCGGGCGTGGCCCGTCCGGGCTGAGCGCCGACACGTGCGCGGCTTGACGTTCGCTCTGCTTGATCGGTACGAGGATGTCGCTCGCCCAACGCTCGCTGAAACCAGCAAGAAACGCGATGAACGCGAAGAAGAAGAAGATCTGTCCTTCTCTTCCGGGCGGCTTGATGAACTGCAGCACACCGCTCTGAATCCCGAAATAAAGGGCCACTCCGAAGATCGCGCCAATCAACGGGCGGAACATCCCGAGCAAGCGCAAATAGCTTGGTGCGGTCTCGTAGTCCAGCCACGAGTCACCGGAGGACATACGTGACATTACGCTCACGATTGCACCCACGGCGCCGGCGATGAAGACCGTGAGGAAGTGTTCTGCGTCAAAGCCGGGAATATTCGCGCCGCTCAGGCCGATCGCCGCGCCTACGGCCAATCCGCTGAAGACGGCGACACCCAGCAGCATCCCTACGAAGTAGGCCATCATCGCTCGGCGGCGAATCGCGCGATTGCAGAGATCCTCTGCCTGCACGGCCTCCGTGTTCGCCACCACCAGCGCTTCAGCGATGCGCTTCTTGGCGTCATCTATCTCGGTCCGCCTCGCCGCGGCCCTTGCTCGGCTGTCCGCATCAGGTGGTCCCGCCAAGTCTTCTTGGACGAGCACCTGGGCGATGCTCGTGAGATGTCGTTCGACCTTGAACTGATGTAGCTGGAGGACTTGGTCGACGATGCGCATCACACGGCACAGCCGGTCGTAGACGACTCGCATGACATGTTTCCTCTCGGCGCCCGCCAGCAACTGGTCCGCCTTGACCCGAAGTCGCTCATAGCGAGACACCAGCTCACCCGCCTCCCCCGCAGTGGCGAGGTCTACGACGACGTGGAGCGTCGGTCGTTTCTCATAGCGGACCAACACGAAGGCGCGTCGCGTGAAGTGATCGGTTTCCGTGAGCGCGACGCCGGTTTTCCCGAAGTCACCGAAGTACGACGAAAGCAGTTGAGCGTTGTCCTGTTCGCCGAAGCAGTCCCACAGCTCCTTCAGTTTGCTCGCGGCCCGATCGTAGGATTCAGGTGACCCGAGCGTGCGCCCGACTTCGCAGTGCGCCTGGACTATTTCGTCGAAAGAGACATGCGAAGCAGTGGGTTTCTGCCGAGTCAGAAGCGCCATGTCGACCGATGGTCAGAATACGCCTATTTAGTGACAAAGGGACGTCGAGGACCAGCTCGTTGAGCACGTTCTCATCCCACCGGGGAATCTGTCCCCCCGGACGCCCCTCGGAGTACCCCTCGGCTGCCACTACCCCCGGCCGCCTCGCGGTCGTGGCGCAGCACCTCGAGCAGCTCGGCGTACGGGCCGACGAGATACGCGTCGTCATCTGGCGCCAGGCGCGTGTCGCGCCGCGGCGGATGCTCGAGTGCGCCCGAGCTCGTGGCGCGGCGGATGGCGACGACGCGCACGGTGCCGGGCAGCTCGCGCATGGCCAGGCCGTCGAGGCCGCCGCCGGCGCTGACGCGCAGCCGCGCGAGCAGGAACGGGTGGCTGCCGACGTAGAACGTGAACAGCACGTCGAGGCCGAGCGCGGCGCCGACGAACCAGGGGGCGGCGATCGCCGAGGTCGACCACACGTGGCGGAAGCCGAAGCTCGACTCCAGGCGATGGCCGAGCTGGCGGTCGAACACGCGCAGCACGACCGGCACGTCGACCCAGCGCTCGCCGAGGTGGTCGCGGATCGCGAGACCCGTCTCGATGTTGGTCAGGTCGTCTGAGGTGAGGATCGCGAC
The DNA here is from genome assembly GCA_035473995.1 of Solirubrobacteraceae bacterium. Classification (GTDB taxonomy): domain Bacteria; phylum Actinomycetota; class Thermoleophilia; order Solirubrobacterales; family Solirubrobacteraceae; genus Palsa-744. Next base: position 5,648 of record DATINR010000003.1, read on the forward strand.
GGCGGCCGCCTTTGACAGATTCACGGCGTCGAGCGTGCGCGTGAGCGTGGCGTCGCCGAGCACGATCGGCGCGTGCAGCGCGCGCGCCTCTGTGAGATTCGGATTTGATTCCATGCGCTCGATCACGACGACCTCGGCGCCGGCTCCGAGGAGCCCTTCGAGCACCTTCATGCCGACGCTGCCGAGGCCGACGAGCACGACGTGCCCGCTCATCCCGGGGATCCGCCCGTGGCCGAGCGACTGCGCCAAGCGCCGGCTGACGAGCGCGTTGGTCAGGAGCGCGAACATCGTCGTCGTCAGGGTCACGCCGGCGACGATCAGGAAGATGCCGAAGACGACCATGCCGCTCGGCTGAGCGGCGAAGGAGTAGTCGCCGAAGCCGACCGTGGCGACGGTCTCGACGGTGAAGTAGGCGGCGCCGAGCAGACTGAGATGGGAGCGCCCGAGCGGCTCGTGGTAGGCGAAGTGCAGGACGACGGTCGAGACCACGAGCAGCGCGAGCGCGAGCAGCAGCGCGACGCGCAGCGGGCGGTCGACGATCCCGGAGATCGCGCTGCGCTGTCGCTCGAGGAAGCTGCGCGCCTGCGCAGCCGCTGTGGCGCCGGTGCCCGAGTCGGCGCGCACGAGGCCGGCCGCGTCGAGCTCGGCGCGTGTGCCGAGCAGCGTCACCCGGTCGCGCGCGCAGACGGGCTGGTCGCGCCCGGGACAGGCGATCACGGTCTCGTCGACATCGGCGACGACGCCGATCGGCGCGAGGCTCCCGTACAGCTCGCGCAGGGTGCCGTCGCGCGGCGCGACCACCTCGGCGGCGACGAACGACGTCTCGCCGAGCTCGATCTCGCGCGCGCGACGGGCGAGACAGGTTTCGACGACGGCCGGCGCGAACAGGGCGGCGACGTCGAGCACGCCGACCGACCTGAGCACGCCCTCGAGCGCGTGCGCCACGGATGGGTTGTCGAGGTCGGCGACGACACGCACGTCGGGGCGCAGGTCGCGGATCTGCAGGACCGTCTCGAGCGTGCGCAGGTCGGTGCTCTCGGCGCAGACGACGGCCAGGGCGCCGGCGATGCCGGCGTCGAACAGCGGCTGTGACAGATGCCCGCCGCGCGGCAGGTGCGGGATCTCCCAGCCGCGCACGATGCGGATCAGGCGCTCGTCGGGTTCGTCGCTGAGCACGACCGTGCGCGCGCCGGCCAGATGCAGCTGCTCGACCGTGCGCAGCGCGACGTCGTTGAGCCCGCACACGATCACGTGCCCGGTCCAGTCACGGCAGCGCCCCGAGCCGGGCGACGCCCCGACGGTCTCCTCTGCGGTCACGAGCAGTGAGTTTGCCGCCCGCGGCGGCCGCCTGCCCTTGACCGGGCGTCCAAAATCGCTGCCGACCGCTTGAGACTTGCGCCGGGCGCGGCTCAGGCAGGTGGCAACGGCGATTCGTCTTCTATCGATTAATTAAAAGAGAAGACGACTGAAGTGCGGCTAACGCTCGAAGGGGAACGGCGCGGCGCTGGGGGCGACTGCGCCTCCGACGGACTGCGTCGAGACGGCCTCGACGACCTCCTGCTCGGCCTGCTCTGCCTGCTCGTCGTGCTCGCCGTCGCAGAGCACGCGGAAGTTGCCCGTCACGCCGCTGTCGGCGTGGATCGTGATGCCCGGCAGGATCTCCTCGCCCTCGTCGAAGCCGAGCCGCTCCATGTCGAAGTGCGCCAGGCCGATGCCGTGCGCCGTGTGCGTCGGGTTCTCGCGGTCGTGCGCTGCCACCGCCTGCGCGAAGCGCTCGAGGTTCTTGGCGACTTTGCCCGTGTCCGGCATGGGTTCTGGGAGGGTAGCGCGGGGTGGCGTGAGCGGCCCCACGCCACCACACCCGTTCCGGGGCCGAACTACTAGGCGGCGACCACCGATGCGTCGGCCGGGACAACGTCGGCGTATCTGACCGTGTCGGCGAACTGGCGGAAGCGGGCCACCTTGCCGTCGCGGATGTCCCACACGTGCACCACCGGAAGGTCGAGCGGCTTCCCCGTCGCCTTGCCCGTGCCCGTGTAGCGCACGACCGCGGCCACCGTGTCGCCCGCGGCGATCAGCTGCTCAGGGGCGATCGCGAATCCCTCGACGTCGGTGGCGATCGGCCCGAACACGTTCTCCACGATCGCCTCGGGGCCTCTGTAGACGCCGCCGTATGGCATTCCCTCGGCCTCGTGCCACTCGATGTCAGGCGCGAACCCACCCAGCACGCTCGGCACGTCGCCGCGCGCGAACGCCTCGTAGAGGCCCCTGATGACGTCCTCGCTCTGCCCGCTCATGTGTTTCCCCCTTGCTCGGATTGACTCGAGCTGAACTTACCTGACCGGCAGATCGCGCTCCCATCGAGAGATCTCATACGGAGTTCCCGGGCGGGCTCCGATCGCGAGGATGGCCGTGCCGTCGGCGATGGCCCGGGCACTGCGGATGAGCCCCGGGTCGCGTACGAACACCAACGTGCCGGCGGGGGCGTTGAGCGTCTCGCCGTCCACCGAGAAAACCGCATGCCCGCTCATCACGGCGAACAGCTCCTCGTGTCCGTCCGTGCGATTGACCTCGTCGTCGGCCTCGTGGTGTGGCTCGACCATCTCATCGCCCGCGTCCCCCGTGATCCCGTTCACCCCGAACGCCCGAACGTCGAAGTGACGGCGGACGAGGTGGAAGTCCCCGTCCGTGGCATCCGGATAGTCCGGATCGATGTCCGTCGCCCGAACGACGTCCGCGAGGCGCACGGAACCGAACGGCGCAGTGCTTGGATCGGTCATCCGGGCCGCGCAATCAGCCCTGCGTCTGACCTACCGTCGGCTGCTCGATGATCTCGATCCGGTAGTCGTCGGGATCGCGCACGAAGCAAAGCCGTGAGCCGCCCTCGCGCACTGAGTACGGCGGCTTCTCGGGCTCGATGCCCTGCTCGGCGAGCTTGGCCAGCGTCCCGTCGAGGTCGTCCGAGGTGATCGCGATGTGCCCGTAGCCGGTGCCGACGTCGTATGAGTCGACGCCGAAGTTGTAGGTCAGCTCCAGGCGCGGCATGTCGCCGTCGCCGGGCTGGTTCATGAACACGTTGATCGCCTCGTCTTTGATCGGCAGGCGGCCGACCTCTTGGAAGCCGAGCGCTTCGTAGAAGGCGACCGAGCGGTCGACGTCGGTTATGCGGTAGCAGGTGTGGATCAGCGCCATGTCGCTGAGTCTATGGGGCGGACGGCAGCGCTGTCCAGGCCGTCTGGAGCCTCGCGAGAACGGGTAGGGGTGAGGTACGGATGCGTCGCACGGGGCTCGAGCTGGAGGAACGCAGGGAGGCGGACCGCGTGTCCGTCCTGCTCGCCGGCGAGCTCGACATCGACTCGGCTCATCGCCTGCAGCAGACGATCGCGAGGCTGTTCACGGCTGGGCGGGTCAAGCTGCTCACACTCGACCTCAGCGCGCTCGCCTTCATCGACTCGACCGGTCTCGCAGCGGTCGTCTACGCGAGCAAGCTGTGCGAGCGCTGCGGCTGCGAGCTCGCCGTGATCCGCGGCCCCGACACCGTGCAGCAGGTCTTCGCGCTGACGGGTCTGCTCGAGCAGCTCCCGTTCTACGGCGCCGAGGAGGCCGAGGCGCGGGGCTGAGCGCGGCGACCGTATACTCGCCGCGCGTGCGAACCCTGATCGTCGGTCACGGCGGGCGAGAGAGCGCCCTCGCCTCCCGCATGGCGGAGCACAGCGAGCTGTACGCCTTCGCCGCTCACCTCAACCCGTCGCTCGTGCGCTACGCCGAGTCCTCCGGCGGCAAGCTTCAGCTGGGCGACGTGTGCGACGCGGGCGCCGTGGCCGAGTTCGCGCGCGAGCATGCAATCGACGTCGCGATGGTCTCGGCCGACGAACCGCTCGAGGCGGGCGTCGTCGACGCGTTGCTCGCTCAGGGCACGCGCGCCGTCGGCCCAACGCGCGACGGCGCCGAGATCGAGTGGAACAAGGCCTTCGCCCGCTCGTTGCTGGCCGACGTCGCGCCCGAGGCCACGCCCAAGCTGCGCGTCGTCCACGCGATCGACGAGGTCGACGAGGCGATCGCGTCGTTCGGCTCGCTGCCCGTCGTCGTCAAGCCCTCCGGCCTGACCGGCGGCAAGGGGGTCAAGGTGATGGGACCGCACCTGGCGAGCCACGCCGAGGCCGGCGACTACGCGCGCACCCTGCTCGACGCCGCCAAGCACGGCGACTCGGTGCTGATCGAGGAGAAGATCGTCGGCGCCGAGTTCACGATCCAGGCGATCAGCGACGGCCACACCGTCGTCTTCCCGCCGTCGACCTACGACTACCCCTACCGCTTCGACGGCGACGAGGGCCCCGGCACGGGCGGCATGGGCTCGCTCAGCACCGAGCGCCCGATCCTGCCGTTCATGACCCACGCGCACTACGAAGAGGCCTGCTCGATCGTCGAGCGCGTGATCGCCCGGCTCACCGCCGAAGGGCGTCGCTTCAACGGCGTCATGAACAGCGGCTTCTTCGCCACCTCCGCCGGCGTGCAGGTGATCGAGTTCAACGCCCGCTTCGGCGACCCCGAGTGCATGAACATCATGAGCCTGTTCCAGGGCAACTGGCCGGCCGTGATGGAGCGGATCTGCGCCGGCGAGCTGACCGCAGCCGATGTCCCGCTCAGCGCCGACGCCTCGCTCGTGCTGTATCTCGTCTCGCCCGACTACGCGCTGCCGCGCACCGCCGGCGCGGCGGCCGAGCCCTACGAGTTCTCACTCGACGTCGAGGCGATCGAGCGCGCCGGCTGCAGCGTGTTCTTCTCCTCGGCCGTGCACGTCGCCGGCGACACCTACAGGACCGTCGGCACCTCGCGCGCCGTCGCGCTTGCCACCACCGCGCCGACGCTGGCGGAGGCGCACGCGCGGATCGTCGAGCGCGCCGGCGAGGTCGACGTGCTGCAGTGGCGCCACGAGGTCGGCGACGAGCGCTACCTGCAGGGACTCGCCCGTCTGCTCGCGCAGGCGTAGGATGGCGCGCATGATCGTCGAGACATCGATGCACCCGCAGTTCCTCTCGAACACCTACCTCGTCTCCGACGGCAACGGCGGGCCAGCCTTCTTCGTCGACGCCGGCGGTCCGATGATGCCGCTGGTCGAGGCCGCCGACCGCCTCGACCTGCTGCCGACCCACGTGCTGCTCACGCACCATCACTTCGACCACATCTGCGACGTCGGCGTGCTGCGCGAGCGCTGGCCCGAGATCGAGGTGCTGATCAACCCGGCCGAGCGCGACATGATCCTGGCCGAGTCCGGCGCCGAGGACGCTGCCGACGCCGGCTCGGCGACGGCC
>DATINR010000004.1:0-1638 GCA_035473995.1 Solirubrobacteraceae bacterium
TCGCACGCCGCGCTGTTGTGCGTCCAAGCGGGAAAGACGCTCGACGACCCCAACCGCTTCAAGTTCGACGGCGACGGCTATTACCTGCGCAGCGCGGCGGAAATGCGCGAGTACTGGGATTCCGAGGTGCACGGCGCAGCCGACAACACCCTGCTGATCGCCGAGCGCGTCGAGTCCTACGAGGCGGTGTTCGCCGAGGTCGACCGGATGCCCCGCTTCCCGCTCTCGCCGGGGCAGACCGAGGACGACCTGCTGCGCGCCGAGGTCGAGAAGTACACGCCGCACCGCTTCCCCAACGGCCTCGAGCCGGAGTACAAGGACCGCATCGAGCTCGAGCTGCGGGTCATCTCGCAGATGGGCTTCCCCGGCTACTTCCTCGTGGTCGGCGACCTCGTGCGCTGGGCCAAGCAGCAGAAGATCTCGGTCGGGCCGGGCCGTGGCTCGGCCACCGGGTCGCTGCTGGCCTACATCCTCCAGATCACCGACCTCGACCCCATCGAGCACAGCCTGCTGTTCGAGCGCTTCCTCAACCCCGAGCGCGTGAGCCCCCCCGACATCGACCTCGATTTCGACGAGCGTCGGCGCGGCGAGGTGATGCGCTACACGGTGGACAAGTGGGGCGAGGAGAACGTCGCGCAGGTCATCACGTTCGGCACGATCAAGACCAAGGCCGCCATCAAGGACGCCGCGCGCGTGCTGCACGGCCAGCCCGGCTTCGCCATCGCCGACCGCATCTCCAAGGCGCTGCCCCCGCCGATCATGGCGAAGGACATCCCGCTCTCGGGCATCTTCGACCCGTCCCACGAGCGGTACGCCGAGGCCACCGAGGTGCGCACGCTCGCCGAGACCGATCCCGAGGTCGGCCGGATCATGGGCACCGCGCGCGGCCTGGAGGGCCTGGTCCGCAACGCGGGCGTGCACGCCTGCGCCGTGATCCTCTCCGCGGAGCCGCTGCTCGACGTCATCCCGCTGTGGAAGCGCGACGACGGCTCGGTGATCACCGGCTGGGACTACCCGTCGTGCGAGGAGATCGGCCTCCTCAAGATGGACTTCCTGGGTCTCCGCACGCTCACGGTGGTGGGCGACACGGTCGACTCGGTGCGGAACAACTACGGCGTCGAGATCGACACGGCCACGCTCGCGCTCGACGACAAGAAGACCTACGAGCTGCTGTCCCGCGGCGACACGCTCGGGGTGTTCCAGCTCGACGGCGGCGGCATGCGCACCCTGCTCAAGGCGATGGAGCCGTCCCACTTCGGCGACATCGCGGCCGCGCTGGCGCTCTACCGGCCGGGTCCGATGGCGGCCAACGCCCACATGGACTACGCCGAGCGCTCCAACGGGCGGCAGAAGCTCACGCCGATCCACGCGGAGCTCGAGGAGGCGCTCGAGCCGATCCTCGGCGAGACCTACCACCTGCTGGTCTACCAGGAGCAGGTCATGGCCATCGCGCAGCGGCTGGCGGGCTACAGCCTGGGCCAGGCCGATCTGCTGCGTCGCGCGATGGGCAAGAAGAAGAAGGAGATCATCGAGAAGGAGTACGAGGGGTTCAAGGCGGGCATGCTCGCCAAGGGCTTCTCGGCGGAGTCCTGCCAGACGCTGTGGGACGTGATGCTGCCCTTCTCGGGCTACGCGTTC
>DATINR010000005.1:0-25277 GCA_035473995.1 Solirubrobacteraceae bacterium
CCTGATTGACTCGTCAGTCAACCGGGCAACGGAGTAGAATCGCGGCCAACAGACCCCAAGGAGTTACCTGAGAATGAAGATATGCGTCCTGGTGAAGGAGGTCCCGGACGCCGCCGTCGAGAAGAAAATCAATCCCTCGACGGGGCGCATGGACCGCAGCGGGGAGAAGAACCTCAACCCGTATGACACGCACGCCATCGAGGCTGCGATGCAGATCAAGGAGGGCGGAACGGTCCCGGTCGAGGAGATCGTCGCCGTGACGATGGGCCCCGAGAGTGCCGTGCGCGCGCTGCACAAGGCCGTCTCGCTGGGCGCCGACCGTTCGGTGCACCTCTCCGACGAGGTCGTGGCGGGCTCTGACGTGGCCGCCACCGGCTACGCGCTGGCCAAGACGCTTCAGCGCGAGAGCCCGGACCTGGTGCTGCTCGGCCAGCAGTCCGATGACGGCGAGTGCTACACGATCGGCGCCGTGGTGGCCGAGCACCTGGGCATGCCGTCGCTCACGCAGGTGATCAAGATGGACGTCGAGTCCGAGGCGCTGCGCTGTGAGCGCCAGGCCGAGTACGGCTACGACACGGTGCAGATCAAGCTGCCCGCCGTGATCTCGGTGGGCGACGCGATCAACGAGCCGCGCTACCCCTCGCTCAAGGCGATCATGGGACGAAGAAGAAGCCGCTGGACAGCGTCAGCGCCGGCGATGTGGAGATCGACGCGAGCAAAGTGGGCGGCGAGAACTCCGCCGCTCAGTGGGTCGCTGCGAAGGCGCCGCCGGCGAAGGCCGCGGGCGAGATCATCGAGGACGAGGACACCAACGAGACCGTCGAGAAGATCGTGGCCTGGCTCGACGAGAGGAAGCTGATCTAGATGGCAAACATCCTGGTTTACGCGCTGCACTACGACGGCGCGATCAACAAGAACTCGCTTGGGGCCGTCTCCGAGGGCGCCAAGCTCGCCGCCGAGCTCGGCGGCGAGGCTCACGCGATCCTGCTCGGCGAGAACGTGCCGCAGGATCTGGCGGGCACGCTCGGCAAATACGGCGCGAAGAAGGTGCTCGTGGCCGAGGGCCCCGAGGGGCTCGCGCAGCCGCTGGTCGACGCGATGGCCGCGGCGATCTCGGGCGGCGACTACTCCTACGCGCTGTTCGGCGGCGGTCTGCTCGGCTTCGAGATCGGCGCCGGTCTCGCCGCGCGTCTGGGCGCCGGCGTGGCGATGGAGGTCACCAACGTGCGTGCGGAGGGCGGCGAGCTGATCGCAGAGCGCCCGATCCTCGGCGACTCGGCGATCTCCGAGATCAAATACCGCTCGGACGTCGGCATCATCATCGGCCGCCTCAACGCATTCGAGATCAAAGAGAGCGGCGACGCCGACGCACCGGTCGAGCAGCTCAGCTTCGAGCTGAGCCCGCACGCCTCGCAGGCGACGATGGTCACGCGCGGCGAACAGCGCGGCGCCGACGTCGACATCGAGGGTGCCGACATCCTCGTCGCCGGTGGCCGCGGTCTCGGCAAGGCCGAGGGCTTCGAGCTGGCCGAGGACCTGGCCAAGGCGTTCGGCGGCAACAGCGCCGTCGCGGCGACCCGCGCGGTCGTCGACGCCGGCTGGTACCCCTACGCGGCGCAGATCGGGCAGACGGGCAAGACGGTCTCGCCGAAGCTGTACCTCGCGGCGGGCATCTCGGGCGCGATCCAGCACAAGGTCGGGATGCAGTCCTCGGAGAACATCGTCGCGATCAACAAGGACGCCAACGCGCCGATCTTCGAATTCTCGGACCTCGGCATCGTCGGCGACCTGAACAAGATCCTCCCGAAGCTGACGGAGGCCGTGAAAGCGAAGAAGGGGTCATAGGCATGTCGGCGCACAACGGCAACGGCAAGGTCGCACCCGATCAGTTCCCGCCGCCGGTGAACTCGCAGAAGGAGTTCATCAAGCACGGGCTGGACGATGAGGACGAGCTGATCGAGGTCGGCGTCGCGATCGTCGGCGGTGGGACGGCCGGGCTGGCGTGCGCCAACCGCCTGCTCCAGCTCCTGGCGGACGACCCGGAGACGATGGAGCGCCTCGGCGAAGTGCCCGTGGCGGTGGTCGAGAAGGCGAAGACGTGCGGCGGGCACAACCTGTCCGGTGCGGTGATGCGTCCCAAGCCGCTTGAAGAACTGTTCCCGGAGATGACGCGCGAGCAGTGGCGCGAGGAGGGCTTCGCCTTCGGCGAGGTCACCAAGGAGGCGGTCTACATGACGCCGACGGCCAAGACGAAGGTGCGCATCCCGCCGCCGCCGCCGTTCAAGAACCACGGCAACGAGGTCGTCTCGGTCTCGGCGCTGGCGCGCTTTCAGCAGCGCCAAGCCGAGGAGGGCGGCGCGTACATCCTCACCGAGACCTCGGCGACGCAGCTGGTCGTGGAGGACGGGCGCGTGGTCGGCGTTCGCTCCGGCGACAAGGGTCGCGGCAAGGACGGCGAGCCGCTCGGAAACTTCGAGCCGGGGACTGACATCAAGGCGCAGGCGACGGTGCTCGCCGAGGGTTGCTGGGGGCATCTGACGGGCGCCGCGATCAAGGAGTTCGATCTCGCCGAGAACCGTGAGCCGCAGGTCTGGGAGCTCGGCGTCAAGGAGGTCTGGAAGGTCCCCAAGCCGCTCGACCGCCTGATCCACACGATCGGCCCGTGGCCGCTGAAGATCTCAGCCAAGTACGGGCAGATCGGCGGGACCTGGATCTACCCGATGAAGGACGAGAAGAGCGGCGACGACCTCGTCTCGATCGGCTTCGTGATCGACCTCGAGTACGCCGACGCGACGACCTCGGCGCACGACCTGCTGCAGCAGTTCAAGACCCACCCGCTGGTCAGGGGCATTCTCGAGGGCGGCGAGCGCGTCGCGTGGGGCGCCAAGGCGCTTCCGGGCGGCGGCTACTGGTCGATGCCGAAGCTGACGATGCCGGGCGCGCTGTTGATCGGCGACGCCGGCGGCATGGTCGACACGGTCTCGCTGAAGGGCGTACACCACGCGATCAACTCGGGCAAGCTCGCGGGCGAGGCGATCTACGCGGCGCTCTCACGCGGCGAATCGAGCTTCGAGCCCTACGAGCAGGCGATCGAGGACTCGGTCACGGGCAAGGAGCTGTATGAGGTGCGCAACACGCGCCAGCCCTTCCAGCATGGCTTCCTGCAGGGCGGTCCGATCGTCAACCTCGCGATCGCGACCAAAGGGCTGCTGCCCCCGGGCCGGCTGGCCTGGCACCGCAACGACGCCAAGCCGATGTTCATCGGCAAGACGTCGAAGTCCTATCCCAAGCCGGATGGGAAATACATCTTCGACAAGCTCTCGTCGGTTTTCATCACGGGCAACGCGACTCGCGACGACGCGCCGAACCACATCCGGCTGCACAAAAACGTGCCGCGCGAGATCGCCGAGACGTGGCGTTGGATGTGCCCGGCCGGGGTGTATGAGATTCCCGAGGATGCGCCCGAGCATGGCGACGTGGACGTGATCGTCAACTACACGAACTGCGTGCAGTGCGGGGCGATCACGGCCAAGGGCGGGCGGCTGACCACGCCCGAGGGTGGCGACGGCCCGCTGTATCAGATCCTTTAGCCGCTCCGCGGCGGGCAGGCGCGAAACATCTGCGCAAAGACGGTGTTAGAGGGTTGTCATGGACAGCCGCTCAGTTCTCTTCGATCGCACGAGGCGCGCGCCGCGCGCGCTCACCGGGCTCGCCTGCGCGCTCGTGCTGCTGCTCGCCACGCAGGCGCACGCGGCTGGTTCGGGCTCCTCGGCGGGCGGGCTGAGCGCGCAGCAACTCACTTCCCCGCCGCTCGGCAGCACGTCGGCGACGCTCGACGAATGCGTCACGGCGACGGTTCAGGAACAGCGAGCCGTGGCTTTCTCGGCCGAAATGACGGCCGTTCCGGGCACGATGCGCATGGCGATGCGCATCGACCTCGAGGAGCGCGCTCCGGACGAAGCGGAATTCCACACGGTCATGGCCTCCGGACTCGGCGTGTGGCGCTCCTCGGACCCCAAGGTGAAGGTCTACAAGTACCTCAAGCAGGTGACCAACGTGTCAGCGCCCGCCGTCTACCGGGGTTTCGTGCGCTTCCGCTGGTTGAACGCCAAGGGTCACACGATCAAGCGAGCCGAGCGGTTGACGAGCAGGTGCGTGCAGCCGGGCGTCCCGCCGGAACCCAGCGAACCCGGCGCCGCATCCGGCACGGCGACTAACTCGCCCGCCACGGCGCCGGCCGCCTGAGCCGTCGGTGGTCGAGAGGAAGTCACCGCTTTGCCGGGTGGGCGCCGACCGCTAGAATGAAAGAACGATGAAGGCCAAGATCCACCCGACCTACACACGCGCCCGCGTGCACTGCACCTGCGGCAACGAGTTCATCACTCGCGCTACGCAGGACGAGCTGCGCGTGGAGGTGTGCTCGAATTGCCACCCGTTCTACACGGGTCGTCAGAAGCTGATGGACAGCGGCGGGCGCGTGGAGCGCTTCCAGCGCCGCGTGGCCAAGGGCCGTTTGGCCCAGACTCGGTCCGCCTAGCAGTCCGATGTCTTCGCGGCCAGCCGGTTCGTTGACGACGCCGGTCGCAACAGACGCCCCTCCTCAGGACGCCGTCGAGTCGACGAGCGGTGTCGTCGGCTACGCCGACGGCGCTGTGCTCGATGGCTCGCCGTCTGTCGACCGCGACAGCGACGGCCAGCTCAACGCCCAGCGCGACGCTCCGGTCGGCGGTCAGGCCGTGCTGGAGGGCGTGATGATGCGCGGCGTCTCCAACTGGGCGGTGGCCGTGCGCAAGCCGAGCGAGGAGCAGCTTTCCGAGGGCGAGCTCTCGCCGGAGGAGGCAGCGCTCGGCGAGATCGAGGTCAGCACGTTCCCGCTGGACTCGGCGATGAAGCGCCATCGTCTGCTTCGACTGCCGATCATCCGGGGCATCGTCGCGCTCGGCGGCTCACTCGTGATCGGCTTCCGTGCGCTCGAGGTTTCCGCCAACGCGCAGTTGCCGCCCGAACCGAAGGACGAGGCGCAGGCTGACGCAAACGGCGTGGCCGAGCCGGCCGAGCCGGATGAGATCCCCAAGGCGGTGTGGGCCGGAACGGTTGTCGTCGCGCTCGTCTTCGCGATCGTGCTGTTCTTCCTGATCCCGGTCGGACTGACTAGCCTGATCAAGGATCAGCTCGGCTCGTCGTTCCTGTTCTGGCTGATCGAGGGCGTCGTGCGCACGGCGATCTTCCTCGGCTACATGCTGCTGCTCTCGCGCGTGCGCGACCTGCGCCGCGTGTTCGAGTACCACGGCGCCGAGCACAAGACGATCTCCTGCTTCGAGGCCGGCCTGCCGCTGACGCCGGTCAACGCGCAGCGCTTCTCGCGCCTGCACCCGCGCTGCGGCACCAGCTTCCTGCTCGTCGTGATGATCGTCGCGATCTTCGTTTTCGCCCCGATCGGCCTGCCCGCTTGGTACTTGCTCGTCGCCACGCGGATCCTCGGCGTGCCGCTGATCGCAGGCATCTCGTTCGAGCTGATCAAGTTCGCCGGACGCAACCGCAGCCGCCGCTGGGTGCGCGCCGTGATGTGGCCGGGGTTGAAGCTGCAGCTCTTGACCACGCGCGAGCCCGACCTCGACCAGCTGGCCGTCGCGATCGCCGCGCTCGAGGCCGTGCTCGAGCGCGAGACTCCCGGAGCTTTGACGGCCGAGGATCTGGTCGGCGTCGAGGTAGTCGCCTAGCGCGTCGCCACCTGCTCGCGCGTGTCGCGGGCGTGTCCTCGCAGTGCCAGTCGCCCCACCGGCGGCCCATAGACTGGTCACGATGATCGAAGACCTCGTCAAGCAGATCGAGAGCCGTTTCGCCGAGCTCGGCGAGCAGATGACCGATCCCGGGGTGATCTCCGACCGTGAGCGCTATGCCGAGGTCGGTCGCGCCTACCGCCAGCTCGAGGCGGCGGCGAAGCTGGCCGAGCAGTGGCGCGAAGCGCAGGAAACGGCGGGCGGCGCGGAAGAAATCCTCGCCGAGGAGGAGGACTCCGAGCTGCGCGAGGAGCTGTCGAGCGCGCGCGAGCGGATCGAGCAGATCGAGGAGGAGATCCGCATGGCGATGGTCGAGCGCGACCCCAACGACGAGAAGAGCGTGATCGTCGAAATCCAGGGCGGAGCCGGCGGCGACGAGGCCGGGCTGTGGGCCGGCGACCTCTACCGCATGCTCACCAAGTACGCCGAGCGCCGCGGCTGGCAGTCGGAGCCGATGGAGATCGGCGACGGCAAGTACACGTTCGCAATCAAGGGCGACGGCGCCTACTCGGTGTTCAAGTTCGAGGGCGGTACGCACCGCGTGCAGCGCGTTCCGCAGACCGAGTCCCAAGGGCGCGTCCACACCTCGACGGCGACTGTTGCGGTGCTGCCGGAGGCCGAGGACGTCGACATCCAAGTCGACCCCAACGACCTGCAGATCGACGTCTACCGCTCATCCGGCCCCGGCGGGCAGTCGGTCAACACGACCGACTCGGCCGTGCGCGTTACGCACAAGCCCACGGGCATCGTTGTCTCGATGCAGGACGAGAAGTCCCAGCTGCAGAATCGCGAGCGGGCGCTGCGCGTGCTGCGCGCGCGGCTGTATGAGCGGGCGCTCGCCGAACAGCAGGCCGAGCTCGCCGCCGACCGCCGCTCGCAGGTCGGTACGGGCGATCGAGCGGAGAAGATCCGCACGTACAACTACGGCGAGCGGCGCGTGACCGATCACCGCATCAAGCTGACCGTGCACAACCTCGACGACGTGCTCGAGGGGCAGCTCGACGAGCTGACCAACGCGCTGCAGGCCGACGAGAAGCGCCTGCGCTTGCAGGCGCAGGCCGCCGCGTGAGCACGCGCGCCGACACTGCGCCGAGCGGCGCTGCGCCGGGCGACGCCTCGCGGGGCGCTGCGCGGCCCGACGCTCTCAGGCGCGTGCGCGGCACGAGCGTGCGCGACGCGCTCGAGGGCGCGACTACCGCGATCGGGGCGGCCGGCTGCGAGACGCCGCGCCTGGATGCCGAAGTGCTGCTCGCGCACGTGCTCGGCGTGGGTCGCGAGCGGCTGCTGCTCGACCGCGAGCTGATCGTCGCCGGCCCGCCGGTGCGGGCCTACCAAGACGCCGTCAGGCGCCGTGCCGTGCTTCGCGAGCCGGTCGCCTACATCACCGGCAGCCGGGGCTTCCGGCGGATCGAGCTGGCCGTCGATGCGCGCGCGTTGATCCCGCGCCCCGAGAGCGAGCTGCTCGTGGAAGCCGCGCTCGGCCTGCCGGCCGGTGCGCGCGTGCTCGACGTCGGCACGGGCAGCGGGGCGATCGCGCTGGCGCTCAAGCAAGAGCGCCCGGACCTTGACGTGAGCGCCAGCGACCGAAGCGCCGATGCGCTCGAGCTGGCCCGCGCCAACGCCGCCCGGCTCGGGCTCGACGTGAACTTCGTGCAGGCGGACCTGCTCGACGGAGCACCCGGCGAGCAGGATGCGGTGCTCGCGAACCTGCCCTATGTGGCCGAGCGAGATCGCGCGGCGCTCGCGCCGGAGATCCTCCGCCACGAGCCGCCCGGTGCGCTGTTCGCGGGCGAGGACGGGCTCGATGCGATTCGCGCCCTGCTCGAGCAGCTGGCGGCCCGCAGAAGCGTTAGCTTCGTGGCGCTCGAGGTCGGCGCCGGGCAGGCGCCGGCCGTGGCCGAGCTGCTTCGGGCGGCCGGTTTTGCAAAGGTTGAATGCATGCACGACCTTGCGGGTATGGAGCGGGTGGTGAAAGGCGAGAGCTTGCCGATCGAGGAGCCCCCGCGCGAGGAGTCCGCGCAGCGATGAGCCCGATGCTCGGCGCCGAGGATGCAGAGCGTCTGCGCGCATGCGTGGCGGGCGGCGGCGTGGCCGTGTTCCCGAGCGACACGGTCTACGGGGTCTGCTGTGACCCGGACGACGAGGCGGCCGCGCAGCGCCTGTACGAATTGAAGGGGCGCCCGGCGAGGCGTCCGGCGGCGGTCATGTTCTTCGCGCTCGAGCAGGCCCTGCGGGCGCTGCCCGAGCTGCTCGCGGCCGAGCGGGCGGCGCTGCAGGCACTCTTGCCCGGACCGGTCACGCTGCTGCTGGAGAACCGCTCCGGCGACTTCCGCGCGGCCTGCCGCCAGGACCCGGCGACGCTCGGGCTGCGCGTGCCCTGGCTGCCCGAGGAGCTGCACGCGCTCTGCTCGATCGCCGAGCCGGTGATGCAAACGAGCGCCAATCTGTCCGGGCAGCCCGACGCGCGTACGCTCGCCGAAGTGCCGTCTGCCCTGCGCGAGGGGGCCGACGTCGTGCTCGACGGAGGCACGCTGCCGGGAACGCCCTCGACGGTCGTCGACCTGCGCGAGTACGAGCAGAGCGGCGCTTGGTACGTGCTGCGCGAGGGCGCCCTCGCCGCCGAGGCGGTGGGCGAGCTGCTGGCCGGCGCACCGGCACGCTGAGCGCGTTCTGCGGCGGCCGCATCGAGCGGGCATCGCCTTCCGTCGGCGGCCATCCCCTCACCTGCGCGTGCTAGCCTCGTGACAGCTGCCGCGACTGGCGCCTGAGGTGGGATCGACCACCGGGGAGCGGCCAGCTCAACCGCCGCGCGCCTGGGCACCATGTCTTCACAGTCCGCTCGAGGAGGGCGCCGTGTCTGAGCTCAGCCCCGATTACTTCAACCGCCCGCTCAGCGAGGTGGACCCCGAGATCGCCGACGTGCTGCGCGGCGAGCTCGAGCGCGAGCAGCGTACGCTCGAGGCGATCGCCTCCGAGAACTTCGTGCCGCGCTCGGTGCTCGAGTGCCAGGGCTCGGTGCTCACGAACAAGTACGCCGAGGGCTATCCCGGCCGTCGCTACTACGGCGGCTGCGAGTGGGTCGACGTCTCCGAGCAGCTCGCGATTGACCGCGCCAAGGCGCTATTCGGAGCCGAGCACGCCAACGTCCAGCCGCACTCCGGGGCGCAGGCCAACACGGCCGTCTACCACGCCCTGCTGCAGCCGGGCGACACGATCATGGGACTGTCGCTGGCGCACGGCGGCCACCTGACGCACGGCATGAAGATCAACGTCTCGGGCCGTCTGTACGACATCGCGCCATACGAGGTCGATCGCGAGAGCAGCCTGATCGACATGGACGAGGTCGCGCGGATCGCGCGCGAGCGCCGTCCGAAGCTGCTGCTCGCGGGCTGGTCGGCCTATCCACGCCAGCTCGATTTCGCACGCTTCCGCGAGATCGCCGACGAGGTGGGCGCGCTGTTGATGGTCGACATGGCGCACTTCGCCGGGCTCGTCGCGGCCGGGCTTCACCCGAACCCGATCGAGCACGGCGCGGACGTCGTCACCACGACTACGCACAAGACGCTCGGCGGCCCGCGCGCGGGAACGATCTTCTGCAAGGAGGAGTACGCCAAGAAGATCGACTCGGCCGTCTTCCCCGGCCAGCAGGGCGGACCGCTCGAGCACGTGATCGCCGCCAAGGCAGTCACGTTCAAGATCGCCGCCTCGGAGCTGTTCGCCGAGCGCCAGCGACGCACGCTCGACGGGGCGCGCGCGTGGGCGCAGGAGCTCTCGAAAGCCGGTCACGGCGTGAAGGTGCTGAGCGGCGGCACCGACGTGCACCTGGTGCTCGTCGACCTGCGCGACTCAGACCCCGAGCTGACGGGCCGCCAGGCCGAGGACAGGCTGCACGCGATCGACATCACCGTCAACCGCAACGCCGTGCCGTTCGATCCGCGCCCGCCGATGGAGGCCTCGGGTCTGCGCATCGGCACGCCGGCGCTCGCCACGCGCGGGCTCCAGCACGAGGATTTCGTCGAGGTCGGCAAGATCATGGCCAGTGCGCTGACACCCGAATACGAGTCGCGCGCCGGGGAGCTGGCCGAGCGCGTGGGGGCGATCGTCGAGCGCTACCCGCTTTACCAAGAGCTCGGGGCGGGAACGCCCGTTTAGTCGCACCGCGCTTCCTTTGGGCGCGGGTCCAAACTCGGTAGGTCCAGTCAAGAGAGCATTGCTATGGCCAGTGTCCGGACGAGGTCAGTTATGGAGTAGCTGCCGGACTTGCTCGGCCCGCGAGGCGTCTAGTAGGCCCTCCCAGAACCCGGAATTTGTAACTGTACGTCGGGCGCTCGCGTCGAGCTGCTCGAGGAGGGCCGCCGCGTAGTGGCGATCCCGTCCGGGCAGAAGGGACTCTCGGACAATCTCGTCGTCGAGCACTTTAGACGCGAGAGGCCGCACGGCTTGAGCGCTGAAATAAGGAAAATCAAGCCAAAGGCTCGCCTCGCGGACCTGGCTATCACGCTGGTCGAGATCGACAACGGCGCAAAGAAAATCGAATGCGAGGATGCTGTTGAGGGGATCGTTTCCCTTGGCGTCGTCAGGACGTAGTGCCGCTATCCTCTCGATCGTTTCGGCCGCCACTCGCACGTCGTGTCGCCAATATTCAGGGCTCAGGGGGCGTGAAATTGCGCGCGCCTGGTTGGCCGCGACTGACGCAAGCCATCCCCGCCGCGGCCCTTCGCTCTCCGGACTCGAATGAGCGGCGAGCTGTCGTGCGGGCTTCCAGTGTCGGAGTCGCACGAGTAGAGCGCCCACAGTCCGCGCCGAGCGACGGACTTCACGCTGCAGCTTGATATCCGGCATCGCTGTCGGCTGACGTCCAAGCAGGAGTGCCTCATCAAAGAGCTCGTGGTGCGTCTCCACACTCAGCACCGAGATCGCAGCATCTTCTTGGCTAATAACGACGGCTGCCACCGCCGCCAGGCGGTCGATCTCGACGTCCGGTGTATCCCACCCATTGAACTCTGCTGCATCCCGCGCTTGGCCACGAAGATTTGCCAATAGAGGTCGAAGCTCGCCGGCTTGTCCAGCGCGCAGTGCTGAAGCGACAGCGCTTGCCAATGCGTCTGGGTCGTCCATTGGGTCGAACGGCTTCTTGCTCAATGCTCCGGCACGCTGGAAGACGAGTTCCGCAAGCTCTCGTCCGTCGTCTATCGGCTTGGTGGAGCCCACTTCGCGCCTCAGGACAAGTCCGCTCGGCAGGACGATTGGGTATTGCGGATGAGGCTCGATGTTCAGCAGGGCTGCCCACCGAGCGCCATCGAGATTGTAGATCTGCTGTTGGATTACTGGCATCGGGCGTAGCGCGCGTAGAGTGTCTGCCAGCCAAGTTCCGGCCTCTAGCTCCGGTCTGGCTTGTACGCCCCGAAGCACCCAACCGTCCTCAGCTTGCACCGCCCCGATTAGAAGAAGCCCACCGTCGCGGTTGGCCAACCCGGCGACTGATCTTTGGATGTGCTCGGGTCTGAGAACCCCTGCCTTGGCCTCCCACCACTCGGTCTCATCCCCGGCAATCGCCAGCTCCTGCTTGAGCTCCTCCACTGCGACTTCTTCAGGGTGTCGGTCTCTTAGCGCGCGCACCAAGGCTGAAGTGTGGCTCATCGCTACGGCGTACGCGCGACTCACCAATCCTGTGCGCTCGTCCGACCGGCGTCCGGGCGCCCCGCGCTGGTGTGCGACGCCCCCGCCTGCGATGCTGTCCTGGTTCGATGGCGCATCCAACCGAGCTCGACGCTCTATACGCCTTCCTGCTTGCCGCTGCCGTGACGGCGCTGTTGACGCCGCTCACGATGCGCTTCGCCAGCGCGGTCGGCGCGATCGACGAGCCGCGCGAGCGCGGCCTGTCGGAGAGTCCTACGCCGCTGCTCGGTGGACTTGCGATCTACGCGGGCACGCTCGTCGCGGGGCTGATCTGGCTGCCGGCCGGGTTCGGCAAGGACCACGAGCTGTGGCACGGCGTGCTGCTGGCCGCCGGCGTGATCACGCTCGTGGGCGCGCTCGACGACCGCTTCGAGATCCCGCCGCTGGTCAAGCTCGTCGGCCAGATCGTGGCGGCCGTGATCGTCGTGCACTACGGCGTCGCCGTGAAGGCGATCACGCTGCCGTTCGTCGGCACGCTGGCCTTCCCCAATGCCGGTGTGACCAATGCAGGCCCGGTGCTGACCGTGATCGGCCTCGTGGCGATGATGAACGTCGTCAACTTCTCCGACGGCGTCGACGGCCTGGCGGCCGGCGTGTGCATGATCATCGCCGCCGCGATGACCGTGATCGCGTTCGATCTCGGTCGTCCCCAGCCGGGCGTGCTGGCCGCGATCACGACCGGCGTCGCACTCGGCTTCCTCGTCTTCAACTTCCCGCCGGCCTCGAGCTTCATGGGCGATTGCGGCGCCAACCTGCTCGGTCTCTTGATGGGCGTGATCACGGTCGAGGCGGCCGTCAAGACGGCCGCCGTCGTGTCGTTCGTGCTGCCGCTGATCCTGCTCGCCGTGCCGTTCCTCGACACGACCTTCGTCGTGCTCAAGCGGCTGAAGTACCGCCAGCCGATCTATCGTCCGGACAGCGAGCATTTCCATCACCGGATGGCGCGGATCGGCTTCTCCAGCCGGCGCACGATCGCCTACCTGTACGCCTGGACGCTGATGCTCGCCGGGCTCGCGCTCGCGCTGCGCTTCATCCCCTACTCAGACCACAAAGGCCACCTGCACACTGGTTGGACGCTCGTGTTGATCGGGCTCGGGCTGATCGCGGCGGCGGCGAGCGTGTATCTCGTCTACGTGCTCGAGATCCTCAAGTTCAGGCGCCTGGCGGCGATGCGCCTGCGCCTGCAGCGCCCCGACGCCTCAGCGACGGAGATCGAGCAGGGCGTCGTGCGCGACCTGGAAACGGGCGAAATCGATGCCGTGAGGATGGATGATGGTGTGCACCCGCCCGTGGGCGACGGGGCGGGGCGGCGTGAGCAGCCCTTCGCCGAGCGGCAGGTGGATCAGGACGGCGTACGCGCAGAACAGCAGCGTGGCGGCCCGCAGCCGCCGGTTGCCGCCGACGGCCGCTAGCGGCAGCGCCCAGATCGCGTACCACGGCAAGAGCCAGGCCGTGGACAGCAGCAGCGCGAGCGTCGTCCAGCCAGCCGCCACGCGCCAGTCGGCGCCCCGCGCGGTCCGCCACAGGGCGAGCACGAGCACGGCCACGAACAGCGCGGCGAACACGTTCCGCCACCACTCGGGCGTGCCGGCGAGCCCGAACAACCGCGCCGTCTCGGCCGGGATGCTGTGCACGGCGACGAGCTGCTGCTGCTCGCCGACGGCGCTGAGGAAGCCGAGCGCGTGGCTGCCGAAGCCGATCAGGCCGATCGCGCCGAGCACGAGGAGCCCGAGCGCGGCGCCCTCGAGCGTTCCCCGCCGATCGCGCGCACGCGGCGCGCCGAGCAGCATGAACGGCAGCGACAGCCCGGCGGTGACCTTCACGCCGACGCCCGCCACAAGCGTCGCGGCGCCCGTGCGAAAGCGTGGCGCGGCGCCGGCTGTCAGCGCCAGCGCGGCCGACAGCGCGAGCAGGATCAGCGTGTCGTTGTGCGCGCCGCCGACGGCGAGCACGAGCAGCACGGGATTGAGCCCGACGAACGCCGCAGCCCAGCGGCGCGACTGGCCCAGTCGCCCGGCGGCGCGCGCGAGCAGCGCCACCGCGCCGAGGCTCGACAGCACGGCGAGCGCCTTGAACGCCCACAGCCCGCCGGAGAGCCCGAGTGGCACGAAGGCGTAGCTGAGCAGCGTGAACAGCGGGCCGTAGGGGGAGTGCTGGTAGGGCCAGCCGAGGAATGCGAAGACTTCGTCGCTCGAGGCCTGCGCGGCGACATGTGTGTACGGATCGAGGCCGTGCAGTGCGCCGAGTCGCGCGAAGCCGATGTAGCCGAACACGTCCTGGGAGATCAGCGGCGGCCCGAGCAGGAGGATCGCGTGGGCCGCCACCACGGCCACCGCGATCGCGCGCAGGCTGAGCGCGCGCGCGGCCACCAGCACGAGCAGGTAGCTCGCGCACATGATCAGGCTGAGCGTCTGAAAGCCGCCCGAGCCGATGCTCATGCTGAGCCCTTCCAGCGGCCCGGCCAGCCAGTCGATCCAGCCGCCGCTGCGCGAGGGCACGTACTGCGACGGTTCCCCGGCCGCGCCGGCGACGGTCAGGAAGGTGCTCGTGACGACGCCGAGCAGCCCGATCAGCCCGAGCGCCCGCAGTAGCCCGGCGCGGGGCGGTGCTGCCCCGCGCGAGGAGGCCTGAGGGCGGCGTGGGAGCGCTGGCGCGGCCCCTGACGGTACGCCGGACGGTGCCGGGGCGATCGGCATCGGCCCATTGTGGCGGCTGGGCCACAGGCAGGCGTGTGGGACGGAATGTAGAATCCATAACGCAGCCGCTGAAGCGCGTGCCCGGGGGCGCCTATCGGTGTACGTGTGTGCGGCAAGCCAGGCGCCGCGCAGAGCGCGCTGCCCTCCACATGCGACTTCACCGCCGCAAATCGTCATCGAGTCGGGCCCCAGGGCCGCGACGCGTCCTGATCCTCTCTGCCGACGTCGGCGAGGGGCACGCTGCGGCTGCCCGTGCGCTCGCGGCGCAGTTGAAGAACGCGCCGGAGCCCACCGAGGTGACCGTGATCGACGGCCTCGCGGCGATGGGACGTGTGCTCAAACCGGTCGTCGAGGACGGCTACCGCGTGCAGCTTCGCTTCATCCCGTGGACCTACACGATCGTCTACGGGCTGCTCAACCACGTCCCGCCGATCCGTGCGCTGGCCACGCGGCTGTTGCGCCTGTTCGGCTCGCGGCCACTGGCGCGCGCGATCGCCGAACACGACCCCGACGTGGTCGTCTCGACCTACCCCGCCGTAACGGTCGTGCTCGCGCGCCTGCGACGCACGGGCGAGGTCAAGTGCCCGACGGTCGCCACGATCACCGATCTGACGGGCCTGTTCTTCTGGGCGCAGCCGGGGATCGACATGCACATGGTGATGTACGGCGAGTCGCTGTCCTCGGTCGAGCGCATCGCCGGGCGCGACAGCGTCCAGCTCGTCGCGCCGCTGATCTCCGAGGAGTTCCTCAAACCGCGCTGCCCGCAGCAGTCGCGGCGCCAGCTCGGCCTGCCCGAGGACGGGCGCATGGTCGTCGTCTCCGGCGGCGGCTGGGGGGTGGGCGACGTGCTCGGCGCCGTCAAAGAGTTCATCCGCGTGCCCGAGGCGAGCAGCATCGTCGTGCTCGCCGGGCGCAACGAGCAGCTCGCCGAGAAGCTGCGCCGCACGTTCGGCTCAGAGCCGCGCGTGCACGTCTACGAGTTCACCGACAAGATGCCCGAGCTGCTTGCGGCGGCCGATGTGCTCGTGCACTCCACCGGTGGCGTGACCTGCCTGGAGGCGATGGCGGCGGGCAAGCCCGTCGTCTCCTACGGGCTGCCCGTCGGCCACGCCCGCGTCAATACCCGCGCGATGGCCGCGCTCGACCTGCTGCGCCTGGCCAACGACACCAACGAGCTGCGCGAGCACGTGCGCGCGAGCTTCGCCGCCGAGCCCGACGCCCAAGCCGTGCCCGAGGATGCGCGCGACCTTGCTGCCGCGGACGTCGTGCTGCAGGCCCCGCGCCGCGTGCGCCCGATCCCGCGCTGGCGTCTGCGCGCAGTTGCGCTGGCCTCGCAGCTCGTGCTGCTGCTCGGCTTCGGCATGTGGATGATGTCGACCGACGACGTGACGGCGCTGGCGAGCAAGATCCTGCACGTCCAGCCGATCAAGCAGGTCAAGACCGACCAGCCGGACGTCGGCCTGATCCTGCACGTGCCGGCCGGCCAGGAGACCTCGATCGCCGCCGAGCTCGCCAAGCGCGGAATTCACGCGTCGTTCGCCGATGACGGCGGCGTGCCGAGCACGGCGATGGTCGCGCAGATGCGCTCGCTCGGCGACGAGCTCGTGCCGGAAGTCACCGGCCACTCGATCTTCCGCTGGGTGCGCACGCGCAGCGCTCTGCATGCCCAGGCGCACGCGCTCGGCCTCTCCCACCGCTTCTACTTCCTGCAGCCACGCGGCGGGCTGACCGTCGGTCAGCTCGTGCTCGCGCGCACGGCCGGCGCGACGCCCGTCTGCGGCGAGCAGCGGTTGAGCGCCGGGGTGCTGCCTCAGGGCACGACGCGCGCAGGCGACGTGCTCGTGGTCGAGCTCGACGGCTCGCCCGCCTCGGTGTCGGGGCTCGAACGGCTGATCTCCTGGCTGGGCGCGCGCGGGCTGGGCGCAGAGCCGCTGGACTGGCTCATGCGCTCGCCCTCCATCAGCGCGACCAGCAGCTGAGAGCGCGCGAGCACGGCGGCGCCGACCATCAACAGGGCCAGCGAAGCCGACAGCGGCACGCCTCCCCACGGCGTGTCGGCGAAGCTCTCGCCGAACAGCAGCGGCGCGACGACGATCGGGATCACCGTCTGCGTGACGAACACGACCGGCGCCACCTGGATCGCGGGGCGCTCCTGCAGCGCGCTCATCTCGCTGAGCACGCCGACCCCGGAGGCGAGCGCCGTCGAGAGCCCCCAGGCGATCGCCAGGCCGATGTGGCCGTTGGAGAGGTCGTCGGAGGCGAGCTTCGTGGCGATCCCGCTCCAGCCGCCGGCGAGTCCGGCACCGATCATCGTCAGAGCGGCCGGCGGACGCGCGAGCAACCGCATCGCGTAGGGCAATAGGGCGGCGAGCCCGAGCCCGAGCAGCACGAGCGTGATCGCGAGGTTCTCCGAGCCGTGCCCGGCCGAGCGTGGCGGCGCCGCCAACCCGGCGCCGACGACGCCGATCACGATCGCCACCGTCGCCAGGTGCTCGCTGCGCCCGGCGTGCTCGCCGAGCATGCGCTGCGCGAGGAACAGCAGCACGAGCAGGCCGGCTGCGAGCGCCGGCTGCACGACGACGAGCGGCGCCAGCAGCAGCGCGACGAGCTGCAGCGGCCAGCCGAGGATCGACAGGCCCGTGCCGAGCAGCCAGCGCGCGCGGCGCAGCAGGCGCCAGGCGAGCGCGAGGCGCAGGTGCTCGCCGTGCGGCGCCTGCTTGGCGTCCATCGCCTGCAGCGCGATCCCTAGGCTGTAGAGGGTCGACGCCGCGACGGCCGCCGCGATGCCCAGCACCAGATCGACCATGTCTGCCCACGATCATCGCAGCCCGAGTCCCCCGATCGCCGGAGCGGCGGTGGCGTTCGCCCTGGCCGTGCCCGTCGGCGGCTATCTGCTGCCGGGGCTCGCCGCGGCGCTTCCCGCACTGCGGCGCCCGCTCGGCGTGGAGGATCGCACGGCCGGCGACGAGGGCTACGCGCTGACCTTCGACGACGGCCCGCACGCGCAGGGCACGCCCGCGGTGCTCGAGCTGCTCGCGGCGGCCGGCGTGCGCGCGACGTTCTTCCTCGTCGGCGAGCAGGTCCGGCGCAACCCCTCGCTCGGACGCGAGATCGTCGCAGCCGGCCATGGGATCGGCGTGCACTGCGAGCGCCATCGCAACCTGCTGCGCCTGACCCCGGCGCAGACGCGCCGCGACATCGAAAGCGCGGAGGCAGTGATCGCCGAGACGACGGGTGTCGCTCCGGCCCTCTACCGCCCGCCGTACGGCGTGCTCAACGCCGCCGCGCTGCGCCTGGCGCGCGGGCGCGAGTGGCGAACGCTGCTGTGGAGCCATTGGGGGCGCGACTGGGAGCGTCGCGCCACGCCGCAATCGATCGCAACGCGCGTGACCGACGGCGCAGGCGAGGGCGCCGTGCTGCTGCTGCACGACGCCGACGACTACTCGGCGCCCGGCTCGTGGCGGAGGACCGTCGCAGCGCTGCCGCGCGTGTTGGCGACGCTCGCCGAGCGCGGGCTGCGCCCGGTCGCGCCGTAACACGGCCGCGTTGTCTCTGGAGCGCCCGGTAAAATCCCTCGCTTGTCCAGCGCCATCTCGATCGACCGCGGCGCCACGCCCGCCGCGCTGAAGCCGGCGGCCCTCGGGCCGGCACCGTCCGCCGGTGCGGAGGCGCATGTCCACGCAGTCGCGCCCGCCCGCGCGCGCTGGTGGGTCGAGCTGCTGGTGATCGGCTGGCTCCTGTTCGTGTACGACGCGATCAACAACCTCGCGCCGCTGCGACTGTCGACGGCGCTCGGCAACGGGCGCGGGATCCTGCACGTCGAGCAGGCGCTGCGGATCGACCCGGAGCTCTCGCTCGACCGCTGGCTGGCCTCGCACCACACGCTCGCCACGATCCTCGCGAACTACTACGACAACGCGCACTTCGTCGTGACGCTCGGCCTGCTCGGCTATCTGTGGTGGGCGCGCGCCGACCTCTATCGCCCGCTGCGCAACTCGCTCGTGCTGGTCAACGTGATCGGCTTCGTCGTCTTCTGGCGCTTCCCGGTCGCGCCGCCGCGCATGCTCGACGGCTTCACCGACGTGGTCGCCTCGACGCACGCGTTCGGCTCCTGGCACACGGGGCCGCTCGCCTCGCAGGCCAACCAGCTGGCGGCGATGCCCTCGCTGCACATGGCCTGGGCCGCCTGGTGCGGGCTCGCGCTGTGGCGGATCAGCGCGCGCAGGTCGGTGCGCGCGCTGGCGCTGCTGTACCCGTGCCTGACGGCGCTGGCGGTGCTCGCGACGGGCAACCATTTCGTGCTCGACATCGTCGGCGGCCTGCTGGCGCTGGCGCTCGCGGTGTGGCTCGTCGGCTCGCCGGACCGTCTCGCGGGGAGGCTCTCGCTCTCGCCCGCGAAGCTCGTGCGGCGCGTCCGTGCAGGGCGAGCAGCAGCGACTTAAAGGAAGAGCGTCGCGCGAGCCGGCAAGCCGCGAAAAACCCGCAAATCCGGCGTGGCGTATGTCACAAAGTTGTTACGAAGTCCGAGTTCCTGGTACAGTGAAACCAGCTACCGCAGACTTCGCGAGGCGGCTCCGGAAGGGCTGGGAGTGAGCCTCGACTCCGCTGCCGCCATGTGCGCGCGGAGTTCTCGTCGGGTCTGTAGGGTGGCCCAACTGACATGCCAGATTTCGACGCCAACGACGATTCACTGCGCCTGAGCGACTCCGGCAAGGACGAGCCTTTCGAGCTGCCGAAGCTGCGCCCGCGCTTCATGGCGCGCGCCCGCACGCTCGCCTACGGGCAGTGCTTCGGCGCGCGGGCGGATCGAGCAGCGGACAGGCTTCAGCCGAGGCTCGGCACGTCGCGCTGGCGCGCGGTGCGCCGCTCGTGCCCGACGCTGCGCGGTGCGAGCGTGCCGGGGACGCTGCCCGCCCGGCGCAGGCGCCTGTGGACGAAGTGCCACGGACGAGCACCCGGATCGCCGAGCTGACGTGTTCACGCTGCGCTACCTCGACGTGTGCCTGGTGCTCGCGACGGCCCCGTTCGTGCTGCTCGGCGGCCTGCCGCTGACGGGCTACCTGATCGGCGCCGGCGCGTGGCTGCTCACGCGCCTGGCCGCCGCCTTCCTGCAGGCGCAGGCCCGCCGTGCGCCTGACATGAAGATCAAGGCCGGGTTGCAGCTGGCCGGGATGATGGGCCGCGTGTGGCTCGTCGCGCTCGCCGTGATCCTCGCCCGCGTGGCCGGCGGCAAGGACGACGGCATCATGGCCGCCGCGCTCGTGCTCTCAGCTTTCACGGTGTACTTCGCGATGTCCTTCGTGACGCGCGACGGCCCGACGCGGGCCGGGCCCACTGCAGCCGGTAGGGCTGCGCCTGGGAGGCCGAGCACCTCATGAGCACGAGCACGATGGGGACGGGGGGTGTGCCGCCGGCCGACACGGCCGAGGAGACACCACGGCGCCCGGCGCCCGGCGCCGGCGACCTCGAGCCGCCGAAGAAGAGCATCAAAGGCAAGCTGCTGCTCGCGGCCGGCGTGTGGATCGGCGGCGTGATCGTGCTCGTCGTGATCTACGGCTTCAAAGGCACGCGCAACACCGAGTTCCAGCCGCAGAACGAGTTCAAGCTTGACAACTGGGTCCACCTCGGCGTCTTCTCGATCAACAAGGCCGTGCTGTACCTGTTCCTGGCGGGCATCGCCACGTGCGTGAGCATGATCTGGATCGCGCGGCGCATGCAGGAACGCCCGAACAAGGTGCAGGCCGCCGTGGAGGCCCTGTTCCTGCTGATGCGCGACAACATCGCCGGCGGCGGGATGGAGGAGAAGCAGGCCGCCAGGTGGTTTCCGTTCATCGGTGCGCTGTTCCTGTTCATCTTCTTCTCGAACCTCGTCGGCTACATCCCGCTGCCGACCAACACCGAGCACAAGATCGACATCCTCGGGGCGCACATCCCGTCGTTCTCGCTGTACGCCGCCACGGCCAACCTCTCGATCCCGCTCGTGCTGGCGCTCGTCGTGTTCGTCTCCTACACCTACGAAGGCGTTCGCGCGAAGGGCCCGATCGGCTACCTCAAAGGCCTGATCCCGGGCGGCGTGGAAGGCGGGATGGCCGTGTTCATCTTCTTTCTCGAGCTGCTCTCCAACTTCATGCGGATCCTCTCGCTGACGATTCGTCTGTTCGCGAACATCCTGGCGGGCCACCTGATCATCCTGTTCATGGCGGGAGCGCTCGCCGTGATCCTCGGCGTCGCCTGGCTGGGCTGGTTCACGATTCCGTTCGGGATCGCCCTGTTCGCGTTCGAGGTCGGGCTGGTGGCAGCCCTGCAGGCGTTCATCTTTGCCACGCTCACCGCTATCTACCTCGGCGGCGCCGTCGCCGAAGACCACTAAAGGAGCCAATAGTCGTGCACATAGCTTTGATCACCCTCCTGGCGGCGGCCGAAGAAACCGCCAAGGCCGGAAAGTCGATCGGCCTCGGAGTGGGCGGAGGCCTCGGCGCCGTCGGCGCCGGCGTCGGCATCGGCCTGATCTTCGGCAAGGCCATCGAAGCGATCACCCGTCAGCCCGAGATGCGCGACGAGATCACGCAGCTGCAGTGGCTCGGCTTCGCGCTTACCGAGGCCTGCTTCTTCTACGGCCTCGTCGCGGGCCTGTTGGCCGCGTTCATCGTCTGAGCCATGCTCGGAGCCCTCGCACAACCAGCGGTGCTCGCTGCCTCCAAGGGCAGCTTCCTGATCAAGCCGGGCATCGGCCTGATGATCTGGACGCTGCTCGTGTTCGTCGTGACGATGGTGCTGCTCTCGCGCCTTGCCTTCCCGCGCATCTCAGAGGCGCTCGAACGGCGCAAGCGCAACATCGAAGAATCGATCGACACGGCCGAGCGCACGCGCAAGGAGGCGGACGAGCTGCTGCACGAATACCGCGAGCGCCTAAAGGAGGCGCGCGCGCAGGCCGAAGAGATCGTGCAGCGCGCGCGCCAGTCGGCCGACGCCCACGAGGCCGAGTCCAAAGAGCGCGGGCAGGAGATCCTGGCCGAAGCCACGCGCAAAGCCGAGCGCGACATCGAGGCGGCGAGCAAGCGCGCGCTCGACGACATCCGTCGCGAGGTCGCCGACCTGACGGTGATGGCGACCGAGAAGGTCACGCGCAAGGTGCTCGACACGGACGACCAGAAGCGGCTCGTGCAGGAGGCACTCGGCGAGCTCGACTTCTCCTCCATCTCCGGAGGCTCGAACAACTAAATGGACGAGCTCGCCGAGGTCTACGCCCGCTCGCTGTTCGAGGTCGCCCTGCAGCAGGGCAAGCTGGACGAGCTGCGCGAGCAGCTCGGCCAGTTCGCCGACGCGCTCGATCAGAACCGCGAGCTGGCCGTGTTCTTCTTCTCGCCGTACTTCTCGACCAAAGAGAAGCAGGACGGGCTCGAACGCCTGCTCGACGGCGCCGAGGAGACGTTCCTGAACTTCCTCAAGCTGCTGATCGAGAACCACCGCATGCCGGTGATCTTCCGCACGCGCCAGCAGTTCGAGCGGATGTGGGAGCGCGAGAACCAGCTTCTGCCGGTCGACATCACGAGCGCGATCGCGCTCGATCAGGAGACGACGGAGAACCTCGGGCGCACGATCGGCGAGCGCGCCGGACGCAAGGTGAGGCTGGCCGCACACGTCGACCCGGACATCCTCGGCGGGATCGTGCTGAGGGTCGGCAACTCGATACTCGACGCATCAATTCGCAACCGACTGGAGCAGCTGCGCAGGCACGTTGCCCAAGGAGCCGCTTAGGAAGCCATGCAGATCAACCCTGACGAGATAACAAGCATCCTGAAGAGCCGCATCGAGGGACTCGACGGCGGGCGCGCGGAGCTGACCGAGGTCGGCACGGTGCTGTCGGTGGCCGACGGCATTGCCCGCCTGCACGGCCTGGAGAACTGCATGTCCTTCGAGCTGCTCGAGCTGCCGCACGGTGTCACCGGCCTCGCGCTCAACCTCGAGTCCGACAACGTCGGCGCCGTGCTGTTCGGCGAATGGGAGCACGTGTCGGAGGGCGACACCGTCAGGCGCACGGGCCGCCTGCTCGACATCCCTGTCGGCGAGGGCCTGCTCGGGCGCATCGTCGACCCGCTCGGGCGACCGCTCGACGGCAAGGGCGACATCGACACCTCCGAGCGCCGCCCGGCCGAGTTCAAGGCCCCGGGCGTCGTCCAGCGCCAGCCGGTCACCGAACCGATGCAGATCGGGCTGAAGGCGATCGACGCGATGATCCCGATCGGCCGTGGCCAGCGAGAGCTGATCATCGGCGACCGCCAGACGGGCAAGACGGCGATCGCGATCGACGCGATCATCAACAACAAGGACACCGGCGTGATCTCGGTGTACGTGGCGATCGGCCAGCGCATGTCGACGGTCGTGGCGCTCGCGCAGACGCTCGATGAACACGGCGCGCTGGACAACACGATCATCGTCGCCGCGTCGGCCGATGAGGCGGCGCCGATCAAGTTCATGGCGCCCTACGCAGGGTGCGCGATGGGCGAGCACTTCCTCTACAACGGCAAGCACGCGCTGTGCGTGTACGACGACCTGACCAAGCACGCTTACGCCTACCGGCAGATGTCGCTGCTGCTGCGCCGCCCGCCCGGTCGCGAGGCATACCCGGGCGACGTCTTCTACCTGCACTCGAGGCTGCTCGAGCGCGCGGTCAAGCTCAACGACGACCTCGGCGGCGGCTCGCTGACGGCGCTGCCCGTGATCGAGACACAGGCGGGCGACGTCTCGGCGTACATCCCGACCAACGTGATCTCGATCACCGACGGGCAGATCTTCCTCGAGTCGGCGCTGTTCAACTCGGGCGTGCGTCCGGCGATCAACGTCGGCATCTCGGTCTCGCGCGTCGGCGGCGACGCGCAGATCTCGCCGATGAAGAAGGTGGCCGGGCGGATCAAGCTCGAGCTCTCCCAGTTCCGCGACCTCGAGGCCTTCGCGCAGTTCGGCTCGGACCTCGACGCGGACACGCAGAAAACGCTGGCCCGCGGCGAGCGCCTGGTGGCGACGCTCAACCAGCACGAGCGCGCGCCGCTCGCGGTGGAGGACCAAGTCGTGCAGATCTACGCGGCCACGAACGGCTTCCTCGACCGCCTGAAGACGGCGCGCGTGGGCGAGTTCCTCGCGGAGCTGACCGAACGGATGCACGCCCAGCACCAGGACGTGCGCGAGAAGATCGCGGGCGGCGACTGGTCGGATGGGACGCAGAAGGCCGTGCACGACGCGGTCGAGACGTTCGCCGGCGACTTCGGCTACGACCTCGACGAGGAGGGCCTGGAGCTCGAGCAGGACGCGCCGCTGCGCGGCGACGAGGGCGCGCGCGAGGAGGAGCCGGCGGCCGCCTAGCGCGGACGCTCCGCACTCGCCATGCCTTCCCAGCGCGACGTCAAGGACCGGATCTCCTCGGTCAAGAACATCCAGAAGATCACGCGGGCGATGGAGATGGTCGCCGGCGCGCGCCTGCGCCGCGCCGAGCAGCGGATCGCGGCGCTCAGGCCATACGCCGACGCGCTGCGGCGGATGACGCGCCAGGCGGCACAGGCGGCCGGCGCTGAGGCGATGCGCCTGCCGCTGCTCTCAGAGCACGAGAGCACGCAGAACGTCGGCGTGCTGCTCGTGACGGGCGACCGCGGCCTGGCGGGCGGCTTCAACTCGCAGATCATCCGCGCCGGCGTGCGCATCTCGGCGGACTACTCCGAGGACGGGCTGCAGACGGCGTGGTACGCGACGGGACGCCGCGGCGTCTCCTCGCTGAACTTCCGCGGGCACGAGCTGAGCGGCAGCTACACGGGCTTCGCGGACAAACCTGCCTACGCCGACGCGCGCTCGATCGCGGACGACCTGATCACGGGCTACGTCGACGGCAAGCTCGACCGCGTGGAGATCGTCTACAACGCCTACATCTCGCCGCTGACCCAGCACGTCACGCGCGAGACGCTGCTGCCACTCTCGCGCGCGACGATCGCCACCGAAGAGCCTGAGCAGGAGGAGGGGCAGGAGGGCTCCGGCGAGCCGAGCGGGCCACGCGCGCTGGTCGACTACGAGCCGGGCCCCGAGGAGATCCTCAAGCGCCTGGTCCCGGACTACGTCGAGATCTCGATATACCGAGCCTTGGTGGAGTCGACGGCGGGCTTCTTCGGCGCGCAGATGACGGCGATGCGCAGCGCTTCGGACAACGCCGGCGAAATCATCACGGACTTGACGCTGCAGATGAACCGCGCCCGCCAGGCCGAGATCACGCAAGAGATCATGGAGGTAGTCGCCGGCGCCGAGGGCGTGACCTAGGACGACCGTGGCCCTGCGCGATACTGCGTCCTCGGTCGCTCGCGTACGAAGTACGCCACGCTCCCTGCGTCCTTGTCTCGCTTGCCCCACGGCCGTCCTGCCGCCGACTTCCACGAAACACGACAAACAACTTTCTTAATTTTAAAGAGATAAAAGAGGAGAAGCGAAACGCGATGGAGGCCAGCACCGCAGCGCCACAGAGCACCAACGGCAGCTCCGAGGAGAAGCAGAACCTCGGACGCATCGAGGAGATCCAGGGCGTCGTGATCGAGGCCGTCTTCCCCGACCGCCTGCCTGAGATCAACCACGCGATCACCGTCGCGCGCCCAGCGGCCGCGGCGGAGGAGGAGGCTGAGGGGATCAGCCCGGGCGCCGGTGATGCTGTGCTCGTGTGCGAGGTGCAGCAGCACCTCGGCGACGATCGTGTGCGCGCCGTCGCGATGGACACGACCGACGGACTGGCCCGCGGGCTCGAGGTGATCGACACGGGCGCGCCGATCACGGTGCCCGTCGGCGAGGCCACGCTCGGGCGCATCTTCAACCTGCTCGGCGAGCCGATCGACCTCGGTGAGGATCTGCCGGCCGACACGCCGCGCCGCCAGATCCACCAGGATGCGCCCGACGTCGCCGACCTGACCCCCTCGACCGAGATGTTCGAGACCGGCATCAAGGTGATCGACCTGCTCGCGCCCTACGCCAAGGGCGGCAAGGTGGGCCTGTTCGGCGGCGCCGGCGTCGGCAAGACGGTTCTGATTCAGGAACTGATCAACAACGTCGCGCGGGCCCATGGCGGTTATTCGGTGTTCGCAGGTGTCGGCGAGCG
>DATINR010000006.1:0-10222 GCA_035473995.1 Solirubrobacteraceae bacterium
TATCCGCGCGGACCGCTCGAGTGGGCCGACACGATCGGCCTCGACCGTGTGCTCAGCGTGCTGCAGGCGCTGCGCGAGGAGTACGGCGAGGAGCGCTACCGCGCGGCGCCGGCGCTGCGCCGGCTGGTGCATGCGGGGCGCTTCGGCCGCGTCAGCGGAGCCGGCTTCTTCGACTACGACGGCGAGAGCTGAGACGGCGGCGCGAGCCAACGCGATCCCGGCGGGCGACCGCAACGAGACCGGCGGCGCAACCTCACGTTCGCGCGGGCGCCGGCGTTATGCAGACGTGAGCACGACGCAACCGAGAGCGAGGGGCCTCCCTCCCTTCCAGCGCTTCCTCGACGCCGAACGCGACGTCGTGTGGCGCTACCTCGTCGCGCAGGTCGGCCCAGCCGAGGCCGAGGACTGCTTTCAGGAGACGTTCATCGCCGCGCTGCGCGCCTACCCGCGCCTGCGCGCGCAGTCGAACCTGCGCGCGTGGGTGTTGACGATCGCGCAGCACAAGGCGCTCGACGCGCACCGCGCGCGCGGGCGCCGGCCGCAGCTACTCGCCGAGCAGGACGGGCGCGAGGGCGCGGCGCCGAGCGCGCAGGAGCAGCTGCTGGCGCGCGAGGGCGAGCTGTGGCAGGCAGTGGCGGCGTTGCCCGAGCGCCAGCGCTCGGCGATCGCGCTGCGCTTCCTCGCCGACCTGCCGCACCGTGAGATCGCGGCGGCGATGGACTGCTCGGTCGAGGCGGCGCGGCGCTCGCTGCACGAGGGACTGACGAAGCTGAGAAAGGCGGTGCCGGCATGAGCGGGCGAGAGGGAATGACGGTCAAGGAGATCGAGCAGGCGCTGCGGCGCGGCCCGGCGCACGCGCGCGGCGTCGCCGGCTCACGGACGAGCGGAGGCGCGGCGGCGGCGAGCGCGGCGGCAGCGCGCGCGGCCGCCCAGCGGCTCAGCGAGCGCATGGCCGAGCAGGGGCTGGCCGACATCGGCTACGCACCGGTCGACTCGCCGTTCGGCAAGCTTCTGCTCGCGGCGAGCGAGCAGGGCCTGCTCAGGCTGGCCTTCCCCGAGGAGGACGCGGACTCCGTGCTCGAGCGCCTCGCGGCCCGCGTCTCGCCGCGGATCGTCGAGTCGCCGGCCCAGCTCGATCCGATCCGCCGTGAGCTCGACGAGTACTTCGAAGGGCGCAGGCACAAGTTCGAGCTACCGCTGGACTGGACGCTGGTCGGGCCGTTCGGCCGCCGCGTGCTCGGCGCGACGGCACGGATCCCCTACGGCAACGTGCTCACGTACACCGAGGTCGCCGCCGAGGCGGGCAGCCCGCGCGGGTCGCGCGCGGCCGGCAACGCGCTCGGCGCCAACCCGATCCCGATCGTCGTGCCCTGCCACCGCGTGCTGCGCGGCAGCGGCGCGCTCGGCGGCTACGCCGGCGGCCTCCCGCGAAAGCAGTTCCTGCTCGAGCTGGAGGGCGCGCGCTAGGAGGCTTCGGCCGCGGCTGCCTCGGCGGCGACAGCAGGAGGTGCCCACTGCGCCTCTGCGAGGTCGCCCTCGGGCAGCCCCGCGGGCGTCGGCACCTCGGGCGTGTCGCGCAGGTACCACTCGGCGTCGAGCGCCGCCTCGCATCCGGAGGCGGCGGCGGTGATCGCCTGGCGGTAGGTGTGGTCGACGAGGTCGCCGGCGGCGAACACGCCGGGCCGGTTGGTCCGCGTGGACTTGCCCTCGGTCTTCACATAGCCCTCGTCGTCGACGTCGATCTGCCCGCCGACGATGCTCGACTGCGGCTCGTGGCCGATCGCGATGAAGGCGCCCGAGACGGTCAGGTCGCGCAGCTCGCCGGTCTCGGTGTTCTTCAGCCGCGCGTGGCCGAGCGCGCCGTTCTCGCCGGCGACGAACTCGTCGACGGTGTACGGCGTGAGCAGCTCGATGTTCTCCTGCGCGCGGGCGCGCTCGAGCATGATCTTCGAGGCGCGGAAGTCGGCGCGACGGTGCACGATCGTCACCTTCGAGGCGAACTTGGAGAGGAAGATGGCCTCCTCCATCGCCGAGTCGCCGCCGCCGACGATCACCGTCTCGGCGCCGTTGAAGAAGGCGGCGTCGCAGGTCGCGCAGTAGCTGACGCCGCGCCCCGACAGCTCATCCTCACCGGGCACGCACAGCTTCTTGTGCTCGGCGCCCATCGCCAAGACGACGGTGCGCGTGCGGTACTCGGTGTCTCCGACCCACACGCTGTGGATCCCGCCGGGCTCGTCGGCGAGCTCGACGCGATCGACGTCCTCGGTCTCCAGGCGCGCGCCGAAGCGCTCGGCCTGGTCGCGGAACTTCTGCATCATCTCCGGGCCCATGATCCCCTCGGGGAAGCCCGGGAAGTTCTCGACGTCGGTCGTCTGCTGCAGCAGGCCGCCCCAGGCGAAGCCCTCGAACACGAGCGGGCTCAGGTTGGCGCGCGCCGTGTACAGCGCGGCCGTGTAGCCGGCCGGTCCGCTGCCGATGATGATCACGTTCTCGACGTCGCTCATCTGCTCTCCAATCGCTTCAACACGGGGTACTT
Source organism: Solirubrobacteraceae bacterium (assembly GCA_035473995.1). Taxonomy (GTDB): domain Bacteria; phylum Actinomycetota; class Thermoleophilia; order Solirubrobacterales; family Solirubrobacteraceae; genus Palsa-744. The sequence continues at coordinate 2,537 of DATINR010000006.1, forward strand.
CATAAAGTAAAGTATAGCGCTGCCACTGGGCTCTGTATAGCTCATCTGACGCCAACGGCTCCCGCGGTCCCGACCGCGCCCGCGCACAGCTCGCCTGCGCCCTGCGAGCCCTCCTCCTCACGCCAGCGCGCGACCGTGCGCCGCAGCTGGAAGTAGGCGATCGCGCCGGGGACGGTCGGCAGCCAGAAGGAGATCCCGCGGTAGGACAGCACGGCGAGCACGGACAGGTTGAAGTCGACGCCGAAGGCGGCGAACGCGCCGATCATCGCGCCTTCGACGCCGCCCAGCCCACCGGGCAGCGGCAGCAGGTTGCCGAACTGGCCGACGAAGTAGGCCATCCAGATGACGGTGAACGACGGCGCATCGCCGTAGGCGTGGAACATCGCCCACACGACGCTGATGTCAAAGCCCCACCAGGCGATCGCGCCGAGCAGGCCGGCGTTGCGCGAGCGCACGAGGTCGATCGCCGTGCGCACGCCGCTGGCCCCCAGCGCCGGCACGGTGACGGCGCGCGCGAGCCAGTGCGCGAGGCGTCCCGAACCGGAGGCGCGGCGCTCGAGGCGGCGCTCGACGTCGCCCGGGAGCGCCGCCACGGCGCCGGCCACGCCGAGCAGCAACAGCGCGACGATCGCCGGCAGGTAGGTGATCGCGAACGAGCCGCCGCCCGGGAACAGGCCGGTGCCGAGGCCGATCCCGTCGAGCAGCAGCGAGCCGGCGAAGACGACGTACAGCAGCACCATGAAGGCGACCATCCGGCAGGCGACGATCCGCGGCTCCATGCCGGAGCGGCGCAGCGCCCAGGCGGTCAGCGCGACGCCGCCTGCGCCGGCCGCGGCGAACAAGCGCGTGGCGGCGAGCCCGGCCATCGTGATCTCATAGCTCTCGGGCCAGCCGATCCGCCCGTGCCCGCGTATGAACACGGCGCGGAACAGCATCACGTAGCCGGCGAACGAGAGCAGCTCGAGCGCGACGCCGATCGCGATCCACCAGCCGTCGCCGCGCTCGATCCGGTGAACGGTCGTGCCGACGCCGCTCAGCTTGGGCAGCACGAAGTAGAAGAACGCGATCACCGTGAGCACGAACACGCCGAAGCCGACGGCGCGCCGGCGCGTGAGCACCACGCGCGGCATCTCCTCTTCGCTGGCGCCGCCCCTCTGGTCGACCGACGCAGCCTCCTCCAAGGCCTCCTCCACGTCCTGGTCGGTGTGCTCGTCGCTCACGCCGTCACGCCGCCTCCCTCGTGCGCGCTCGCCTCGAGCGCGGCCACGGCGCGCGCGAAGCCCATCGTCAGCGGCGCCACTCGCGGCGCGATCCGGCGCACGGCCACGGTCAACGCGGCGCCGGCCAGCAGATCGACGACGTAGTGCTCGCCGAGGTAGACCAGCGCGAAGCCGAGCGTGGCCGCGTAGACGGAGCCGACGGCGCCCGCCAGCGGTCCCACCTCTGCGAGCAGAAGCGCGGCCATCAGTGATGTGGCGAAGTGAAGCGACGGCATCGCAGCTAGGGGATTTCCCCCGAGGACACTGTAGAGCGGGCCCCAGCCGTCACGCCAGAAATGCTCGCCGTACTCGACCATCATGCGCCGCACGGCCGCGCTCTCGGCGTGCTCGGAGAGCTCTCCTCCGGCGGCGTCCGTAGCACGGCCCGGGGCGCGACTGACGCTCGGCACGCCGTCGAGCTCGTACGCCCCCTCGGCCGCGTACCAGGGCGGCGCCGTGGGCAGCACCCAGTAGATCATCGCGCCGATGTCGAACACGGCGTAGGTCAGCGCCGCTGCGCGCGGGAAGCGCGCGGGGTGGCGCGCCAGCGTGTAGGCGACGGTGCCGTGCGGGACCATGAACCAGACCCAGTGGGCCCACACGAGCACGCGATCGAGGTCGCGCCACTGCGGCCCGTCCGGACCAACCCGCGCGAGCGCGCGCTGCAGGCGCACCGTCGGCAGCTCGCCCAGCCCGATCACACGGTCGGCGGCGATCGGGTAGCGGAAGTGCGTCTTCTGCTCCTGCGCGTCGGGGTCGTCGTGCGGCGACTTGTAGGCGGCCAGATAGGCCCACATCTGCAGCGCACAGACGGCGACGTCGCGGGTGCGCGTGCGACGCATCGCGACGGCCAGCCCGAGCGGGGCGGCGAACGCGACGGACTGCGTCAACAGCGGCGGCGCCGGCACGCGCTTGCGCAACAGCGGCGCGGCGATCCCGGCAGCCACGGTCCCCCAGGCGATTGCTCTGATCGCGCGGGAGCGGCGCACCAGGCCGAGTATATGGCCGTGAGCGGCGCGCTAACCGGCGAGCACGCGCCCGCGCGCGTGCTGCTCGGCGGCCTGCACGAGGCCGCCGATCACGGGGCTCATCGCATCCGCCTCGGGGTGCCACTGCACGCCGAGCACGAAGCTCCGCTCGGGCAGCTCGACCGCCTCGATCAGCTCGTCGGCCGGCGAGAGCGCGCTCACGCGCAGCCCGTCGCCGAGGCGATCGACCCCCTGATGGTGGTGGGACTTGGTGCCGTGCCGGGCCGCACCGATCACGCGCATCGCGAGCGTCCCGTCGAGCACGTCGACGTCGTGGTCAGAACCCTCGAAGGAGCCGATCACCTTGCGGTGCTGCTCGTGGCCGAGGTGCTCGGGCAGGTCCTGGGTCAGGCTGCCGCCGAGCGCGACGTTGATCAGCTGCATGCCGCGGCAGATGCCGAGCACGGGCACGTCGCGCTCGATCGCGCAGCGCGTCAGCGCGATCTCGAAGGCGTCGCGCTCGGGCACGGTCTCCTGCGTCTGCGGATGCGGGTCCTGGCCGTAGATGGCCGGGTCGATGTCGGCGCCGCCGGCCAGCAGCAGGCCGTCGAGCCTGACCACGAGCTCGTCCGGCGCCTCGACCAGGCGCGGGTCCGGCGGCAGCAGCAGCGCGAGGCCGCCGGCGTGCTGCACGGCGTCGACGTAGTTGCGCGGCAGCAGCACGGCGTCCTGGTCCCACACGCTCCACTGCGCGCGTTCGAGCGCCGTGCACAGGCCGATCACGGGTCGATCCATGCCCACACCATAGGATCCCGGCGAGATGCAACTGCAGACGGTCAACGTGAGCGTCGCCGACGGGACGGCGCGGATCGAGCTCAACCGCCCCGAGGCGCTGAACGCGTGGAACGCGCAGTTCGGCGAAGACCTGCTGGCCGCGCTGCGCGGCGTGACCGAGGACGAGGCCGTACGCGCGGTCGTGCTGACCGGCGCCGGGCGCGCGTTCTCCTCGGGCGCCGACCTGAAGGACATCAGCACTGACACGACGCCGGAGGGTCGCCCGAACGTCTACAAGACGCTGACCGAGCGCTACCACCCGATCATGCACGCGATCCGCGAGATGCCGAAGCCCGTGATCGCGGCCGTCAACGGCCCGGCCGTCGGCATCGGCTGCTCGCTGGCGCTCTGCTGCGACCTGATCGTGGCCGCCGAGAGCGCCTACTTCCTGCTCGCCTTCGTCAACATCGGCCTCGTGCCGGACGGCGGCTCCTCGCTGTTCCTGCCGACGCGCATCGGCATGGCGCGCGCGAGCGAGCTGTCGATGCTCGGCGAGCGCCTGCCCGCGGCGAAGGCGCTCGAGTGGGGCCTGATCAACCGCGTCGTCGCCGACGAGCAGCTCGAGCAGGAGGTCGCCGCGCTGGCGGTGCGCATGGCCGCCGGCCCGACGCGCTCCTACGCGGGCTCCAAGCGCCAGCTGAACAACTGGCTGTACTCGAGGATCGACGAGCAGCTCGAGCTGGAGGCCACGATCCAGCAGGAGATGGCCGGTAGCGACGACTTCGTTGAGGGGGCTATGGCTTTCATACAGAAGCGCCCGGCGCGCTTCACGGGGAAGTGAACGGCATCCAGCCTCCTGGCCGAGCCGGGCTCCGCTTCTCGCTTCAACCTGTGACCGCTCCGCCCGCCACTGCAGTTACGTGGCCGGCCATCCTGGCCGGCTTCGCGCTAGCCGTGCGGGGGTCGACGCTCCGCGGTAGGGCTTGTGGCAGACGTCATCAAGCGCCTTCCGCCCGGGCCTGAATAGAATCCCGGCCGCCTTGGGCCATCTGCTCTCCGCAACGCTTGCGTTCTTCACTCCCGAGTCGGGCGGCTCGTCGAACGCCAACGAGATCGACAGCCTGTTCAAGATCACGCTGGCGATCGCGCTCGTGATCTTCGTGCTCGTCGAGGGCGGCATGCTCTACGCGCTGTTCAAGTTCCGCGCGCGCAAGGGCGCCGTGGCGGCGCAGATCCGCGGCAACACGCGCCTGGAGGTCGGCTGGACGGTCGCCGCGGCCGTGATCCTGCTGGCGCTGGCAATCGTCACGTTCATCAAGCTCGACTCGATCCAGAACCCGCCGAACTCGGGGCCCGAAGGCGACAAGCTCGCCTCCGGCGACGTCAGCCGCCTGTACGCGAGCGACGCGCGCAAGCTGCCGCCGAACGGCAAAGCGCTGAACATCAAAGTGATCGGGCGCCAGTTCATCTGGCAGTACGTCTACCCGGGCTCGAGCGAACCGGACGGGCTCGGCGCGCCGTACTCCTACGAGCAGATGGTCGTGCCGACGAACACGACGGTCACGCTCGACATCGTCTCCTCCGACGTGGTGCACTCCTGGTGGGTGCCCGAACTCGGCGGCAAGTTCCAGGCGGTGCCCGGCTACCACAACTACACGTGGTTCAAGATCGAAAAGCCGGGCGTCTACAAAGGGCAGTGCGCCGTGCTCTGCGGACGCGGGCACGCGCGCATGGTGGCGACGGTCAAGGCCGTCCCGCCGGCACAGTTCGACGAATGGCTGAGCTACCAGAAGAAGCTGCTCACCGAAGCCAACGAGCAGGCGAAGACGGCACGCGCCAAACTTGACTCCCAGACGGGCGCCGGACAGGTCGAAAACCCCTAGGACAGAGGAACCAAGCGCACGATGGCCACCACGACACTCGCACCCGTCCCCCAGGTAACCGCCCACGGCGTCGAGCGCCCTTCGCGCGGCTGGACGAGCTGGATCACGACGACCGACCACAAGCGGATCGGGATCATGTACATGGTCACGACCTTCGTGTTCTTCTGCCTCGGAGGCGTCGAGGCGCTGCTGATGCGCCTGCAGCTCGGCACGCCGGACAACACGCTGATCACGCCGACGGCCTACAACCAGCTGTTCACGATGCACGGCACGACGATGGTCTTCCTGTTCGTCGTGCCGATGATGGCGGGCCTGGCCAACTACTTCCTGCCGCTGATGATCGGTGCGCGCGACATGGCCTTCCCGCGCCTGAACGCGCTCTCCTACTGGCTGCTCCTGGCCGGCGGCATCGTCTTCTACGCCTCGCTCTTCTGGAACCCGCCGGAAGCGGGCTGGGTCAGCTTCGTGCCGCTCGCCAACAACACCTACTCGCCGGGCGGCGGCCAGGACGCGTGGATCTACCTCGCCCACCTGACCGGCATCTCCTCGATCCTCGGCGCGATCAACTTCTACGTGACGATCGCCAACATGCGCGCACGCGGCATGAGCTGGGGACGCCTGCCGCTGTTCGTGTGGACGATCCTCGTCTACGCGGTGCTGATCATCTTCGCGATGCCCGTGATCGCGGCGGCCGTGACGATGCTGCTGACCGACCGCCACTTCGGCACGCACTTCTTCGACCCCGCCAACGGCGGCTCGCCGGTGCTGTGGCAGCACCTGTTCTGGTTCTTCGGCCATCCCGAGGTCTACATCATGGTGCTGCCCGGATTCGGCCTGATCTCGGAGATCCTGCCCGTGTTCGCGCGAAAGCCGATCTTCGGCTACAAGGCGATCGCGGCCTCGACGGTCGCGATCGCGTTCCTCGGCTTCCTCACGTGGGCGCACCACATGTTCACGGCACCGATTCCCGAGGCGATCCTCGTGTTCGTGATGCTCAGCTCCTACTTCATCGCCGTGCCGACGGGCGTGAAGATCCTCAACTGGATCGCCACGCTGTGGCGCGGCTCGGTCGAATTCCGCACGCCGCTCTTGTTCTGCGTCGGCGCGATCAGCGTGTTCCTGATCGGTGGCCTCTCGGGCATCTTCCTGGCGACGTTCCCGATCGACTGGCAGGTCAACGAAACGTACTTCGTCGTCGCCCACCTGCACTTCGTGCTGCTCGGCGGATCGGTCTTCACGATCTTCGCGGCGATCTACTACTGGTTCCCGAAGATCACGGGCAAGATGCTCAGCGAAGGGCTCGGCAAGCTGAGCTTCGCGTTGATGCTGGTCGGCGTGCTGACGACGTTCCTGATCCAGCACGTGATCGGCCTCGACGGGATGCCCAGGCGCGTGTACGAGTACGACAACGTCGGCCACCTGGAGCTGTACAACCAGATCTCGACGGTCGGCTCGTTCATCCTCGCGCTCGGCGTGCTCGTGACGATCGTCAACGTCGCGCGCAGCCTGAAGGTCGGCGTCGCCGCCGGGCCGGACCCGTGGAAGGCGAACACGCTCGAGTGGTTCACGACCTCGCCCCCGCCGGACAACAACTTCGACATCGTGCCGACCGTGCGCTCAGTCGAACCGATGAAGGACATCCGCCGCGAGATCGAGCGGCGCAGCGGCGCGGCGCCGGCCTCGGGCGCGGTCGTGCCGACCGGGGCCACGCAGGTCGGGGTGTAGCGTGCCGGGCGCAGCGCCATTGCTCGACGCACCCCGGCTCGGGGTCGCCCCGCGCACGCGCCGGCTGCTGAGCGACTACGTCGAGTTGACCAAGCCGAAGGTCCAGTCGCTGCTGTTGCTGACGACGATCACGACGATGTACGTCGCCGGCGACCCCTCGCCGTGGCTCGTCTTCCTCACATGCCTCGGCGGCTACCTCTCTGCGGGCGGCGCCGGCGCGGTAAACCACTGGTTCGACCGCGACATCGACGCGCAGATGGCGCGCACGGCGACGCGGCCGATCCCGGCCGGGCGCATCTCGCCGCGCGCGGCGCTCGCGTTCGGCTGCACGCTGGCCGCGCTCTCGCTGCTCGAGCTCTCGCTGATCGTCAACCCGCTCGCGGCGGCGCTCGCCTTCTCGGGCTTCCTCGGCTACGTGCTCGTCTACACGGTCTGGCTGAAGCGGCGTACGCCGCAGAACATCGTGATCGGCGGCGCCGCCGGCGCCGTCCCGCCGCTGGTCGGCTGGGCGGCCGTGACGGGCTCGGTCAGCGGCACGGCCGTGATCCTCTTCTTCATCGTCTTCTTCTGGACGCCGCCGCACTTCTGGGCGCTGTCGCTGCTGATGAAGGGCGAGTACGAGAAGGTCGGCGTGCCGATGATGCCGGTCGTGCACGGCGAGGCCGAGACGCGGCGGCAGATCCTGCTCTATTCGATCCTGCTCTACGCGGTCACGCAGTTGCCCTTCTGCGCGGGCGGCTTCGGCGCGATCTACCTCGTCTGCTCGCTCGTGCTCGGGCTGGGCTTCATCGGCGGCGCAGTGCGCCTGTACCGCCGCGCCGACCGCAGCTCGGCGCTGCGCCTGTACCTCTACTCGCTGGCCTATCTCGCGCTCCTGTTCTGCGCGATGGTCGCCGACGCGCACCTGTAGATCGGATCGCTAGGCTTCCCGCCATGAACCGCCGACTCGCCAAAAAGAACATCCGCACCGGCTGGGTCGTCGCCGCGATCTGCGCGTTCATGTTCGGCATCACGTTCGTGGTGGCAGCGGTGTACGTGTCATGAGCCCGCTCGACCCCGAGGTCCCGCCGGTCGGCG
>DATINR010000007.1:0-97351 GCA_035473995.1 Solirubrobacteraceae bacterium
GAAGGCAAAGTCTCGATCATCATGATCCTGCACAACTACGTCCACGTGCTGCAGGCGTGCGACCGCGTGAGCATGATCCAGGACGGCGTGATCGCGCTCGACAAGCCGACGGCCGAGACGTCGGTCGAGGAGCTGACGGACATCGTCGTCAACGAGTACCGCCGCGCGCGCGAAGAGGCGCATGCGGAGGCGGCGCAGCAGCAGACCGGCTGACTCGCGCCGACGGCGAACGGCGCCGAGCGATCCTTGCCTGAACGCCCGCTTGCAGGGCGATCCAACGCTCGTGCCGAAACGTACACTCGTCAGCCAGGCCCCAGGCCGGCGGCTGCTGTCGAGCGTCCGGGCCGGACCCAACCCGGCGCTCCCGGATCGCAGTTTGCCTATCGTCGTATGCAGAACAGCCGTATGCCCAGATGAGCACGTCCACGATCGCACCCCCGCCGCCTACGGCACCGCTCACGCGGCGCGGCCGCTGGCCGCTCGTCGCCGGGATCCTCGTCGGCGTGATCGTGCTGCTGGCGGCGGCGATGTTCGTCTACGACCACGCGCGGCGCGAGCAGATCGCCAAGGGCGTGACGATCGCCGGCGTGGCGGTCGGCGGCCTGAGCGAGGCGGATGCGCGCGCGAAGATCGAGCGCGAGCTGATCTCCGAGCTGAACAAGCCGGTGCGGATCCACTCGGGCTCGCACCACTGGACGCTGAGCGCTCGCCGAGCCGGCGTGACGGTCGACGCGGCGAACATGGTCTCCCAGGCGGTCGACGCGAGCCGCCAGGGCTCGATCTTCACGCGCACGGTGCGCGGCCTGACGGGCGGCAGCGTGCACCGCGAGATCCCGCTCGTGGTCAGCTACTCGCACGGCGCGATCAAGAAGCTGACGGCGACGATCCGTGCGACGGTGAACCGCGCGCCGGTCGACGCCACGGTGACGCCGGGGGCGGGCGGCTTGGAACAGGTGCCCTCGAAGGTGGGCCTCACCGTGGAGAACCGCAAGCTCGACGCACGCATCGGTCATGCGTTGACGGCGACGGGCACGGCGCGCTCGATCTCGGTTCCGGCGCGGACGGTCAGACCGGCCGTGACGACGGCCCAGCTAGCGGACAAGTATCCGGCCTACATCGTCGTCAACCGCGGCACGTTCCAACTGACTTTCTACGACCACCTGAAGCTCGCGAAAACGTACGAAGTGGCCGTCGGTATGGAAGGACTCGAAACGCCGGCCGGCCTGCACCACATCGAATGGGAGCAGGTCGATCCGCCGTGGTACGTGCCGAACAAAGCGTGGGCCGGGAAGCTCGCCGGAACGGTCGTCCCGCCCGGCCCCGGGGATCCGCTGAAGGCGCGCTTCATGTCGATCGAAGGCGGCGCCGGCATCCACGGGATCGACCCGAGCGAGTACGGCTCGATCGGCCACGACGCTTCGCACGGCTGCGTGCGCATGCGCATCCCCGACGTGATCGCGCTGTACGACAAGTCGCCGGTCGGGACTCCCGTCTACATCATCTAGCGCTGCAGGCGCTAGGAGTCGAGCATCCGCTCGCGGTATGCCTGGTTCTGCTGGCGCTCGCCGCGGATCTGGATCGCGATGTAGACGACGATGATGTTGACGATCACGCCGATGCCGAGGAACGTGGCGCCCAGGCCGATGTCCATGCTCACGGCTTTGCTCATCGCGAGAAGCATTGCGGGGAGCCTAGCAACGGAGGATGGCGGCTTGTCGTGGCGCGTGCTCGCGGCGCACGCGCCCGTGTCGTAGCCTTCGTGGCTGCCGCTTGCTGGAGAGGTGCCGGAGCGGTTGAACGGGCGCGACTGGAAATCGCGTAACGGGGGTAACCTCGTTCGAGGGTTCGAATCCCTCCCTCTCCGTTTTCGCCGGGTAGGGGTCCGTAGTTCCGAAAAGCGTCTGCACCTGCTCTACAACGCCATCGTCGTTCTGGCTCCATCCGTCGGGGCGCTCACTCCGACCTCCGGCAGCACCACCGGCGGCGAGACGGTGAAGATCGTCGGCAGCAACCTCGACGGCGCAACGGGCGTGAGCTTCGGCGGCAAGCCGGCAACGTTCACCGTCGACTCTCCCAACCAGATCACCGCGACCGCACCGGCCGTGCCGGCTTCCACCGTCGACGTTCGCGTGATCGGCCCGGGCGGCACGAGCGCGATCAACGACGGCGACAAGTACACGTTCACGGCCGCGGGCTCGACCGCACCCGGCGCGGGCGGCCCCAGCCTGATCTCAACGCTGACGGTCGCCGCCAAACAGACCCTCTCGGCGCTCGCCCAGAGCGCGAGCAAATGGCGCCGCGGCCACCAGCAGGCAAAGATCAGCCGCGCGCCAATCGGCACGACGTTCAGCTTCAACCTGAGCAAGGCGGCGACGGTCAAGCTCGCGTTCACGCAAAAAGCCGCGGGTCGCAAGGTTCGCGGAGTCTGCAAGGCGCCGAACCAGAGCAACTCGAGCAAGCGCAAGTGCACGCGCACGATCCTCGCCGGCTCACTCAGCCTCCCCGGCCACGCCGGCCTGAACAAGCTGCGCTTCCAGGGCCTCCTGCCGAACGGCAAGAGCCTCAAGCTCGGCAGCTACAACGTCTCGCTGACGGCTCGCGATTCCGCCGGCCTGCAGTCGGCGGCGCAGTCGCTGAGCTTCCTCGATCGTCGGCTGAGCGTCATGCGCCGGCTCGCGCGGCGAGCAGCTGAACCAACCATGCGCCGAGAGGCCATTTTCACGCCCGTCCTCGCCGTATCCTTCTCTCGATGGCGTCGGAATCAGCGGTTGCGCATGCGGGAACCCATTCACATGCTCGAATGCGCTGGCTGCTGTGGACGCTCGCGGGCGTCGCTTCGCTGCTGGTCATAGCGGCGGTCGTGGTCCTGCTGTGGTCGGGCGCGTCGCTGAAGGGCGACGCGACGGCGCTGGCACGGGTCAGCGTGCAGCCGTTCGGCGGCAGCGTGGCGAGCGTGGAGGCGTTCGGCGCGCGCGGCCGGCGCATCCCGATCGCGGTGCAAGACGGGCGCTTGACACCGCTGCAGCGACTGAAGCCGGGCGAGCAGGTGTCGGTGACGGTGCAGATCCGCCGTCCGGGATGGCTCAGCTGGGCGCTGGGCAGCGAGCACACGGAGCACCTGACGCTGCGCGCGCCGGTGGCGCACGTGAAGCAACGTTGGCTGACGGTCCGGCGGGGCGCGGCCGTGCGCGTCGGCTTCGACCAGCCGGTCAGCGCGGTGTCGCAAGGCACGACCAAGCTCTCGCGGGCGCATCCGCTGGCGCACGCGCAGAGCACGATCTCGCTGGGGCGCCGCGCGCTCACGGGGGCGTTGCAGATCGCTGTCGCGCCCCGCTTGTGGGAGACGGTCGGCGCGCCGACACAGGTCAGCTGGTTCCCGCCGTCGCACTCGCCGGTGATGGTCACGCTGCCGGCGTCGGGCTCGAGCGTGGGCCCTGCGACGAAGCTCTACCTGACGTTCTCGAAGCCGGTCGACGACGTGCTCGGTCACAAACGCCCGCGGCTATCACCGGCGACGCCGGGACACTGGCACAAGGCCAACAGCCACGCGCTGGTGTTCGTGCCTGCGGGTATGGGCGCGGCGTTCGGCTCGCACCTGCGCGTGCAGCTGCCGCACCGGGTCTCGGTCACGGCCGGCTCGGGCTCGGGCAGCTCGGGCGGCGCCCTGCGAACGACGAGCGAGGTCGAATGGACGGTGCCGCCGGGCTCGACGCTGCGCCTGCAGCAACTGCTCGCCCAGGAGGGCTACCTGCCGCTGAGGTGGCACGCGTCGGGCAAGGACGTGGCGCGCACGCCGAGCGCAGAGGCGCAGGCGGCGGTGGACGCCCCTGACGGCGACTTCAGCTGGCGCTACGGCAACACGCCGCATCAGCTGCAGGCGCTGTGGAGCGCGGGGCACGAAAACACGATCACGCGCGGCGCGCTGATGAAGTTCGAGGACGAAAACGGCTTGACGGTGGACGGCCTGCCGGGGGCGGCGGTGTGGCACAAGCTGATCGAGAACGCGATCGCGGGCAAGCGGCTGAAGAGCGGCTACAGCTACGTGTACGTGCACCGCGCGGTCCCGCAGACGCTGACGCTGTGGCACAACGGCCACACGGTCCTGAACGCGCCGGCGAACACGGGCATCTCGGGCGCGGAAACGGAACCGGGCACGTTCCCGGTGTTCGAGCACCTGCCGGAAACGACGATGAGCGGGACCAACCCGGACGGCTCGCACTACGAAGATCCAGGCATCAAATGGGTCAGCTACTTCAACGGCGGGGACGCTCTGCACAACTTCGATCGCGCGTCGTTCGGCACGCCGCAGAGCCTCGGCTGCGTCGAGCTTCCGCTGGCGGCGTCGGCGCAGATCTATCCCTACACGCCGATCGGTACGCTCGTCACAATCGAAAGCTAGGGGGTCGTCGATGGGCTTCAAGCTGGCGCACCGCGCGGAGTGCGAGACGGTGGGCAACTGGCAGCTGGTTCGCCGCACGCTCGAGCTCGGCTCGTTCGGGATCAACATCGTGCAGATCCCGCCGGGCGAGCAGATCCCGGAACACGACGAGCTCGACCGCGACCAGGAGGAGATCTTCTACGTGCTCAGCGGCGAGCCGACGCTGGTGATCGACGGCGAGGATCACCCGACGCCGGCGGGCACGTTCGCGTGCCTCGATCCGCAGCACAAGCGCACGATGCGAAACGACGCGGGCGAGCAGGCGGAAGTGATGATCGTCTCGGCGCCGACGACGAGCGGCTACGAGCCGATGGGGTGGGCGTGATGGAGGCGAGCGTGAGCGTCGCGCCGGGAACGGAGCAGCTGCGCGAGACGATCGATGCGTACAACGACGCGTGGAACGCGCACGACGTGGAGCGGATCGGCTCGATGCACGCGCCGGACATGGTGTTCGAGAATCACACGGCGGGCGAGCGCGCGCAGGGGGCGCAGGCGCTCGAGCACATCGCGGGCATCTTCGCTTCGTGGCCGGACATCGAGTTCACGACGCGCAGGCTGTACGTGCGGGAGGACCTGGTCGTGCAGGAGTGGACGGCGAGCGCGACGCACGTGAAGCGGCTGAGCCGCGGCGAGATCGTGGCCGAGCCGTCGGGCAAGCGGATCGAGTGGGCGGGAATGGACGTGATCCCGTTCGAGCGGGGCAAGGTCAAGCGCAAGGACGTCTACTCGGACTCGGTCTCGATCCTGCGCCAGGTGGGTCTGCTCTAGCGCGCACGCGCGGCGGGCCTGCCGGTGCGCAGCGACACGGCGGTGCCGGCGCCGAGCACGAGCAGCACGGCGGCGAGGCTGGCGAGCGGGCCGACCTCGACGGCCTCGGCAGCGAGCAGCTTGACGCCGACGAGCCCGAGCAGCACGGCGATCGTCTGGTCCATGTAGCGCAGGCGCTCGCGAGCGATCGTGACGAGCTCGAACAGCGCGCGCAGGCCGAGCAGGGCGAGCAGGTTGGCGGTCAGCAGCAGCACGGTGTCGCTGCTGATGGCGAGCGCGGCGGGGATCGAGTCGACGGCGAAGGCGAGATCGGCGAAGACGATGGCGATCAGGCAGAGCAGCATGGGCGTCACTTCGCGACGGCCGTCGCGCACGACGATCCAGCGCCGCGGCACGTGCTCTGCGACGGGCAGGCGGCGCTGCAGCCAGCTCACGACGCGGCTCGGCCCGGGATTCTCGTCATGGCTCGAGCGCGCGGTCTGCCAGGCGAGCACGAGCAGCAGCGCGCCGAGCACGTAGCTGACCACGTGAGAGGCGTTGAAGATGGCGACGCCGAGCAGGATGGCGGGCACGCGCAGGGCGAAGGCGGAGAGGGCGCCGAAGGAGACGAGCCGCTCGCGCTCTGAGTGCGGCACCTCGAAGGTGGCGATCAGCACGGCGAAGACGAACACGTTGTCGAGCGAGAGGGCGCGCTCGATCAGGTAGACGGCGGCGTAGGAGCTGGCGGCGTGCGGGCTGTCGAACAGGCCGAACCAGAGCGTCGGCAGCAGCCCGAGCGCGAGCCAGGCGATGCTCCACAGCACGGCGCGCCGGGTGCTGCCGACGGGAGCGCGGCTCTCTCGCCAGAAGAGGCATGCGACGACCGCGATCTGCCCGCCGAGGGCGACATAGAGCACTACGGAGACTCTAGATCGCGCGCTCGCGCCGCGTGCTACTGTCGCGCAAGAGGGGTTCGGGAGGCAGTGAGGGAGGGAGCGAGCAATGCACACGCCTACGTTGTTCCGCGACCGGCCACGACCGGTGCAGATCGTGCTCGGCGGCCTCGTGCCGTTCGCCTTCGGCGCAGTCGTGGGCATCGTGCTGGGCGTCTCGACTGGGGTCTACTGGGCGCTTGCCGTGCTGGCAGGCATCGGCGGGGTGCTGGCGGGCTTCGAGCACCAAGACGGCTGGGGCGGGGCGGATCGGGGCCTGGTCGGCGGCGCGCTGTTCGGGCTGGCCGTGCTCTTGGCGCACTGGATCGCGGGCACCCACGCGAAGGTCTCGCTCGGCAGCTTCCCACCGCTGCTGATCGTGGTCGACGCGATCGCAGGCATGCTGCTCGGCGCGCTGGGCGGCCGCGTGGTGCGCGGCATGCGCGAACGCGAGCAGGAGCAGGCGGTCGCGAAACCGGCGTAGCCGGTCGCAGCGCCCACCCGGCGAGCGGGCGAGGCCGAGTCGTTCTCCTTCTTGATGGTCGCTTTCGCGACAGATGGCCTGCGTCGTGCGGGCGACGTCGCGCGATTCGCTTGCCCCTTCGCTCCTCGATCTGGGGCGGGCGACTAGACTTGGCGGCTCTGCGCCCGTAGCTCAGCTGGATAGAGCGTCGGTCTACGGAACCGAAGGTCAGAGGTTCGAATCCTCTCGGGCGCGTCGCTGGACTCCTCCGATCCGCACAGGTCAGTGGAGGGTGGGCCGGTAGACGAGCTCTTGGGTGTGACCGTCGAGCGTCCGGTTCTCGACCAGCTCCAGGTCGAAGTCGGCGGCACCCTTGAAGATCGGGTCCAGCCCGGTCTGACCGGTGATCACAGGGAAGAGCGTCACCTGCACGCGGTCGACCAGGCCGGCGGCCATCAGCGCCCGGTTCATCGACAGGCTGCCGTGCGAGCGCAACGGCACCTCGGACTCCTCCTTGAGCCGGCGGACGACCTCGACGGCGTCGCCGCTCGCGAGGGTCGCGTTCGGCCAGTCGAGGGCTCCCCCCAGCGTCGTCGACACCACCGTTGCCGGCAGGTTCCTCATCCGAGTGACCCACGGGTCGCGCACGTCGGACTCCTCGGTGCTCGAAGCCAGCATCCGCGCGAACAGTCGATACGTATTGGCGCCGAAGACCATCCGCTGCTCCGCGCCGTACAGGGCAAGGCGGTGGTCGAGCAACTCGGGGCCTTGCTTACCCCAGTAGCCGGTCCAGTTGGCGCCGGCGGCGCCGTAGCCGTCCAGGCTGGAAAAGACGTCGAAGGTGTAGGTGGCGGTCATGTCGTTCTCCTCAAGGCGCGGTTGATCGGTGTAGGTAGAGACCGGGAACCACTGCGAGACTCATCGCCGCGGGCTGGACACAGCGTGTGCCGCTGCCGGCGTATCGGCGCTCGACGGCTGTACCGGCCAGCGCTGCGCGATTTGTCGCTGGGCGAGCCCGTTCTCACCGTCACGGCAGGCTGCCGCGCGAGCGCGCGCTCCTCCGGCAGCGCCAACGTTGGGCCGGTGGACATATCATGGGTGGCGGCGGCAGCGCGGGGATGGCGGCTGCCTCGGCACGGAGACGCGGTAAGAGATCGAAGGTGGGATGGTCGGCAGCGGCATCGGCATGAGGCGTATCGGCAGGTACGGCACGGCGACGGGCGCCGTGCTCGTCACGCTCGCCCTGAGCGTCGGCGTGGCACACGCCGAACCGCCGACCGTGACGATCGCGACGCCGAGCCCGGGGACCGTGACCAGCGAAAGCTCGACGACGTTCGCGGGCAGCACGAACGATCCGTTCGACTCGGTGACGGTCGTCGTGTACGAAGGCAGCGGCACCGGCGGAACGCGCGTGCGCGAAGAAGCCGTCTCGCCGTCGGACGGCTCGTGGGAAGTTCAGGCGTCGACGCCGCTGCCCGACGGTGTCTACACGGCCGTCGCTCAGCAGGGGGCGATCGAAGTCGGCTTCAGCGCCGAAGTCACGTTCACGGTCGACACGGTTGCACCCGCCCTCAGCCTCAACGCGATCTCCCCGGTGATCGCCACCGCTACACCCTCCTTCGGTGGGGCGGGCGGACAGGAAGCGGGCGACGGCCCGGTGCACGTCTTCGTCGACGACACCCCCGTCGGCGATGCCTCGGCGAGCGGCGGCGGCTGGACGCTGACCTCGGCGTCGCTGAGCGACGGCACTCACACCGTTCGCGCCGAACAGTCCGATCAAGCGGGCAACGTCAGCAAAACGGGCACCGCCTCCTTCCGGGTCGACACGACCGCCCCAGCACCGACCGTCACCGGCCCGAAAGCTGGCGAAAGGCTCAAAGCGTCGCTCGTCGAATTCCACGGCGGCGCGGGCAGCGCGACAGGGGATGGCACGGAAGTCGCCGTGGAAGTGTTCAAAGGCGAATCGGTGGCGCCGGCAAACCTCGAACAGAGCTTCACGGTGGCGCGCAGCGGCTCGAACTGGAGCGCTCAGAAGGGCTTGCCCGATGGGACGCACACGGTGCGCGTCACGCAATCCGACTCGGTCGGCCACACAGGCGCGAGTAGCGCCGTAATCTTCACGGTCGACACGGTCGCACCCGCCCTCACCCTCAACCCGATCCCCTCGGTGATCGCCACCGCTACCCCCACCTTCGGCGGGGCAGGCGGACAGGGCGACCTCCCGGTGCACGTGTTCGTCGACGGCAGCCCCGCCGGCGAAGCCTCGGTGATCGGCGGCAGCTGGACGCTGACCTCGGCGCATCTGAGCGACGGCACGCACACCGTTCGCGCCGAACAGGCCGATCAAACGGGCAACGTCGCCAAAACGGGCACGGCCTCCTTCAGGGTCGACACGCTCGCCCCGGCGCCGACTGTCACCGGCCCGAGTGCGGGCGACAAACTCAAATCGTCGCTCGTCGAATTCCACGGCGGGGCGGGCAGCGCGACGGGCGATGACGCCGAAGTCGTCGTCGAAGTCTTCAAAGGCGAATCAAAGGCAGCCGTATTCAAGGTTACGCGCAGCGGCTCCGGCTGGAGTAGCGGCAACAAAGGGCCGCGGCTGTCCAACGGGACGTACACGGTGCGCGTCACGCAGACCGACTCGGTCGGCCACACCGGCGCGAGCCCATCGGTCACCTTCGAAGTGGCAAGTCCCGCTCCGAGCGTCACGCTCCACGAACTCCCGCGCTTCATCGGCGACGCGACGCCGAGCTTCGCCGGCTCGGCGGAGGTCTCCTCCGACGCCAAGCCCGAAGTCACGCTGAAGATCTGGCGGGGCACTTCCGCCTCGGGCAGCATGGTCGAGTCGGCCTCGGGGGCGGCAGTCGGCACTGTGTGGTCGCTCGGACCCGTCGGCGCGCTGCCCGACGGGACCTACACGGCGCAGGCCGAACAGCCGGCAGTCGCCAACCCCGCCGGCGTCAGCGAAACGACGACGTTCACGGTCGACACCGTGGCGCCGCAGCCGACGCTCTCGGCGCCGCCCGAGAGCACGGGCCTCGAGACCGTCTCCGGAACGGCCGGGACGGCGAGCGGCGACCGCCGCCAGGTGACTGCCGAACTGTTCGCAGGCGAAACGACCGAAGGCGGCCCGATCGAGACGATCACGGTCGTCGACAACGAAACGACCGGTGCGTGGACGGCCACGTTCGCCGGTCTCGCCGCCGGTCGGTACACGGTGATCGCGCGGCAGTCCGACGAAGCCGGCAACACGGGCTCCAGCGTGCCGCCGCAGACGTTCACGGTCAGCGCTCCCCCCGCCGCCCCCACGCCGGCCGCCCCGACGCCGCCGGTGGCGTCGTTCACCTGGCTGCCGGCGACGCCGACCGTCGGTCAGAGCGTCTCGTTCGTGTCCAAATCGACCGACGTCTCGAGCCCGATCACCGCCTTTGGCTGGGACATGGCCGGCAATGGGCCGTTCGCCCCCGGTGGGGCGCTGACGACGGCGACCTTCGCAACGGCCGGGGCACATACGGTGCGCCTGCAGGTGGGCGACGCCCTCGGGCAGTCGAGCACGGTGGCCGAGACGGTCAACGTCGCGCCCCGGACGCTGACGCTGATGCAGCCATTTCCGATCGTGCGGATCGCAGGCGCCGAGACGGCGGGCGGCGCGAGGATCAAGCTGCTCTCCGTGCAGGCGCCGCCCACGGCGAAGGTCGCCGTCACCTGCAAGGGCCGCGGCTGCAGGACGAAGACCGAAACCCGCGTCGTGACCGCCACGAGCAAGCGCAGGGCAGGCGCGATCACGCTCGCCTTTCCGCGCTTCCAGCGGGCTCTGGGGGCCGGCGCGGTGCTGCGGATCAGCATCACCAGGAACGGTCAGATCGGCAAGTTCACGAGCTTCACGATCCGGCGTAGGAAGTTGCCGGTGCGCGTCGATGCATGTCTGCGCCCGCCGAGCACGCGCCCGAGCCCGTGCCCCAGCCAATGAGCACCCCGCGCGACAGCCTCGAGGTCGTTCGCTACGACTGGCTCGGCGTTCGCATCGGCGGCCCGGGGGCGAGCATGCGCGGCAGCTGGCCGGTGCTGATCGTCGCGGTGCTCGTCGTGTTCGGCTGCTTCTTCGCCGTCGGCCGCCTGTCCGCCGGGGGCGGTTCGCCCAAGCAAGGCTCCTCGGCGGCACCCGTCGCGCGCGCCGCGGTGCCGGGCAAGCTGCGCGGCGGGACGCCGATCCCCGCCGAGGTGCCCAGCGCGATCGCCCAACCGCCACGGCGTGCCGCGCCCCCGGCGAAGAGGACCGAAGCTGTGCGCGCCACGGCGCCCTTCGCGGTCGCGGGCGGCACGACGACGACTACGACGAGCGCCGGCCCGCCACCCGAAGCGGCTGTCGCGCCGAAAGCCGTCCCGACGCAGGCCTCGACCCGGTCCTCGGGGGGTGGCACGCGTTCGAGCGGCAGCTCCTCCGGCGGTGGATCGGCGGGTGCAGGTGCCGGCCGGGGCGGCGGTGGCGCGGGCGGCGGCTCGTTTGACAGCTCGGAATAGGCCAGTGGCCCCTCGCTGGGCCGCTTGGCGGCCAATGCTCCCTCACCGCCGCGACCGTCCCACGACCTACCGCCCGAGTCCGGTGCTGCCGTACCGGGTGGTGCCGGCGCTGATCGCGGTCGCGATCCTCGGCTACCTGCTCGGGCATTCGAGCGGGAAAGGCGGCTCCGCCGAAGATCACGCGGCAGCAGGGGGCAACGTGGCGCTCGGCTATCCGCGCGGGTGGCGCATGGCGAGGACCGCTCCCGGCATTCCGCAGCTGTCGGTCGCCGACGTGGTCGTGATCGCGCCGAAGGGCGCAGCGGAGCATGCCGGGCTGATGCTCGGCATGCTGCCGGCCGGCGAACTCGCGCCGCTGCCCAAGCGCTTCGTCGCGACGCTCGCGAGCCTTCCCTCGCCGGAAATCGTCAACCTCGTCGAAACGCAGGCGTACCGGTACTCTCGGCTCACCGTGCCCGGCTACGGCAGGGCGCTGACGCTGTCCGTGATCCCCAATCCGGGCCGGCGGCCGATGCTGCTCGCCTGCTACGCCTCGCCCGGTCACTCCTTGCAGATGCGCGAATGCGAACAGTCGGTCGCGACGGTCACGTCAGCCGGCGCGCCGCAGGCTCTTCAACTGACGCCCGAACCCGTGTATGCGAGCGCGATCAGCAGTGCGATCTCCCCGCTCGATCAGCTGCGCGCCTCGCTCAAGGGCGAGCTTCGCCCAGACGTGAGCGTGGCAACCGCGCGGCGGCTCGCCACGGAGCTGGGCGACGGGTTCGCCGTTGCGACGCGAGCGCTCGATCGACTGTACCCGCCGCCTCCCGTCCAGCCCGCCCACCGCGCCCTGATCGACGCGGTACGCCACGCGCACGAGGGCTACGTGGCGCTCGCCGCTGCGATCGGCGAACGGGACGTGGCGCGCTACGAGGCGGCGCACAAGACCGTCGAGGCGGCCGAAGCGGCTGTCGATTCGGCACTCGGGAGCTTCGTGCTGCTCGGCTATGGCGCGACGCCTCAGCCACCGAGCCAAGCCGCGCCGGGCGCCTGATCCGTCAGCCCGGCGCAGACCCCGGGAAGTGGCCCGAATCCGGGCCGGGACAGTTGGCTGTACGGCCAAAATCCGAAATGGGGAAATCGGGGTTTTGTTGTCGATATTCGTGGTAGGCTACGCGGTCACGAACTCCGGGATCGGCTGGGAGGGGACGGCTTAACAGCTCCCCGAGGGATGACGAACTGGGCTGAGTCGAACCGGCCCCCATTGAGACGAAAGCGGCGAAAGGGAGACGTAGGAGACATGAGACACGTCAGACTAGGCTTGGGGCTGTTGGCGACGACGAGCGCACTCGCGTTCGGCGCCGCGCCGGCACTCGCCCACGAATTCATCGCCAGCAAGACCGGCGGCACGCACGGAATTGAAGAAAGCGAACAGAACTTCAAATTTGGTGCGTTCAAAATCAAATGCCAGAAGGCGAGCGCCAAGGGGGCCGTGGCGGCCGGCAGCTCGAGCACCTACGCGACAGCGATCAAATTCAGCAAATGCCTGACCTCGGCATTCGTGGGGAGCACGAAACGTGCGATCTTCCTGCCGACGAAATGGCTGACGCCGCTGTCGGTCGAATACCACGCCAACGGTTACGTTGAAACCGGTAACGGGGAACTCGAAGAAGTCGAAGGCAAAGCCGTTATCGCGGGCGGGTCGGCCGAACTGAAAGTCAACACGGGCCGGACCGAAGAATTCGAAAAATCCGAATGCCACATCTCGTGGCCGGAACAGACGATCCCGCTGAAAGCGGTCAAAGCCCCAGAAG
This sequence comes from Solirubrobacteraceae bacterium, assembly GCA_035473995.1. GTDB lineage: Bacteria > Actinomycetota > Thermoleophilia > Solirubrobacterales > Solirubrobacteraceae > Palsa-744. Next base: position 12,895 of record DATINR010000007.1, read on the forward strand.
GCGAATACTCGTCGGCCACGTACTCCAACGCGACCGAAGCGCACAAAGTGACGAAAGCCTTCCCTGACGGCCTTCGCCACTACATCGTCATCTCGAATGCGTTCAAAGGAATCAAATACGAACTCGAAGGCGAACCGTGCGAAGAATGGGGTAAAGAAGAAGGCCCCGAAGGCGGCGGCGGAACCTACACGGGTTCGTTCCCGCAGATCCTCGGCATGGGTAACCTCGAATTCCTGTAGCGCCTGAGCTGGAGTCCTGACTCCGCTAAGGGCGGAAGGCGGTTTCACCGCCTTCCGCCCTTTTTCTTTGCCGCTCGGCTACCAAGGGGGACGGCTGTTCGTGCGTGCGCCGCGACACGGCCCGCGCCGCGTGAGCCCGCGACGGCTTTCAGGCGGGGGAGGCGAGCTGGGCCATCGCCTCGAACGCCTGCAGCGCGTTGAGCGGCTCGGCCGCGTCGAGCTCGGCGTAGATGTTGGCGAGGTTGACGACGAGCCGCTCGTCCTCTTTCCAGTCGGCCCAGCGATCGAGCGCGAGCGCGCGGGCCGCCTCGAGCGGGGTCATGCCCTCGTCGTGGCGCTCGCGCGCCTGCTCGTAGAGGTACTCGAAGTAGTCGCGCAGCTCGCGCACCTGCTCGACCGTGCTCAGCGGGCCGTGACCGGGGACGATCGCCTGCGGATCGAGCGCGAGGATCCGCTCGCATGCGGCGATCCAGTTCGACACGGGTCCGGCCCACGCGATCGGGTGTGCCCCGCTGAACAGGACGTCGCCCGTGAACAGCACCCGCTCGGCGGGCACGTGCACGAGCGTATCGCCACGCGTGTGCGCCGGGCCGACCTCGATCAGCTGCAGCTCGCGCTCGCCCACCTGCAGGCTCAGCTCGCCGCTGAAGGTCTGCTTCGGCAGCACCGGCTCGATCCCGTCGAACTCGAAGACGCCGAAGCAGCGCAGGAAGAATTCGCCGAGCACGCCCATCTGCGGGGCTTGCTGCACGAGCACGGCCATCGCCGCCGGGGGCAGCTCGGTCATCTCCTCGGCCGTGCGCGCCGAGGCCACGATCAGCGCGTCGCCGACGAGCTGGTTGCCGTAGCAGTGATCGCCGTTGGCGTGCGTGTTGACGAGCGTGTCGATCCGCGCGGCGCTCGGGACCGCGCGGCGCATGGCCTGCAGCATCTCCTCGGTCAGGCGCAGGTCGAACAGCGTGTCGATCAGCAGCGTGCTCTCGCCGCCGACGACGAGGCCGGCGTTGCTCCAGCCCCAGCCGCCGTCGGGCTGCAGGTAGGCGAACAGCCCGTCGCCGACCTCGTGCAGGCCCTTCGTGTAGGCCGCGCCGGCCATCAGTCGCCGAACGGGGCGATCGGCACGCCGTGGTCGCGCTCGCGCATGCCCAGCTCGTAGACGCCGCCGTGCGCGCTGCGCAGCGAGCGCGACGGCCCGCCGGCCGAGCCCGGCTCGAGCTCGAGCTCGAGACCGGCGATCGAGCAGTTGACGACGTCGTGGCCGCTCGCGCCGTCGGGATCGCCGTAGCGCCAGCCGGCGGCCGTCCCGGCGGGCACCGAAGCCCGCACGTGGAGCGCCGCGCCGCCCTCTCCGGGCAGGCGCAGCGTGCAGCTGTCGACCCCCTCGCGCACCTGCAGCCCGCGTGCGCCGAGGCCGCCGAGGGAGATCCGGCGGCCGTCGAGCGAGAGCGCGCCGTTGGCCACCCACGGCGTCAGCCGCCCGGCGAGCATGACGCGCCCGAGCGCCACGTCCAGCCACGCCTCGGGCGCGCCGTCGAAGCCGACGCCGTGCAGCCAGATCCAGCGCTCGGCGTGCTCGGCGCCCCAGTTGTGCCCGATCATCCCGCGCCAGGAGTCGAGCTCGATCTCGGGTCGCCCGGCGAGGCGCATCTGCCCCGAGAAGGCCGCATTCGGCGCCGGGCTCGTCAGCTTCGTGCGCGGCAGCGGCGCTCGGTAGAGCCACTCGCGTGGCAGGTGTCGCAGTTCCGCCTCGAGCGCCTGCGAGCGCAGTGACCAGCTCGCTTCTCCGCATGCGCCGTGAGCTGCGTCGGGACCGAACGAGCCGCCCTGACCGTCGGCGTCGCCGACCTCGATCCAGCCGCCGTCGGGCACGAGCAGCCGCTCGCTCGTCAGCTTGTGCTGGAACGGCGCGCCGCGGGCCGCGTCGAACACGGTGCACCAGAGCGAGCCGTGCGCGCGCCTGCCGGGCGGCTTCTGCACGGTGTGGCGGATCCACACGCCGAGCGGCTCGTGCGGGGAGACGGCGCGCAGGTAGAACGACTCGTACATGCCCGACCGTGCGCGGGCTCCGGGGAACATCGCGGCGGTGCTCGCGCTCGTGCCCATCGCGACGATCCTAGCCCGCGCGCGATTTCGTGGCAGGATCACGCGATGCAACGCGATCCGCTCGTCCGCCTGCCGCCGGCGCTGGCCAGCCCGGGCACGCGCCCGCCCGGCCGCTACCTGCTCGGCATCGACGGCGGCGCGACGAAGACGCTGGCCGCCGTGCTCGACCTCGAGCAGCGCACGATCCATCTCGCGCACGCCGGCCCGAGCAACGAGGACGCCGTCGGCTCGCGCGCGGCCGTGGCCGCGCTCGTCGACGTCGCCGAGGAGGCGATGGAGCGGGCCGGCATCGGCGCCGAGCACCTCGCGGCGGCCGTGCTCGCCGTTGCCGGCACCGACACGGACGCGATCGTGCGGCATGTGCGCGCCGTGCACGAGGACTGGATCGTCGTCAACGACGTCGTCGGCGCATGGGCCGCCGCGACCGATGCGAAGCCCGGCATCGGCGCGATCTCGGGCACCGGCTCGAACGTCTTCGGCGTCGGGCCGGACGGCCGCGCATGGCGCGTCGGAGGGTGGGGGCACCTGCTCGGCGACGAGGGCAGTGGCTACTGGCTCGGCGTCGAATCGATCCGCGCCGCGCTGCACGACCGCGACGGCTCCGGCCCGCAGACCGCTCTGAGCGACGCCGTCGTCGAGTTCTTCGGCGCGCCCAGCGTCGAGGCGGTCGCCTCGCTCGTCTACTCAAAGCCGCTGAGCAAGAGCGAGATCGCCGCCTTCACGGTCGAAACGTGCAGACTGGCCGAGCAGGGCGACGCCGTCGCGCGCGAGCTCTACCGGTACGGCGCCGAGCAGCTCGCAGCTCAGGTCGCCGTCGTCGCCCGCGAGACGGGGCTCGCGCAGCTCGACTCGTTCCCGCTCGGGCTGATCGGCAGCGTCTTCAAAGCCGGCCCGCTGTTCGCCGAGCCGCTCGCCGCCGCCGTGCGCGAGTCGGCGCCCGGTGCGCAGGTCGCCATTGTCGAGATGGCGCCAGTCGGCGGCAGCCTGCAGCTCGCCCTGCGCGCGTGCGGCTGTGGCGAGGCGCTCGGCGCCGGGGAGCTGCGCCGGTTGCTCGACGGCGCGCTCGCGCACGCTGCCTGAGCTCCGGCGTCAGCCGCAGGCGCCCAACCGCGCCTCGATCGCTGCGCGGTCGCCGACGGCGTCCGGCCCGAAGCCCGACAGACGCACGGCCGCCGCGGCGTTGGCGAAGACGGTCGCCGCGCGCGCGTCCTCGCCGTCGGCCAGTGCGATGAAGAAGGCCGCCGCGAACACGTCGCCGGCGCCCATGTCGTCGAGCAGCGGCTCCACGGGTGGGACCTCGAGGGTCAGCGGGTCGCGACCCGGCACGAGCAGCTCCGTCGGCTCGTCCTCGTCGGTCACGGCGACCACCGCGCGGCCGTCGAGCAGCGCCGTGCAGAACGGGCGCTCGGTGGCGCTCAGCACGGCCGCGTCCAGGCGCTCGGGCAGCTGCGAGGGCTCCAGCGCGCGCAGCACGACGGCGTCCTGCGGCAAGGACCACGTGCGCAAGAGGCCCTGCGGGGTGAGCCCGACGAGCCCAGCCTCGCCTCGCCAGTTCGACGGGGTCTCCCGCGCGACCGGCGCGAGGTGCAGCACGGCGCTGTCCACGCGCACGTCCGGCGCGATCGGGCCGGCCCACGCGAGCACGCGCTGCCCGCGCTCGCGGCCTTTGCCGCTCGTCTGCAGCGCCGTCGTGCACGGCGCCTCGGCCAGCTCGAGCTCGAGCTCGCCGGCGTAGGGGGCCAGCAGCTCCTCGACCTCGTCGCGATCTCCGCGCGTGAGGATCAGCGTGCGCCTGCCCAGGCGCGCCGCCTGCAGCGCGCTGTAGAACGCGCTGCCGCCCGGCTGTCGGCTGCCGTCGGTCATCACGTCGGCCGTGACGTGGCCGACTGTCGTGTAATCGAAGCGCACCCGCCCTGCGTATACCAAATCGAATGACCGCCTCGTCTGTTGTCGTTCCTATCGGAATGCCAAGCTCCCGCGCGAAAATCAGCCGCACGCTCAGGGCGGCTGGCCTGACTCTGTCCGCAGCCGCCGCGCTCGCGCTCGGCGCGTTCGCTCCGCCGGCGCTCGCCGCCACGCAGTCCTCCGCCCATGCCGCCAAGCGCCCGGCACGGCACGGCACGCCGGCGCTGCCCGGCCGTTCGGCCTCGGCCTATCCCTCGGGCGCGTCGCGCCCGCGCAACCACGGCGGCTCGGCGCCCCGCGCGCATGGCGCCGCCGCCAAGAAGACTCCGAAGAAGCCACGCAAGCCCAAGCTCACCGGCAATCCGGCGCGCGCGCTACTCGCGTTTGAAGCGATGCAGCGCTACTACTACGTGCGCGGCTCCGGGCTGTACGCCGGTGAACCCTTCTCATACCTGTGGCCCTTCTCCCAGGCACTCGCCGCGACGGTCAGCATGGCCAACGTGCCCAAGTTGCCCGTCTCGCTCTCGAACGAACTGCACGCGCGGCTGATCGGGCTGCGCACGTATCTCGACCTGAACAACTCGGGGGCGCCCGAGGGGATCTACACGAGCACGCTCGCCGCCTTCGACGGCACCGTCGCGCCGCCGGTCGGACCGGGCGGCGCGAAGTACTACGACGACAACGACTGGATCGGGATCGAGCTGGCGCGCCACTACGAGAAAAGCCGCAACGCCGGCGCGCTCGGTTACGCCGAGGGGATCATGGCCTTCGAGATCGCCGGCTTCTCAACGGACCCTGCGCTCGCATGTCCCGGCGGAATCCCGTTCTCCAACGGCATCGACAACACCGACCGCAACACGATCACGACGGCGCCGGCCGCCGAGCTCGCCGTGCAGCTGTACAAAATCACCGGCAACCTGCAGTACCTGCAGTTCGCCGAAACGGCCTACAACTGGGTGCGCACGTGCCTGCTGCGCCCGGGCAACCTGTACGCCGACCACATCCGCCCGCACGGCGTGATCGACAGCACCTTCTGGAGCTACAACCAGGGCGTGATGATCGGCGCCGGCACGCTGCTCTACCAGGCCACCGGCAACAGCGGCTACCTCTACCAGGCGCGACAGACCGCGCAGGCCGCCCGCGCCTACTTCACGCCGCAGCGCCTCGGCGAAGAGAACCCGTTTTTCCCGTCGGTCTACTTCCGCAACCTGCTGTACATGGACTCGGTCACGCACGATCCGCCGGGCCCGAAGATCGCGCAGGCCTATGTCGACTACGCCTGGCAGCACCTGCGCCTCAGCAACAACCTGTTCGTCGCCGGCTCGCCGGCCTCGGCGCAGCTGCTCTACCAGGCCGCGATCGTGCAGATCTACGCGCTGCTCTCCTCGCCGCCGAGCACCTACTTCTGAGGCCGCCCTCGTGCAAGCGATAGGCTCCACTGAGATGCCGGAGGCCGCCAACATGATCACCGCCGAGGGACTGGCCGAACTGCAGGGCGAGCTCGCCGCGCTCGAGGGCGAGGGTCGCCGCGAGATCGCCGAGCGCATCAAAACGGCGCGCGAGTGGGGCGACCTGAAGGAGAACAGCGAGTACCACGACGCCAAGAACGACCAGGCCCACCTCGAGACCAAGATCGCGAGGCTGCGCGAGCGAATCAGCGCCGCCGTGATCGTCGAGAATGCGCCCGTCGGCTCAGGCGGAGCGGTCAGCTTCGGCTCCTCCGTGCACGTGCGCGACCAGAACGGCGTCGAGCAGACATGGAAGATCGTCAGCTCTCACGACGCCAGCCCAGCCGAGGGTCGCCTGTCGGCCGAATCGCCCGTCGCCACTGCGCTGCTCGGGCGCAGCGCCGGCGACAAGACGTCGGTCGCGCTGCCCAAAGGCTCGCGCGAACTGACCATCCTCAGCGTCGACTGACGACCTGACGGCCGAGGGCCTTCGCGGCTCGGCGTCCTCAGTCGCTCGCGCGCCTTAAGCACGCCACGCGAACTGTCTGTGCCCCGGAGGGGTGCGTTCTTGATCCGCTCGACCCTCGACCGTCAGCGGCGCGGGGCCGATCCGGCCGAGCGCCTCAGCCATCCAACGAGCGCAGTGCCGCGCGCTTGCGCACGCGTCGCACGAAGCGTGCGGGCTTGCGCGCGTACAGCCGCTCGCCGTCGCGCAGCGCCCGCTTGCGCAGCTTCTTGCGGCGCCTGGCGATCGACTTCAGCAGCAGCTTGCGCGCGCGCCGGCCGGGGGCGCCCGAGGCTCGTCCGGCCTTCGCCTCGCGCCGCACGCGCTGCGCCAGCACCGCCAGGTCGTGCTCCTCGCCGAGCAGTTCGCCGAGATCGTCCGCGCGCTTGGCCACCTTGCGCGCACCGAGCATTTCCGCCACGTAGCGCAGGTCCTTGACGCGTTTGCGCCATTCGTGCAGCGTGCGTGTGCGTCGGCGCTCGCCCTTCGCCTTGGCCGCCCGGCGCATGCGCCTGCGGCCCTTGCCGTACAGACGCTCCAGCGCCGGTTCGATCGCTTCGATCCCGCCCGGCTCGGCCAGCTGCCAATCGCTCACGCGTGCCCGCAGCCCGCGCAGCTGCGACAGCGTCCCGGCATGCGTGGCGCTGTCCGCCAGCGCCAGGTCCGCCGCGCCGTCGCGCTCCTGCTGCAGGCGGGCGCGCAGGCGCAGCACGCCACGTCGGCTCGCCAGCTTCCCCGGGTGGCGCGCGATCAGATCCTCGAGCGTGCTCAGCAGCACCTCCGCGTCGCGGGCACGCGCCAGGCGCCGCCCGGCGTCGCGCAGCAGCGCGCTCTCGCGCTCGTAGGTCTGCTCGCCCAGCTCGTCGCGCAGCAGCCGCAGCAGCGCGCGTAGGCGCTTGAGCGCCTTGCGTGCCTCGTGCACGCGCTGCTCCGGCGAGGCCTTCGTCGCGCCGCCCTCGAGTGCCTCGATCGCGACGTCGAGCTGTCCCAGCGCCATCCGTCGATGGCCGCTGCCCAGCGACTCCTGCTTCAGCGGGGCGAACTGACGCCGCTCGCGCCCGCGCTTGCGCAGCGCACGTCGCTCGCGCTCGGTGCGCGCCAGCGCGACTGCCACGCCCAGCGCCACCGTCATCGCCACCGTTGCCGCCAGCGGCGCCACAATGGAGCCATGCCCGGCCTTCCACACGCTCCGTGGTGGACGGTGCGCCCTGCGGCCAATCGCAAGCCTGCGACGTATCGCTGTCCGCTCTGTGGTCATCATCTGCCCGCGCTCAGCGAGCATATGCTGATCGCGCCCGAAGGCGACACCCGCCGCCGCCGCCACGCGCACACCGCCTGCGTGCTGGCCGCGCGCAAGCGAGGCCGCCTGCCGCTGCGCGAGGAGTGGCAGGCCACGCAGCCGCGGCAGCCGTCGCTGTGGCGGCGGCTGCTCGGGCGTCGCCCCTGAGCCGCTCGCTCAGGACCTGGGTGCCTGGTAATACACGTGCTCCGGCTCCAGCCGGAGGATCACGCTGTTCGCCCGGCTGGCGCGCCGGGTAGCTGTCGACGCCGAGGTACTTCTTCGCCAGCGCGTCGATGTGCTCGTCGGCGCCGTCGTGCGTGCGCTCCGTGACCGTTCCGCGAATCTCGACGTACTCATACGGATTCTCGAGGTTCTGCACCGCCAGCGTCACGCGCGGGTCGCGCTCGAGGTTGCGCGGCCACGCGCGTCCCTCGGCCGAGTTCACCACCGGCTTGCCGTCCTGCACGTCCACCCACACCGGCGACACCTGCGCCGAGCCGTCCGCGCGCAGCGTCGCCACGTTGGCGAAGTTCTTGCCCTTCAGCAGCTCCTTTGCAGGCCCCTCCAGCGTCGCGCTCATCGCCAATCCCTTTCGTCGTCTTGGTCGAAGCTTGTTGCTCCTCACCATAGGACGACCGCGGTCCGTTTCCAGTCAGCGTCACCGATCGGGACGCAAATACCGGGTAGGGCCACGCCCTACTGGCGGCTGAGGCCGGTGTTGGAGGCAGCCGGCGGAATTTTCTGCAGCGCCACCAGCTTGCCGTTGTTCAGCTGGAACGTCACGTGCGCTTCGCCGCCGCTCGGGTTGACCAGCGCGTCGCCCTTGCGGTACAGGGCGTAGCCCAGCGTCACTTCCGTGTCCGCTTGGCCGATCACCTTGATCGTTGCGCTCGGCAGCTTCGTGTCCGTGCCCAGGTAATGATCGCTGACGAAGAAGAACGCCTGCTGGGCGTAGCCGTCGGCCGAGCCCGTGCGCGTTCCCACCAGCACGCGCAGCGTTTGATCTGAGTGGTACTGCGACGTGTCGTTCGGCGTGTAGCCGTGCGCACGCACGACCGCGGCCGCGCCGCTCGTCCCTTCCGCTTTTGCTTCGCCCTGCGTGAAGGCCGGCTCCGGCGCAGAGCGCGTCGTTGTCGTACCCGTCGCGGTGTTCGTCGAGCTCGTCGAGCTCGTCTGCGTCGGCGTCGTCTGGGTGCTTGCCGTCGTGCCCTGCGTCGCCGTCGTGCTCGTCGGCGTCAGCGGAGCGCTCGACACCGTCACCGTCTTCGTGCTCCCGCCGCACGCCGCCAGTAGCAGCGCCGCGCCTGCAAGCAGCACCGCGACGCTCGCGCGCAGTGCGTTCGATCTCGTTCTCGAGCCGGTTCCCTGCATTCTTCGCATGGTATTCGCCACCCGCCTGGGCCCTCCTCGCTTGATTGGGCGCTTCGCCGGGAGATAACACCGCAGCCTCGCGCAAGCTGCGCCATCGGCGAAATATCGCGGGCGAGGCCGCCATTAGAATAATTATTAGCGACTGCTAATATCCACGCCAAACCCTCGGAACCACCCCCAAAGGAGCAACGATGAGCGGCATATCTTCAAGGAACGGCTGGACCCTCGGGATCGTCTCCGTGGCGCTCTTCATGGTCGTGCTCGACAACCTCGTCGTCAGCGTCGCCCTGCCCACGATCCACCGCGAGCTCGGCGCCTCCATCCAGCAGCTCGAGTGGACCGTCAACGCCTACGTGCTCACGTATGCTGTGCTGCTGCTCACCGGAGCCGCGCTCGGCGATCGCTTCGGGCGCAAGCGGATGTTCCTGCTCGGCCTCGGCCTGTTCACTCTCGCCTCCGCCGGTGCCGCGCTCGCGCGCAGCACCGACCTGCTGATCGCCGCCCGCGCCGTGCAGGGGGCCGGCGCCGCCATCGTCACGCCGCTCACGCTCACGCTGCTCGCCGAGGCCTTCCCCAAGGAGCGTCGCGGGCTGGCCATCGGTGTCTGGTCCGGCATCTCCGGGATCGCCGTCGCACTCGGGCCGCTCGTCGGCGGCGCCGTCGTGCAGGGCATCTCCTGGCACTGGATCTTCTGGATCAACGTGCCCATCGGCCTCGCCGTGATCCCGCTCGCCGCGCGCTGGCTGAGCGAGAGTCGCGGTCCCTACGGCAAGCTCGACCTGCCCGGGCTCGCGCTCGCCTCCGGCGGTCTGTTCGGGATCGTCTACGGCCTCGTGCGCGCGCAGTCGCTCGGCTGGACGAGCTCGACCATCCTCGCCACGCTGATCGCCGGCGCCGTGCTGCTCGCTGCCTTCGTCGTCTGGGAGCGGCGCACGCCCGAGCCGATGCTGCCGATGGGCTTCTTCGCCAAGCGCTCCTTCGCCGTCACCAACGTCGCCTCGCTGACCATGTACTTCGGCATGTTCGGCTCGATCTTCTTCCTCTCGCAGTACATGCAGAACGTGCTTGGCAATACGCCCTTCCAGGCCGGGCTGAAGCTGCTCGTGTGGACCGGCGGCACGATGGTCGTCGCCCCGCTCGCCGGAATCTTCTCCGAGCGCTTCGGCAGCCGTCTGTTCATGTTCGCCGGGCTCTCGCTGCAGGCCGGTGCGCTCGCCTGGCTCGACCTGATGACCTCCACGCAGCTCGCCTACTCGAGCATGCTCGTGCCCTTCGTCATGGCCGGCGCCGGCATGGCGCTCGTGTTCGCCCCTTCCGCCAACGCCATCCTCTCCTCCGTGCGCGACGAGCAGGCCGGCCAGGCCTCCGGCGCCAATAACGCCATCCGTGAGGTCGGCGGCGTGCTCGGCGTCGCGGTGCTCGCCTCCGTCTTCACCAGCGCCGGCGGCTACGGCTCCCCGCAGGCCTTCGTCGACGGGCTGATCCCCGCCATCTGGGTCGGCGTCGCCGTGCTCGGCGCGGGTGCCCTCGTCGTGCTGCTGCTGCCCTTCGAGAAGACCGCCAAGGCAGCCGCACCGCGGCCCGCCGCAGCCGCCGCCCCTGGCGCGCGCGAGCTGGCCGTGGTAGGAAGGGATGCGTGAATGCTCCAGCCAAGCCCGCGCGCAGGCGCGTCCCCGCCGCCGAGCGGCGTGAGGAGCTGATCGCCGCCGCCGTGCACGAGTTCGCCCACGGAGGTCTGCACGGCACGCCCGTCGAGCGGATCGCCCGCCGCGTCGGCGTCGCCCAGCCCTACGTCTTCAGCCTGTTCCCCAGCAAGCGCGACCTGTTCCTCGCCGCGCTCGAGCGCGGCTTCGAGCGTGTCGCCGAGACCTTCCGCCTGGCCGCCGCCGAGTATGCCGACGGTCGCGCTCCCGCCGACTGCGAGGACGCGCTCGAGGCGATGGGCCTCGCATACAAGGGCCTGCTCGCCTCAGACCGCGACTACCTGATGCTCCAGCACCAGTCCTACGCTGCCTGCGACGACGAGCTCGTGCGCGCCTGCGTGCGCCGCCGCTACGCCGAGCTCGTCGAGCTCGCGCAGGAGCTCTCCGGCGCCGAGGCCGAACGGATCGACGACTTCTTCCGTCACGGCATGGCGCTCAACGTGTCCGCCGCGCTCGGCGTCGAGGATCTGTCCGTCGGCTGCGCCTGGGTCGCCGCCGAGCTGCGCGCTTCGGCATAGGCGTAGGTGGGGGCGTAGGCGGGTGGGCGTAAGCGGAGGTGTGGGTGTGAATCGGCGACTTTGGTAGCCATGGCATATACGGCTGCGTATATGCCATAGCTAACAGTCCTCAGGAATCGATAGCCGGCCCAGCGCCTCGCGCCGGCGACCCGTTGCTCGCCTGCCGCGTTGGGACGGGGTACCATCACGTTGCGCATGTCCGCATCCGCACAGACGCCTGGCGGCGGTACAAAAACTAAGGCCCCTCAGGGTCACCCCGGGCCGGCCAAGCTCGACAAGCGCAGCCGTCGCGAGCTCGCCCGCACGAGTGCGCTCGTGATCCTCGCAATCCTGATCACGCTGTTCGCCGTCTTCAACCTCAAAGAGGTCAAGGTCAGCTACGTCTTCGGCTCCGGCAAGGCGCCGCTGATCATCGTGATCGTGATCTCCGTGCTCGTCGGCATCGTGCTCGCGTACTTCGCCGAGCGCATTCCGCGCAAACGCCGCTAGCCGGCGCGCGCGAGCACGGCCGAGGCCTAAGCCTCTTCCTCGACGAGCATCGCCGCAGCCTGCTCTGCGCCGATGAACGGCGTCAAGGCGATGTAAGTGAGGTAGTCCGAGAGCACCGACAGCAGCTGGATCTGCCCGCTTGCCACCTGGCAGCGGATCGTGTGCGACAGCGCGCCCGCCACGCCCTGCACGACGAGCACGCTGCGCGCCTGATCCGGCGCGCCCTCCGTCAGGCGCGCCGCGATGCCGTACGCCAGGCGCAGGTTGCGCGCCGCCGCCTCCGGTCCCGCCGCGAACGCTCCTTCCGCGATCGTGTGCGCGTAGATCGGGTTGTCCGCCAGGTAGCCCATCAGCACGCGGATCGTGCGGCGCACCGCCTGCGGCCATTCCGCGCCGCGCAGCGCCGGGTCGCTGGCGACCGTCTTCAGCTGCTCGCCGAGCATGTCCAGCGCCGCCAGGAAGCACTCGTCCTTGCCCGCGAACAGCTCGAAGAAGGCGTCGATCGGGACGTTCGCCGCGTCCGCGATCTGCGGCGCGCTCAGCTCCCGGTAGCCCTCCAGCACCGCCAGCCGCAGCGCCTGCTCGAGCAGGCGCGCACGCTCGTCGCGCTCTGCCTGACCCTTGCCGTTGGCGGTCGCTCCGTTCGGCGCCTTGCGTCCCTGCACGAGCGCCAGTCGCGCGCGCTCGGACAGCCGCTCCGCCAGCTGCTTCGCCGCCGGCGTCTGGAACAGCAGCGTCCACTGGAACATCTCCTGCGCCAACTGCGGCGCCTTCTCCGCCGAGCCCTCGCGCAGGCACTTCGACATCGCCGCGTGCAGACCGCCCGCGATGCCGCGGATCACCGGCGCCGGCAGCGGGCTCGTCGTCGAGCCGTGCTCGAACGTCGCCGAGAGCATCTGCTCGAACGTCTGCGAGGCGCGGCGCAGCCGCAGCAGCGCCGGTGCGCCGACCTTCGGCGCCTCGAGGATCACCAGGTTCGCGCTGTTCCAGTTCGTGCCGATCGCCTGCCCGAGCTCGCCGAATGCCGCCTGCAGGCGATCCTCCGCCCCGCCGCGCGCTTTGCGGTAAGCCGCGCTGACCCGGCCTGCGCCGCGTGTCGCGATCACGTCATATGTCGCCAGAAAACACTCCTGCTTGTTCGCGAACTGCTCGTAGAACGAGCGCCGCGACACGCCCGCCAGGCTGACCACCTGCTTCACACTCGTGCGCTCGTATCCGTTGGCTGCGACGGCCTCGATCATCGCCCCGTGCATGCGCGAGCGCTGGTTGCGGATGACCTCCTCCGTGCCGAGGCGATGCGGTCCGTGCGGTAGGCGCTGATACAGCGGGGCAAGCGTGGATTTGCCTGCGCCGACGCTCGCCGCCTTGCTCTCCGTCCTTGACATTCGATCCCCCAGAATTGATCGCTGCCGTTGATCATGCCACAGAGTTCGGCAGTCAGGATCGTTTCACGTCAGCGATCCTTTGTCTACAGTGAACCGACCAGAGCGTATCCCACGAGTGGGAACAAATCGTCTCTTTTAGTCACCCCAGAGACCTACTGAAGGTGCACGCGAGTGGGCTCGGGGTGCTAGGCGTGACCGGCTGGTCGACCACGCAGGCGCGCCGCGGGCGCGCTCAGCGCAGGATGCCCTTGACCGCGAGGATCGCGATTCCCATCGTCACGCCCACGCCTGCCTTCAGCAGCAGTTCGCCCGGCGTCGACTTGGTGCGGATGCCCGCGAGCACCTCGAACACGACCACCGTCACGACCGCCGTGCGCAGCGCCGCCGTCACGCCCGATTCCTGGCCCGCGCCGACGAGCCACGCGATCACCAGCGCCAGCAGCGGGATCGCCGCGCCGCGGACGATCGCCCAGTCGTGCGCTAGCTCGCGCGCCAGCACCTTTATCGTCAACGGCTCGCCCGTCGTCAACCGGTCGCCGAGCAGGTCCGAGTAGGAGTGCGCAAGCCAGTAGAGCAGCGTCGCGATCAGCGACGAGGCGAATGCGTCGATGTAGCTCTCGTGCCGGCCGCTCTCAGCCGCCATCAGGGCGCCGACCGTGATCACGCCGTACACGACGCCCGCCGGGTTGTCCGCCGGCAGCAACAGCCCGCTCAGCCAATGCGCAGTCGATCCGCCGGCTTTACGTACCATTCAAGGGGCGGGCAGCAGGTCTTTAGGGAAGTGAGAGAGCATTGTTCGAGGTGCAACGGAGCGCTAGACAGAAGGTAATCGCCGGAGCGGCCGTAGCCGTCGTGAGCGCCGGCGTCGCCTTTGCCGCCGTCTCGGCCACCGGCCAGGGCAACGGGCAGCGGCGCATCCACGTCCGCCACGACGCGCATCGGCTGCATCAGCGAGACCTCACCGCCGCCGCCGGCTATCTCGGGGTCCCGGCCGCGCAGCTCGAACACGAGCTCGGCTCCTCGGGCTCGCTCGCGCTGCTCGCCCAAGCGCACGGCAAGTCCACGCAGGGGCTGATCGACGCGATCGTCGCCGCGCGCAGAGCGGGCCTGGCCAAGGTCGCCGCCCGCCTGCCCAGCCGCGTCGGCGCCGAGGTCAACGGCAGCGTGCAGCTTCCGCGAGCTGCCAGCTCCGGGAAGCTCGGCCTCGCTCCCGCGGGCGGGCTCGGCCTCGCCGCCGCCGGCTATCTCGGCGTCGCGCCCATGCATCTGCGTGAAGCGCTGCGCTCCGGCAAGACGCTCGCGCAGATCGCCGACGCGACCCCCGGCAAGTCGAGTGCCGGCCTGCGCGACGCGCTCGTGGCCGCCCGCAAGCAGCGCCTGGCCCACGCCGTTGCCGCGGGCAAGATCCCGCAGGCGCGCGCCGCGCGTTCCGAACAGCGCCTGGACAAGCGTATGAGTGCACTGCTGCGGCGCAAGTTCGTGCCCGCCCGCAAGCCGTAGCTAAAGGCGCCCCGCGCCGCTGCCGACAGTTGCAGCGGAAGGCCACAGGTCATCCGGGTAGAGGGCGACCGCGGGGCTGGTGTCTCGGCCCCCGGTCGCTCCATAACCCCGTAGGCTCTCCGGCCGTGCGCGACGCCGTCATCTGCGAACCGTTGAGAACGTCCGTCGGCGGCTTCGGCGGGGTGTTCCGCGACGTGCCGCCCGCACGCCTCGCCGCGACCGTGATCGAAGCGCTCGTGCAGCGGACCTCGCTGCCGGCAGGCGAGATCGACGACGTGATCCTCGGCCAGGGCTACCCCAACGGAGAGGCTCCCGCGATCGGGCGCGTCGCAGCGCTCGACGCCGGGCTCGGGATCGAGGTGCCCGGGCTGCAGATCGATCGCCGCTGCGGCGCCGGGCTGCAGGCGATCATGCTCGGCTGCATGCAGGTGCAGACGGGCGCCTCCGAGCTCGTGCTCGCCGGCGGCGCCGAGAGCATGAGCCAGGCCGAGTTCTACGCGATGGGGATCCGCTGGGGCGTGAGGGGCGGCGTCGAGCTCGCCGACCGCCTCGCCCGCCCGCGCGTGACGGCCGGCGGGCAGCGCCACGTCGTCGAGGGCGGCATGATCGAAACCGCCGAGAACGTCCGCCGCGAGTACGGCATCTCGCGCGCCGACCAGGATGAGCTCGCGCTGCGCTCGCACCAGCGCGCCGTGGCCGCGCAAGAGGACGGCACGTTCGCCGAGGAGATCGTGCCCGTGACCGTGCAGGCGCGCAAGCAGGAGCTAGTGGTCGAGCGCGACGAGCACCCGCGCGCCGACACCACGCTCGAGAAGCTGGCCGCGCTGAAGCCGATCATGGGCCGCAGCGACCCCGAGGCGACCGTCACCGCAGGCAACGCCAGCGGGCAGAACGACGGTGCCGCCGTGTGCATCGTCACCCACCCCGAGAAGGCCGCCGAGCTCGGCCTCGCGCCGTACGCGCGCCTGGTCTCGTGGTCGGTCGCCGGCGTCGCGCCCGAGACGATGGGCATCGGGCCGATCCCCGCCACGCGCAAGGCGCTCGAGCGGGCCGGCCTGACGCTCGCCGACATCGACCTGATCGAGCTCAACGAGGCCTTTGCCGCGCAGGCGCTCGCCGTGATCGGCGAGTGGAATCTGCCCGACGGGCTCGAGCGCGTCAACGTGCACGGGTCCGGGATCTCGCTCGGGCACCCGATCGGCGCCACCGGCGGGCGGATCATGACGACGCTGCTGCGCGAGCTGCGCCGGCGCGGAGGGCGCTACGGCCTCGAGACGATGTGCATCGGCGGCGGGCAGGGGATGGCGGCCGTGTTCGAGCGGATCGAGCCCGCCGGCACAGCCTAGGCGCGCATCGGCAGGACTTCGGCACCGCCTACTCGAACTTGACACCGATCGGCCCCGCAGAAAGGATGGGGGCGCAGCGATCGCAACGCAAGGGGGAAGCGACCGTCCATGACAGGGGTTCTGTATCGCCTGGCGCATTTCAGCGTTAGGAATCGCTTCGCCGTGCTCGCGGTCTGGCTGCTCGCCGTGATCGCACTCGTCGTCGTCTCGCACAGGCTCGGCGAAAACACCAACGACAACCTCTCGCTGCCCGGCACCGACAGCCAGCGCGCGACCGACGCGCTGGCCGACTCCTTCCCCGATCAGGCCAACGGCTCGAGCCCGATCGTGCTGGACGCGAGCGCCGGCAAGCTGACCGATGCGAAGAATGCCGAAGCCGTCGAAAAGTCGGCCAAGCAGATCGCCAAGGAGCCGAACGTTGCCTCCGTCGTCAGCCCCCTCTCACCGCAGGGGGCCGGGGCGCTGAGCAAGGACAAGCAGACCGGCTATCTCTCGGTCACGCTCGGCGTCAGCCCCGGCGAACTGTCCGTCAGCGAAGCCGAAGAAATCATCGAAGGCGCCGACCCGGCGAAGGCCGCCGGGCTCGAAGTCCAGACCGGCGGCCAGCTCGGGCAGAAGGTGTCCAAGCCCGCCACCGAGTCGAGCGAGCTGATCGGGATCATCGCCGCCATGGTGATCCTCACGCTGACCTTCGGCACGGTCGTCTCGATGCTGCTGCCGATCCTCAACGCGATCGTCGGCCTGCTCGGGACGCTTGCGATCATCCGCATCCTCGGCCACGCCGCCACCGTGCCGTCCGTCGCGCCGACGCTGGCCACGATGATCGGGCTCGGCGTCGGCATCGACTACGCGCTGTTCATCGTCACGCGACACTTCCGTGGCATGAAAGACGGGCTGTCGATCGACGAGTCGATCGCGCGCGCCGCGGCCACCTCCGGCGGCGCCGTGTTCTTCGCCGGCGGCACCGTCACGATCGCGCTCGTCTCGCTCGCCGTCGCCGGCATACCGCTGATCTCGACACTCGGCTTCATGGCCGCCATCGCCGTCGTCGTCGCCGTGCTCGCCGCGCTGACCCTGCTGCCCGCGACGCTCGCGATCGCCGGCCCCCACATCAACTCCCTGCGCGTACGCCACCCTCCGACCGAGGAGCAGGTGCACAAAGGCCTGTGGGCCAAATGGGCCAACGAGATCGCGCGCTATCCCTGGATCGCCGGCCTCGCCGCGCTCGCCATCCTGATCCCGCTGACGATCCCGCTGCTGTCGCTGAACCTCGGCCAGCAGGACACCGCCGCGCTGTCCGACTCGACAACCGCGCGCAAAGCCTACGACCTGCTCGCGAAGAACTTCGGTCCCGGCATCAACGGCCCGCTGCTCGTCGCCGTCTCGCTCGGCTCGCCCGCCAAGGCGCCGGCCGGGACGCCTTCCTCCGCGAGTAGCTCCACGGCCAAGGGCTCCTCGAGCAAGGGGACGCCTGCGCCTGCCTCGAGCGGGGCCGGCGGCGGAGGCGGCTCCGGCAAGCCCGGCGACGGCGGGACGTCCAGCAAGTCCTCCAGTCAGTCGGCCTCCGGCCAGTCGAAGTCCACCGGCGGCGACCCGCGCACGGCAGACCCGCGCCTGGCGGCGCTGCAGAAGGACGTCTCCACGACTCCCGGTGTCGTGGCCGTCACGCCGATGCAGATCGACAAGGCCGGCACGACCGCGTACTTCAACGCGATCTCCGCCGAAGGCCCTGCCGAAGAAGCGACCACCGATCTAGTGGAAAAGCTGCGCTCGAGCGTGATCCCGAGCGCCGACAAGGGCACCGACATGAAGGCCGACGTCGGCGGCAGCACGGCCGGCTACATCGACCTCGCCTCGCGCATCTCCGAAAAGCTGCCGCTGCAGATCCTCGTCGTGATCGCGCTGAGCTTCGTGCTGCTGATCCTCGCCTTCCGCACCGCTGTGATCCCGGCGCAGGCGGCCGTGATGAACCTGCTCTCGATCGGCGCCTCCTACGGCGTGCTGACCGCGATCTTCCAGTACGGCTGGCTGGCCGACGTGATCGGGCTGAACGGTCCCGTGCCGATCGTCTCCTACGTGCCGCTGTTCATGTTCGCCGTGCTGTTCGGCCTCTCGATGGACTACGAGGTGTTCCTCGTGAGTCAGATCGAGGAGCACGTGCACGCTGGTGAGGACAACCGCAGCTCGGTCGTCTCCGGGCTCGTCACGAGCGCGCGCGTGATCACCGCCGCCGCGGCGATCATGGTGTTCGTGTTCGGCAGCTTTGTGCTCAACGGCGACCCCACGATCAAGCAGTTCGGCGTCGGCCTGGCCGTGGCCGTCGTGCTCGACGCGACCGTCGTGCGCTGCCTGCTCGTGCCCGCGCTGATGCTGCTGATGGGCCGCTTCAACTGGTGGATGCCCAAGTGGCTGCAGCGCGCCGTCCCGCACGTGAGCATCGAGGGCGCCGAGTTCTTCAAGGCGCGCGACGCCGCGGCGCTCGGCACAGCTCCGGCGCGTCCCGCCGGCGCCGCCGCCGGACCCGATTCCTAGATCACGATCTGCGTGCAGAGGAAGTTCGCGGCGAGTCGCTCGCCGCGAAACACCTGAACCTCCCACACGTGCGTGCGCGAGCCCATGTGCAGCGCCTTGCCGAGCGCCGTCAGCTCATCGCCCTCCTGGGCCGAGGCGAGCACGTTGATCTTCAGCTCGACCGTCGTGAAGCCGCGTCCCTCGGGCAGGTGGCGCATCGTGCCCCACGCCGCGACCGTGTCGGCGAAGGCGACCCACGCGCCGCCGTGGACGTAGCCCATCGGGTGCAGGTGGCGCTTGTCGACGAGCATCCGCCCGCGCACGTGCTCGTCGGTGATCTCCGTGAGTTCGATGTCGAGGTTGCCCGGGAACGTGCCCGGCAGCATCTGCTTGCTGAGCTCCGGCGTGATCGCCTGGTTGGTCGGGTGCTCGGAGTCCTGCGCGCTCATCGTCCGGCTCAGCCGCGGCGCCCGGCGGCGCCGATCGAGGCGAGCCCCATCGCCAGGCCATCCTCGGCGAATGCGCCGAGCGGGCTCGCGATCGCCGAGCGGGCGCGGTTGCCCGCCACGGCGCTCGCCAGCGCGGCGAGCGCCGCCGTGGCTGCGCCCGTGGGCCCGGCCACGGCTCCTCCTGTCGCGCCGCTGCTGAGCAGCCGCCCGGTCAAGCCTCGGCGCTCGAGCCTGCTCGGCATCGAGGGCAGCTTGTCGGCCACCAGCTCGCCGAGCGCCGCGAGCAGCACGGCGCGGCGTGGGGCGTTCAGCGGGCGTTTGCGCAGGGCGAGGGCCGCCGGGGCGCTGAACGTGCGCAGGCCGCAGGCCAGGCCGAGCAGCGTCGCCGAGCGAAGCTGTCGGTTGCTCGCGGAGGGCACGCCGGGAGACTAGACGACCGAAAAAAGGGGGGAGGCGCGGCCTGCGCCGCGCCTCCCCCTGGGCCATGCCGGCGGCGTGAGCCGCCTTGCTCAAAGTGCTCTCCCTAGAAGATCACTTCGAAGTTGTTGCTTTCGTTGTCGAGCACCGTCGCATTGCTCACGAACGTGCTTTTCGTGAGCGTGAACCTGCCCGCGATGTCGCCGGCCGCTTTGTCCGAAGCGACCCTCAGGCCCGCCTCGCTCATGCCTTCGACCTTCGTATTCGAGGCGTTCGACTGAGAGGACAGCGTCTGGCCTTCGTACTGCTGGACTTCGATGCCGACCTCGCCCGGCCCGCTGATCGTGTCGCTCCTCAGCGAGGCGTCGCCCTGGTCGAGCACAACGCCCTCGTAGCGGTTGGCCGTGAAGGCGTCTTTGCTCAGCACCAGCTCCGGCGATGCAGGCTGCGTTTCGCTTTCCGAGAGGTAGTAGGCACCGATGTCGTTACCGCTCGAGGTCGAGTTCGTGACGCTCGAGCCCGGCCCGGCACCGTAGAACAGCAGTCCCGTCGACTGGGTCTGGGAGAAGCCTTCCGGGCCGCAGGAGCCGTTGTCGCACTCGTTGCCCGACACTTTCGAGGTGTTGATCTTTGCCACCGCGCCGGCGCTCACCTGGATGCCATTCTGGGCGATCTCCGGCGTGGCGCCCGCGCCGGTGACCGTGGTCGTGGCGATGGTGGCCGTCGAGCCTTTCGCCGCGATCGTGATGCCGTTCTTCTGGTAGTTGGTGACGGTGACGCCTTTCAGTTTGAGCTTCCCGACTTCCGGGGTGGTGGTGCGCGTCGTTCCGGCCTGGATGCCGACACCGCCCTGGCAGCCGTTGATCGGGAATGCGCCTGCTCCGTCGACCGTGACGTTCGTCGCGGCGAGCGTCGCGCCGCCGACGACGCGTATCCCGTAGAGCGAGTCGTCGCACGTGCCTTCCGGCCACTTCGCTTCGACCTTCAAGCCGCTGATCGTGACGGTGCTCGGCGTGCAGATCGAGATCGCGTCCTGATTCGGCTGGAACGCTTTGACCGTTGGCGCTTCGTCGCATTTGGTTTTGGAGTCGGCCGGCGCTGCGGGCAGCACCAGCTTGGCCGACCCCGCTGTGCCGAGGACGATCAGCTTCAGCGGTTTGACGATCGTGAGCTGCTCGGGGTAAGTGCCCGGGCACACGTTGACGGTGCCACTCGGCAGCGATTTGAGCGCGTCGATAGCGCCCTGGATCGTGTTGTAGTTGGGCTGCGCGCAGCTTTTCCCGCCGGTCACGACCGGCGCCGAGTTCGACACGTACAGGCTCGCGGCGCCGGCGGTTGCCGGTATGGCCAAGCCGCACAGTGCCGTGCAGGCGGCGATGAGCGACCGAATCCTTGCTTTGTTCACGTTTCTCCCTTGTACTCGTTGACTGGGGCTGCTCTCGTCCGCATCGCGCCTTTCAGCGAGTACTCGATGCGCGCGCCTGGGCGCGCGTGCCACCACCCTCCAGTGGTCCCCCCGAGGAGCGATTCCGAGGACCCTAACTTGTCGGATCAATCGAAGCAAGGCGCTTTACACGGCGTTCACCGCTTGAGGGCGGCTGCTTAGGGATCGCGCTGCGCGAGCATAGGTTGAGCTAGATGCTGCGCTTCCTCTTGACCCGCACGCCCGTCAAACGCCTCGCGCGCGGCGTGCCCGTGGTCGCGCTGCTCGGCGCGGTCGAGGTCGCGAAACTGGCCAAGCGCCACCTGACGATGCTGGGTCCGCAGGAGCGTCGCAGGCTGCTCGCGCTGGTGGCCAAGGCGCGTGGCGGCACCGGCGCGCTCAGCGAGGCCGAGCGCGCGGAGCTCACCACGCTCGTGGCCAAGCTCGAGCCGCGCGCTTTCGTCGGCTCTGCTGCCGATCGGTTCAGCCCCGTTCCGGTGCCCAAGCGGCTGTTGTACGGGCGTCGCGGGAGCCGCGCGCGCGAGGTCGCTGCGCGGGGCGACGACGTGGACGCAGACGAGGGTTCCTGAGCGCTCGCGTTCAGCCGTCGACGACGAGGCTGTCGAGCGGACCGAGCAGCGCCATCGAACGACGCGACACGCCGGGCAGCTCGCGTAGCCGGTGCGTCAGCGCCGCGCCGCGCTCGAGCCGCCGGCGCTGCTCGACTGCCGTCGGGCGCCACAGCCGGTCGATCACGTCGGCCGGCTCGCCCGAGACCTCCTCGATCGGGCGCTCGAGGTGCTCCGACCACAGGCGCAGGCGCGTCTGTTGCGCGAGCGCGGCGTCGCACGTGATCAGGTTCATCTCGGTGTCGTTGAACAGCGAGTGCTCGTTGAGATTGGCCGAGCCGAGCGTCAGCCACTCGTCGTCGACGATCGCGATCTTCGCGTGGACGTAGGTGGGCCCGCTGAGCTCACCCGTGCGTGCCGAGATCGTCGTCGCGAGGAAGCGTTCGCCGCCGTCGTCGGCGCGCACGAGCGCGGCGAGCTGCCCGCGCGTGGTGTCGGCGCCGTTGTTCGGCTTCGCCGGGAGCAGCACGAGCACGCGGAACTCATCGCTCGGCGGCTCGCGCAGCTTGGCGGCGAGCAGCTCGACGATCTGCGGCGACCAGAGGAACTGGCTCTCGAGGTAGACGAACCGCTGCGCTGCCCGAAGGGCGCGCGTGTAGGCCTCGAGGATGCGGAAGTCGCCGCGTGGAACGGCGTCGTAGATCTTCTCGGGCACCGTGCGCACGATCTGCAGCTCGACCTCGCCGGCGACGGGACCGATGGGGCACTCGGGCAGTCGCTCGCCGCTCGTGGCCTGCCAGCGCATCGCGAAGTGCCTGGTCACGTCGCTGACGGCGGGTCCGACGATCCGGCTCGCCGCGTCGTGCCAGCCCAGCCGGCTGCGCATCGGGTGCTCGTTGCTGTCGAAGCGATCGCCGCCGAGCGAGGTCAGGTCGATCCCGCCGACGAAGGCGACCTCGTCGTCGACGATCACGAGCTTCTCGTGGTGGCAGTGCATCGGACGCTCGCGCACATCGAGCTCGCAGCGCACACGCGAGTCGCGGATCAGCTCCTCGCGCACCTTGCGCACGGCGGCGCGGTCGGGCGTGAACAGCGGCAGCGGCGAGCCGCCCCACAGCAGCACCCTGACCTCGACGCGCTCGGCCAGCTCCGCGAGCAGGTCGCGCAGACGGGCCGCATGCGGGTCGCGCGTCAGGCCGAACTGCGGCGTCACATGCCAGCCCGCGATGTGCACGTGCGAGCGCGCGCCCTTCAGCGCCTCGGCGATGCGCGGCAGCGCCTGCTCGCCGTCGATCAGCAGCTCGAGCGAGTTGCCCGTACGCGGCGGCGGATCGCCGGCCGCCCACGGCGAGCCGTCGGCCGGCGGCGCGAGCTGGTCCAGTCGACCTGCGCGCTTGAGCCGCAGGCGATGGTGCACGCCGACCGCGCGATCGACGGCCTGCCCCGTCCATCCGTCGATCAGCTCGCTCGGCCCTCTGCCCATCGGGCGAGACTAGTGCCAGCGAGGCCTCGCCGTCGCGGCGCGGCTAGAGCTCCTCGTCGAGGCCGATTGCGCGCTCGAGCATCGGGTCGGCCTGCTGGCCCTCGTTGCGGATCGCCTCGAGCATGCCCGTGGCAAGCGCGTCGAGCTTGTGCTGGATCGCCGCCTCCGAGCGGAGCTCGGCGTTCTTCAGCAGCGCGACGAGCAGCAGCGTGACGGCCGTCAGCGCGGTGCCGATCGCCTGCTCGTATGCGTCGCCCGCGCCGAACACGTATCCGGCGACCCAGGCCAGCACGAGCGCTACGCAGAGGAGGAAGAACAGCGGCGAGCTCGAGAAGTACGACGCCCGCTGCGCGAGGCGGTCGAAGAAGCCGCGCCGGCCGGTCTCGCCTCGCTCGGTGGGGTGCTTGAGGGACATCAGCTCAGCCTCACCTTCGCAGAAGCCTGGTTCTAGCCTGCGAGCGGCGCCCCGAGTCTTGCCCCGGCGGTTTCGGCCCAAGCGGACCGGGTACTTGTGCCCGGCGGTGAGCAGCCCAGAACCCCCAAGGCCGCCGGCCCCTCCGACGCAGCCGACGCAGCCGCTCGACCCGACGGCGCCGACGCAGCGCGTGGTCGCCCCTGTGGCCGCCCAACCCGTCGTCGAACGCCTGCCCCCTGAGCTCCCCCCGGAGGGACCGTGGTGGGAGAACCCCTGGCCGGCGATCGTCACGGGGTTGCTCTGCCTGATCGTGGGCGGCTTGCTCGGCTATGCGATCGGCCACAAAGGCGAAGGTGCCACCGGCGAACGGCAGGGCGCCCGCTTGTCTGCCCCTCGGACGGTCACGCGCACGGCGACAGTCGTGCGACCCAAGGTGATCGTGCGCACCGACACCGTGACCGCCAGCACCGTCACCCAGACGCCGGCGCCCGTCAACTCGGCCAACGAAGAACGAAGAACAGAAGCGGAAGCCGACCTGCGACGGGTCGAACGCGAAAACGAAGAACTCAAGCGGCAGCTCGAAGAACCCTGATGTGAACGTCCTCACGTTTCGCGTTTTGGCGCCGTGGGTAGAGCTTCAGTAACCGCAGTATCGACCTGGAGGTATCGCCGTGGGACTGATTGAGCTGCTTCTGATTGTGCTTGTGATCGCCGCAATCGCGGGCGGCATCGGCGTTAGCCCGTTGCTGTGGCTGCTGCTGTTGGTCGCCTTGGTCGTCTTCTTCACCGGGGGCGGCTTCGGCTATCGGCGCGGTGGAAGGGTCTAGCCCGTGACGTTCGGAACGTCCATATTCCTGATCGCCGTAGGAGCGATCGTCCGGTACGGGCTCACGTTCCATGTTTCTGGCGTTTCGCGGCCCACGATCGGGCTGATCCTGATGATCGCCGGCGTCGTCGGGTTGGCGTTCTCGTTGCTCTACATGGCGACCGCCAGGCGGCGTGTCGTGGATGGGCCTTACGAAGAGCGTCGCCGTTTCTTCTAGCTGACGAGCGGCGCGACGGGATCGTCCGGCGCGCCGCTCACAGTGAGACACGATCAAGGCGCGTCGTAACGGGCGGCCGGAAGGCAAGCACCGGCAGGGGGGGGAAGCACAAGCTGCAGGCGATCGGGAGAAGCCCAGCAGCGGACTCGAACCGCTGACCCCTTCCTTACCATGGAAGTGCTCTACCAACTGAGCTAGCTGGGCGCGAGAGGGGACTGTAGCGCTCCGGGGCCGGGCCGTTAGTCCTCCGGCGTGACGGTCGTGACGGGCAGTCCCATCCCGGTGATCTTGCTCGGCAGGTCGAGCTTCAACCAGTGGGAGATTTTCGTGGGCAGCGTCGAGATGATGACCTCGTCGAAGCCACGCAGGTTGATCGCGTCTTCGACCGCCGCGATCGGATCGCTCGAGCCGACGATTCCCTCGACCGGCGCGCCGGCGGCGTCGCTCAGCGCGGGCACAGCTCGCTCGACCACGCCGGTGGCCTCGCCGGCGCCCTGGTCCTCGGGGTCGACGACCTTGTGCAGGCCGGGCGCGGCGTTCGGCACGAGCAACGTGAACGTCGCCTTGCCGCGCTGCGCGCGCTCGCGCACGGCGTCGAGCAGCGGCTGCGTCGCGGCCGTACGGTAGGCGACGACGAGCACCCTCGCGGCAACCTCGGAAGAAGACTCCATCTCGGCTCCTTTTTCGATGATTAACGAAAACTGCCAAGAGGGCGGCATCCGACTCGGATCGGCGAGTCGGATGCCGCCTTCCTCTTGCTACCCGGATCGTGGCATCTATTCCCTCGCAAGGGCGAGCACTAGGCTCTCGCGCATGCGCGTGCGCGTGACCGACGACTCGATCGAGGTGCTGCTCGCTCGCTGGGAGAAAGCCGTGGGGCTGATGAAAGACCTGCGTATTCCTCTCGCCGACGTGGCCGACGTGCGTGTCGTCGAGAGCCCGATGCGCGAGGTGAGGGGCACGGGGTTGAAAGCTGGGCTGCGGCTGCCCGGCGTGTACTTCGTCGCGCGCACGATTCGCCTCGATCGGGCCTTTATCCTCAAGCGCGGCCTGCCGGCGCTGTCGTTCTCCGTGCGCAACCACCCGCCACTCGACCACGTGCTCGTGAGCGCGCCCGATGCGAAGGAGCTCGCGCGCCGGATCGGCTCACGGTGACGAGATGATCGACTTCACGATCGATACGCAGATCGCCCGCCCGCCGGCGCAGGTCTTCGCCTACGTCACCGATCCGTCCAAGCTCGCGACGTGGCAGACGAACACCGTCTCAGCCGTCCCCGAGCCGGCCGGGGCGCTGCGGCTCGGCAGCAGGATCCGCGAGGTGCATCGCGGCCCCGGCGGCAAGCAGCTCTCGTCGCTCGTCGAGGTCTCCGCGTTCGAGCTCGATCGCGTCTTTGCCCTGCGCATGATCGAAGGCCCGCTGCCCATCGACGCCGACATCGTGCTCGAGCCGAGCGGGCAGGGCACGCGCATGAGGTTCACCGTACATGGCGAGCCGGGCGGGCCGTTGCGGTTCCTGCAGCCGCTGATGCGCGCCGCGCTGAAGCGCCAGTTCCGCGAGCACTGCGCAACGCTCAAGCGCGTGCTCGAGCGGCCTGGCGCGTAGATGGCGGGGGCACGCCACGTCCCGTATTGCAACCAAGGATTGTCGAGTCCTGCGCGCTGCCTCCGACCCCAGGTCGCAAGCCTTGAGACGGTCTCGAAAACCGCCCCCTGGGCAAGCAGCCACTTTCGGCCTCTGCACTGTTCTTGGCTCAACCAAGCGGTTTTCGGCGCCGGGACGCGGATTCTGACGAGATCTCGCCGGTAACCGCAGCGCCACCAGAACCGCTGGGAACCGCCTGAGACCGCTCGATCCGCATCTGGACTGGCGCGAGTTTGGCGCGAGTCTTGGCCGCGCCTGCTGGGTCAAACGAGCTCAGTCACCAGGCACACGACCCATCGAAGCCGATCCGAGCAGCCGAGCCTCGAACACGGCGAAGGTCGCCGACTCTGGGCTCAATCCATAGGAGGACGCTCACCTTCCAGCTCGGCTTCGGATAGCCCGCGGCCCTGCGAAAAGGTCTCAAAGACCTCGTCCTCGGCCAGCCGCAGGAGCCGCGCCTCCGCGTCTTCGCTGATCTCGTAGTTGCCCGATGCATTCGGCGCGAGGCCAAACGAGTCTTTCCATGACACGGCAGACCGGCTGCTCCAACGCCTGTTCCGAGACGCTGGACTCGACAGCGACGACTCGATCCGAGCAGCAAAGGCGATGATGGCCTTGGTCGAGGGCATCCATCTCCCATGAGACGAACCGGGACAGCGGCGCACGCAACAATCTCGCACTCTGGACCCTCAGGCGGCTCACGGCTGGGGGCTCGTCGCGCCGGGGAGCGCCCGTGTCGTGTGGCCCAACGAGCTAGATTCGCACCTGTCCCGTAGGCTCCGTCTAGACCGCCTTTCTAAGAGGACACCGGCTCTCTGAGCAGGCACGACTCCTCGACTCTGTGGGCCAGGGCCCCCTGTTGGCGGGCCTCCGACGGTCGCAGGACTGGGTATCAATCCCGCCCGGTAGCTGCACCTACGACTTGCCGACGCGAATGCGGAGAACTAAAGCCTTAGCGGGAGACGGCCGATCGGTTCGTTATGAGGCTTTCCCGGCGGCTTGCGCTCGTTCCAGCGCTGCTAGCAATCACCTTGCTGTGTGACGTGGCCCCGGCAGTGGCCGCGCCGACCATGACCGAGTTCCCATTGCTCACCGGCGGCCGCAGTCCGGCCGGGATCACGGCGGGGCCCGACGGCAACGTCTGGTTCGCGGAGAGCGCCGGCTCCGGCGGCATCGGCCGGATCACGCCCGCAGGAACGATCACCGAATTCACCTCGGGGGTCAGCGGGCCGGCGGAAGGGATCGCGCTGGGTCCCGACGGGAACCTGTGGTTCACCGAGCCATCGCAGGAAAAGATCGGCCGGATCACCCCCTCCGGAACGGTCACGGAGTTCACGGTTCCAAGCGGCCTGCTCAGCTCGGCAAAGCCCGCCGGAATCGCGGCGGGTAGCGATGGGAACCTATGGTTCGCGATCTCTTCGAGCCAGGGCGGCATCGGGCGAATCACGCCCACGGGAACGATCACCGAGTTCACGAGCGGCCTGACGTCGGGCAGCAAACCGCAGGGAATCGCCGCAGGTCCCGACGGCAACCTGTGGTTCACCGAGACGGCAAGCCCCGCCCGTATCGGACGGATCACCACGGTTGGGACGATCACTGAGTTCTCGGCCGGACTGACCGCCAACAGCAAACCGCAGAGCATCACCGCGGGGCCGAACGGCAACCTCTGGTTCACCGAGGAAACTAACCCCGGACGGATCGGGCGAATCACCACCTCCGGGGCGATCACTCAGTACGAAACCGGCCTGCCGACAAACATCAGGCCCGAAGGGATCACGGCCGCCAACGACGGCAACCTCTACTTCACGGAGTTCAACAACCCCGGCGAGATCGGCAAAATCACGACTGCTGGAGTAATCACGCAGACGGCGACGCCAACGAACAATAGCCAGCCGCTGGGGATCACGACGGGCCCCAACGGCAACGTCTGGTTCACGGAGGTCGCCAACGGCGGCAAGATCGGCACGCTGACCGTTGCGCCGAGCGTAGGAGCAGCCACCTCCTCCAACGTCGCCGAGCAGACCGCAACGCTCGCGGCTCCCGTGGGAGCCAACTCGCAAGCGACCGAATACTTCTTCCAGTACGGGCCGACCAGCGAATACGGCGCACAGACCTCGACGGCGTCGGCCGGCAGCGGCGCCACGCCCGCCGTCGTGTCCGCGAATGCCGTTGGGCTCTCGCCGAGCACGAGCTATCACTTCCGCGCGGTGGCGACGAATGCCAGCGGAACGAGCTACGGCCCGGACCAGACCTTCACGACGGTCTTGCCACCCTCGGCCGACACGCTGCCGGCCACCGGTGCGACGCTCACCGGGGGAACCTTGCACGGATCGATCGATCCGCAGGGGCAGGCGACGACCTATCACTTCGACTGGGGCACCACCACCGGCTATGGAAGCCAGGCGCCGCTCGCCGACGCGAGCGTCGGCTCGGACAGCAGCGAACACCCCGTCGAACAAACTCTCGCCGAACTCGCGCCGGATACCAGCTACCACTTCCGGGTCGTCGCGAGCAACTGCGGCGGCTGCGCGGAAGGGACCACCTATGGGCTGGACGAGACTTTCACGACCGCCCCGGCGCCGCTTGCGGTCACAGAGCCGACACAGGCCGTGGCGCGAGACACCGCGACGCTCGCGGGGATGGTGAACCCCCAAGGCGCTCCGACGAGCTACCACTTCGATTGGGGCAGCACCACCGCCTACGGCAACCAAGTGCCCTTGATCGACGGTGCCGTCGGCTCCGATAGCACTGGGCACTCACTCTCTCAGGCGCTAACCGGGTTGACGACCGGCGCGACCTACCACTACCGCATCGTCGCCAGCGACTGCGAAGGCTGCGCCTCGGGCACGACTTACGGCAGTGACGGGACGTTCACCACGCTGGCCCTTCCCGATTCCCGAACTGCCTCTATGCCGACTGTGACGAGTTCGCCGACCCTGAGCACACCGTCCCCGACGATCGCGCCACCTGAGATCGGAAAGACTGCGGTCGCGGGCGTGATCTCGGGCGTTGTGCTCGTCCGTGTGCCGGGAGCTTCGAGCCTCTTGCCGCTCGGACGGTCGCAGAACATCCCGATCGGGTCGGTGATCGACGCGCAGCACGGTGTCGTCCGCCTGACGACCGCAGTCAACGCGGCGGGCAAGCTTCAGAGCGCGACGCTGTGGCACGGTTCCTTCGCGGTCGGGCAGCGTCCCGGAGCCGGCATGACGACGTTCACGCTTCCGCGTCCGTCGGGCTGTGCCGTCGCCCGGCACGCTCGCAGCTCATTGGGGAGGGCGGCCCGAGCTAAGGCGCCACCGACCCTTTGGGCCAGGGACAGCCACGGGCAGTACAGCACGCGCGGTCAGAACAGCGTCGCAACCGTGCGTGGCACCCACTGGGAGACGACCAACCGCTGCGACGGAACGCTCACGACGGTCAAGCAAGGTCTCGTCAGCGTCCGCGATCTGCATCGCCACCGCTCGGTCCTCGTCCGTGCGGGCCACAGCTACCTGGCGAAGCGCTGAGCACGGCGAGCGCTGGCGCGTGAAGCGTCTGAGCCTGACCCCGAAGACGTTGGCCGTCGCAGTCGCGGCTCTCGTTGCGATGACCGGCGGCCTCACCGCTTATCTAGTGGACGCATGGCCGCGCCTGGAGAACGACACGCTCGACATGCGCTTCAGTGCGCGTGGTGCGTCAAAGGCGCCGGGCGTGGTCGTCGTGGCGATCGACGACAAGACCTTCTCCGAGCTACGCCGACAATGGCCGTTCCCGCGCAGGCTGCACGCCGCCGTGATCGATCGTCTGGCCGGCGATGGCGCACGCGCGATCGCCTACGACGTGCAGTTCACCGAGCCGACCGACAAGCGCGATGACCTGGCCCTCTACGAATCGATCGCGCAGTCCAAGACGCCGGTTGTGCTCGCCACGACGGAAGTCAACGCCTCTGGCCAGACCAATGTTCTCGGCGGAGAAGAGGCTCTCAAGCAGGCGCACGCAGTTGCGGCCGCAGCCAATCTGCCTGCTGAATCCGGCGGAGTGATACGTCGGTATCCCTTCTCGCTGCTCGGCCTCAAGGGCTTTGCCGTCGCCACAAGCGAGTCTGCCGGAGCCACTATCCCGCGCTCGCGCTTCTCCACCGACCGCGCGCTGATCGACTTCCGCGGGGCGCCGGGAACAATCAGGACCGTCTCCTACGCCGACGTGCTCGAGGGTCGCATTAAGCCGCAGGTCTTCCGAGGAAAGATCGTCGTCGTCGGCGCGACATCCGCCACGCTGCAGGACGTCCATCAGACCTCCACTACGTCCGCCAGCCCAATGGCGGGACCGGAGATCCAGGCGAACGCGATCTGGACGGCGCAGCACGGCAATCCCCTTCGCCCGGCTCCTGGATGGCTTGCGCTGATCGCGATCATCCTTGGCGCCCTGATTGCGCCGCTGGCTTCACTGAGGTTTCGGGTCCTCGCCTCGCTGTTGCTTGCGGGTGCCGTCGCGGCCGGTTATGTGCTCATCGCACAGGTCGCGTTCGACGCCGGCACCGTGCTCGTGCTCACCTATCCGTTGGCGGCATGGACGCTGGCGGCGATCGGCACCGTCGCGGCGAACTACGTCGGCGCCTTCATCGAACGAAACGCCTTTGCACGCCAGTTGCGCGAAAGCCAGCTTGAGCTAATCCAGCGCCTCGCTCAAGCCGTCGACACGCGCGACACCGAGACGGGTGAGCACATCCAGCGCATCGGTCGGCTTTCCCAGCAGTTGGCTCTCCAGATCGGCTGGAGCGAGGAGGACGCCGAGGTACTCCGCCATGCAAGCGCGATGCACGACATCGGCAAGATCGGCATACCCGACCGCATCTTGCTGAAGCCCGGAAAGCTCGATCCGGAGGAGTGGGAGGTCATCAAGGCGCATACGACGACTGGTGCGCAGATTCTCGCCGACTCGTCTAACCCGCTCGTTCAGATGGCGCGCGATATCGCCATGTCCCACCACGAGCGCTGGGATGGGAGCGGCTATCCCGCGGGATTGAAGGGAGTGGAAATCCCGCTGGCGGCCCGCATCTGCGCAGTTGTGGACGTCTACGACGCACTGATTACCAAGCGTTCCTACAAGGAGGCATGGACCACCGAGCAGGCGCTCGCCGAGATCCAGCAAGGCAGCGGGACGCACTTCGATCCACGGCTCGTTGCGGCGTTCCTTGCGCTCGCGCCGCAACTCGACAAGGAAGTCGCACATCCGCACACCGCACACAAAGCTCCACAAGAGCCGCTAGCGGCCAGGAGTGCCCGGCATGCCGCACGAGGGTCGTGAGCCCGTAGGCCCGGTTAGGGCGTTTTCTAGAGAGGCACACCGGCCGGCTCTCCAAGCCGGCAGGACTCCTTGATGTGGATCTCAACACTCCCCAAAGAGGATGCCGGTGGGGACCGTCTGGACTTTTGCGCGAGATCGTCACGAACAACTGCGCCCTGAGCCCGGGAGTGCTGGGATCGCGCCGAGCTCGCACTGATCCGCGGGGGCTTGAGGCTTACGGCCCGCGTGACGGATTTCAGTCGGGAATGGGCGCGATGGAGCGGCGGTGATCGTCTCGACCACACCTAATCGTCTCAGGTGATCTGACCCTCGAGGATTGCCGCTACGAGCACGCCCTGCGAGCAGAAGGGCTGTCAGGCTATCCGGCTCTCATCGCGAGCCTGGGATTCTGCTGAGCGAAGGCTGGCGGTCCGTCGTGTCCCCAATCGGCTCGCTCGCAGCGCCACGAGCCGGTCGAGTGAGCCGCGGTGTTCGCCACGGCTAGACCGGCCTCCCCGCAGCGATCCACTCTTGAGCCTTTTGAGTGCTTCTGCCGCTTGACGGGCACGTCGATCTGTCGTGCTAGCGGCGCGAGCCACGACGGTCCCAGATCCATTTCAGCGTGATCAGCTCAAGGAGTTTCTTGAACATAGCCTTTCCTTCCCAAGCATCTAAATACCCGCAACGGCTTCGCCAAATCGCGCAGCAGCATCATTGACCGTTCTTAGGGGTAGAACTCGCGCAGATGCCAAGCCGAGCGCTCGCCCCCCTCGTCGTGCTGATCGCTCTCGCCATGCCACTGACGGCATGTGGACGAGCTAGTAGCACCGGCGTGCAAGCAGGCATCAAGCAGCTGGCCTCGATCTCCGCCGAGGGAGCGCTGATGGCCGACGACGTGGCGCGGCGGCGTTCGAAGGTGACGTTCGTGCGCGTTCATGGCGCTGAGCTGAGCGCCCAAGCCGAGCACGAGGCCGAGAAGCTCAACGACGATCCGGTCGCGCCGAGGCTCAAGCAGCCGATCCATACCGCGATCGAACTCTCAGCCGACATCGGCGGCGCGATCGACGACCTGCGCGTGTCGCCGCAGGACCGCCACCAGGCCCTCGAAAGCAAGCGAAAGCTTCTCCATTGGGCCGAGGAGGCCGGAAAGCTGGCGGAAGAACTGTGAAGAAGCTCTTCCAGCTCGCGCTCGGAATCATCGCCGCGATCGGCGGCTTCGTGGACATCGGCGAGCTGGTCTTCAACACGCAGGCGGGAGCCGACTTCCGTTATCAGCTTCTGTGGGCGGTGCCAGTCGGGGTCATCGGCATCGTCGTGTTCGCGGAGATGACCGGGCGGGTGGCGACCGTCTCGGGTCGGCCGGTATTCGACGTCGTTCGGATGCGCATGGGGCTGAACGTCGGGCTGGTGACGCTCGTGGCATCGCTCCTGATCAACCTGCTCACGCTGGCGGCGGAGGTCGGCGGCGCGGCGATCGTGCTTCAACTGCTGTTCGACGTGAACGTCTCGACGCTGATCTTGTTGGTCGTCGTCGCCCTGGTCTTGATCGTCTACTTCGTGCCCTTCGGGGGTATTGAGCGGATCTTTGGCTATCTCGGCTGCGCGCTGCTGGTCTACGTCGCGGCGGCCGTCCATCTGAAGCCCGACTGGCACCAGGTCGGCCAGGGACTGATTCCTAGCTGGCGTTCCTCCTCCACGGCGCTCTACGCCTACTTCGTCGTCGGCGTGATCGGCGCGGCGCTCGTTCCCTACGAGGTCTACTTCTACTCCTCGGGAGCCATCGAGGATCGCTGGACCGTGAAGGATCTCGGCCTGAACCGTGCCAACGCGATACTCGGGTTCACCCTCGGGGGCATCCTCTCGATCGCGCTGATCGTCGTCGCCGGCGAGGTGTTCTTCGATCCGCAGATCCAGCCGGGCTATCTCGGCACAACTGCACTCGGCGCGCAACGCGCCTTCGGCGAGGCCGGCCTCGTCCTCGCACTGCTGGGGATGCTCTTCGCGGTCGGTGGCGCGGCCGTCGAGTGCGCCACCTCGGGCGCCTACACCCTGGCGCAGTTCGCCGGTTGGGAGTGGGGCAAGTATCGCCGCCCGCGCGAGGC
This sequence comes from Solirubrobacteraceae bacterium, assembly GCA_035473995.1. Classification (GTDB taxonomy): domain Bacteria; phylum Actinomycetota; class Thermoleophilia; order Solirubrobacterales; family Solirubrobacteraceae; genus Palsa-744. The sequence goes on from DATINR010000007.1 coordinate 46,008, forward strand.
ACCGCGCTTCACGCTTGCCTGGCTCGCGTTCTTCGCGCTCGCCTTCGTGATTGTCGAGACCGGCGTCGATCCGGTGCTGTTGACCGAGTACGCGGTGATCCTCTCGGTCGTGGCGCTGCCGATGACCTACCTTCCGGTCCTCCTGATCGCGCGAGACCGGACGTTCATGGGCGAGCACGCCAACGGCAAGTTCGCTGCCACACTCGGCTGGCTCTACTTCGTGATCATCTTGGTCGTCGCGCTCGCTGCCATTCCACTGATGCTGATCACCGATGGCGGGGCGAGCTAGATGAGCGCAGAACGCATGGACTTGGTCTACCGGGTGCTTGACGATCAGCTCGTGGACGTCGACGGGCGACGCTGCGGGCGAGCCGACGATCTCGAGTTCGAGGGCGACCTCGGCACGCCGCCGCGACTGCACGCGATTCTCAGCGGGTCTGGCACTTGGCACAGGCGCATGCCCCGGCGCCTGCGCGGCCTCGGAGCACGCATCTTCGGCAACGGTGTTGTCGGCGAGGACGTGATCCGCGTGCCCTGGGAGCAGGTCGAGGAGATCGCGAGCGTGATCACGCTGCGCGCCAAAGCGAGCGAGCTCGGTCTTGCGCAGGGCGATGACCGGGATGCGCTGTTCGTGGAGAAATTTCCGAAGTCGTGATCCGCGCGAGCGACCTCATCGGCTGCGTCGTGGAGACCGAGTCCGGCGAGCGAGTCGGGCGCGTCCACGACCTCCGCGCGAGCGTCGTCGGCGGCGGATGGCAGCTGGATGGACTGCTCGTCGGACGCTACGGGATGTTCGCCCGCATGACCGGCTCCGGGCCAGATCCGATGGTGCGCGGCAACGTGATCCCGTGGGAGTCGATCACAGCATTGGAGGAGGGGCTGATCAGGATTCGTGACTCTTCTGTGCGTCTGCCCCGTGCCCCAACGCCTGCACGCCCCTAACAACAAAGCTCCTGCGCTGGGGGAACTCGCTAGCCCTCGATGCTGGAGCGGAAACGGCGCAAAGCAATGAGAAAGCGGGAGGAGCCCCCCAAGGTCAGGCATTAGGGCAAGTAGCTGGGTCGGTTCTTCTTGCCTCTAATGCCCTCAACTCGCCGCCTTGTGGGCACGGAGCTGTCCCATACACCCTTTCCCCACTCATCGCTTCCGAAAAGACCACCGTTTATTCGTGCAATTGAAGCGGGTTAGGAGAGCCTTCCGCGGGTCAGGTCATCTACTGCAACAAAAACACCTCGACTTGCAGTCTCGCGGCGGGATCGGTCGCGCTCATATACGAGCGAACCGGACGAGCAAGGATAGCCTCGACCACTGCACGGATCTCACCTTCGATAGATGATCGCATCGCAAGACGCGCATCCACTACCTCTTGTGTATGCCCTCGCTCTTGAAGGGTCTGCTCCGCTCGCGTGAATCCGTCCTCGAGCAGCACGATCAAGACGTCCCCCCAAAGCTCGGCACGCGCCCGCACTGGCCCTTTGCCGTGGAAACGCTTATGAAGCCGAACGCAGGCATTTGAGATCTGGGCCAGCACAGGAGGGTGGTCCGTCGGAGGGAGGTCGCGCGATCTATCTTCGACTCGAGTGACCATGACGGCCGGAAAGAATAGCGAGCGTCAGAACGAGCACGCCCCACGCGCTGCCTATCGGATGCGTGATCGAGCGGGTCGATCCCCGGGGAGCGTCAGCGGGAAACAATGTACTGCTGCGGTGGGAGGCTAAATACCAGCCCCGGCGACCCCCGGTCAGTCAAAGTCGCCTCGGTTGCCTCGACATATCTCGCACTCACCGGCATTAGGCAAGTGCTCGATCTTCGCAAACTTGCGAAGTTCCGCCAGCAAGTCATGCCTGTCCGTGTTGAGCGCAAACCGTCGCTCCGCCTCCGAGTACGCGTCAACCTCGGGCCACGACTGAACCTCGGCAAGCCATCGCTCGACCGCCTCTCGCTTGCCTTGCAAGACATTGTCGCTGTCGTGCTGTGCGGTCGCTATCCGATGACCCTTGGCGTGTAGCGTCGGGCCGAACCCGTCGACCCTTTGCTCCCACTCGACCAGACTGCCGACCTGTGGCGCAGGGATTCCCTTCCGTAGTCGCTCGAACGTCACGTCTTTCACCAGCCGCGCGACTTCGTTCTGCCAGTAGGCCCCAGGCTCATTGAAGCCGCGCGCTTGCGCTTCACGAACGATCCGGTTGCTCAAGAGGCCCACAGGGGCATCGCGGGCGAACAACGCCTGGTTCCAAGCATCCAAGCGCTCGGCGGCCTTCGGAAAGTGCGTCGCAAAAACAGCGCGGTTCGCCTGCGTGATGGACGACACCTCGTCGTAGTGGTACTGCTGTTCCCCCTCAAGCGCCTTGATCGCCCCCGTCAGGAAGCCTCTGAGTTCCTGACGATGTTCGGGCGGGATCGTCTCGCGCGCCGTGCGCTCGCCCTTGAGTTCGTGCCATTGCTGGCGAATAGTGGCGTCCATTTGTCGCAGCCCGCGCTGCAAGGGGTCTGGGTCGGAGCGCTGACGCTCCGGATCGAAGGAAAGCGGTTGAACGACTACGCGACTCCTGCGCTCGCCGATCTCTATATGACTGTGTTGGTCCGCCGGTTGCTCAAGTGCCTCCCGGACCGCGCTGGCTTCCTCGACAAGCTGCCACATCTCGTCCGGTGTGCCTGCCCGCTGGAACCGATGGCGAAGATCATCGCGGTCGGACAGGAATCGATCGGGGGTGTTCTCCAGCGCTGCGAGCAGCCCCGCCCTTAGCTCGCGGTGGTATTCGTCGTGCATCTCCGCTTCAGCCGACGCAGAGGGCTCAAGATTCGGCGGCGGCGGCCACGGCGGGGACGGCGGGAAGAGGCGGTGGGCGCGCAGAGACCCGCTCAGCCGATCTGTTGCAAGTTTCCATTCTGTGCGCAACGTTCCGAGGTCGGGCTGCAAGCGGGTGGCAGATCGCCTCGCCATGAGTTGTCGGGCTATAAGCCCAACGGCGACCAGCAATGCCAGTGCAAACAAGATGTCGGCCACCACGCCAGCGTGGGTGACGAGCTCGAAGAGCGCGACCGCGGCTCCTACGAGTCCGAGCAAGCCAACAGCCGTCCATTTGAGAAGCGTTTCGAGGTTCCCGAGACGGGAGAGCAGTGGGTGGTCGAGCAACCTGGAGGACCGTTGGAGCATGCGCCGGGGCGATGATAGGTGCGACGCCTGCAGCAAGGGGATCACGCCCGCGCTAACTTCGGTCGCTCGCATCCGCGCGCCGCCAGTACAAGTGCCGGCACACCGCCGACTTTTGCGACGATCAACCGCTGCAGGCACCTGCTGCCCAGCGGCGAGGAGGAGGAGGCGGCGGCGCTGCCCGATGAGGCCGGCGTCGCCAGGAAGCTCGCAGGCCGCGCCGGACGCCCGGCCCGCCGAACCTAGCTGTCCTGCCCACGCACGTTTCTAGCGGCCTGCTAGCACCGCGACCGTCCGCCGGCAAATCCCGCTTTCGTCGGCCTAAACGCAACTCCCGCGTCAAGGCGGATGGCGAGCGGCGGACTCTAACCGCCGAAACCCCGACTTCAGTCGAGGAAGCGCGGTCCGACCCGCTTGCAAGCCCGGCTGCGTATCCAGCGCGGCAGCGCCAAGCCGGCACCAGCGCCGAATACGGCAGCCCCCGATAGGAACGCGGCGGTCCCGAAGGTGGCCAAGGCAACCCACGCGAACACGAATCCAAAGACCGAAAACAGGGCTGGGCGCAGAACCTCTGTGCGCGACGGCAGCATAAATCTGCAAGCTAGCATGGGGACTCGACGCCCAACTTAGGTCGCTAGAAACCGCACAACGATCCGCACCTGGACTGGCCGCGAGTTTGGCGCGAGAATCGCGGGGGGAGGCGCGGGCGGCGCCCCAAATATCAGCGCCTGGGCCGCCTGCGGCGCACGGATTCCTCGCGTCTCAGGTTCCGCGTGCATCTAGCTGCGTCTCCTGGTCGGGACAAACCAACGTCGGGCTCTCGCACGGCGATCTCCGGCAGCAACAACGACTGCAGCGCCCGCAGGTCGGGATCGCATCCCGCTTGCCACGGGAACCGTCGGGCGGCGTCGGGGAAGATGATTTGCTTCGCTGCCGCTGGCGTGCCATCGTGGTGCTCCTTACGCCACCAGCTCGCGGCGCTGAGCTGGCTAGCGACGGTCGCCTCCGGGATAGGAGCAACCCACAGCGGCGTGTCGTCCTCAAGTAGGCCCATCACCCGTCCGTCTAGTGCTCGGGCGGAGTCGGTCAATAGCCGAACGACGTCGCCGAGAATGGGGATCGCTTCGTCCGGCGGAACGCCGCACACGACAAGCTCGGGATGACGCGCGTAGGCGGGTAGTCCAAGGGTGTAGGTGTAGATCACCCCGCCGACGGCGCTGAGGTGTGTGTAGCCGTAGGAGGCAATACGCGCAAGCAGGACTCGGCGCGCCCGCTCAATTCGGGGGTCGATGCCCACGTCGCCTACCGTCTCCCGTTTCGCGGCACGTTTGGGACGCCCCATCCTCGCGTCGGGTCCAGCCGCGCAGGAAGCACTTGAAGGAAGAGGCGCCGCGCAAGTGGCGAGCGATATTGGTGATGGCGTGCCGCAAAGAGCCAATGCCCTGCTAGCCACGTCGCGCCGCCGAGAACGCTAAGCGCAGCCGTCATCGGCGCCCCGGTCGACGCTGCCTGAAAGAGGGCACCGACGGCCAGCAGCGCACCTGCAGCCCGCAGCATCAGCCCGCCAAACAGCCACATACCGAGGGCCGCGAGCATGCAGGTCGCTGTCGTGCTGAGTAGGGCGTTCATTGCTTCTCCTTCCGGGCTTGCGGTCGTCTGATGGCTGGCCGGGACACACGTCTAGCTCGACCCGCGCGAAAGAGCAAGTTCGGGTGCGACCGCTTCGATCCAGCCCGAGCAGCGTCGCCCTGGGAATGGGGGGGCCGATGCCCGATAGCTCGATCCCCCCGACCGAACGGACCAGCCCCGGGCCGCCGCCTGCTTCAGCGGCCGGGCGCGAGCGTTCATCGCGGGGGTCCGCGCAGAGGGGCTGGCGACCCTCCAAAAGACTTCACGGGAGGACTTGACTTCCTTGGCCGGGTCGAGCTACCACGTCCACCGTCCAAAGCCCAGATAGGGCGCTAACAAAGGAGAAACACGATGACCGGCAGTGGCAAGAACGACTCGAAGACCGCGCCTACCCGGAAGCCGGGCAAGGCTGCGCGGGCGTCAAAACCCGCCCGATCGCGCACCGCGAAATCGTCATCGTCGTCGGGGAAGGCTCGAGCGGCGCGCAAGGCTGCATCGTCGGCCAAGGCAATGACGACGCGCAGCGGGGGAGCCTCGCGCAACGCCGCAGCATCGCCGGGCAAGACAGCGTCGTCGTCGGGCAAACCCGAGCGCCTGAGCGCGGGCGGCCTCGATCCGCTGGTGCTGGACTACCTCAAGAAGAACAAGGCCACCGCTCCACACGGCCCAAGCCAGGTCGCAAAGGCGCTCGGCCGATCCTCCGGCGCAATCGGCAACTGCCTCGTGCGTCTGACCGACGCGAAGAAGGCGAAGCAAGTCAAAGACAAGCCGCTGCGGTACGACCTCGCCAGCTGAAGCTGCCCCCCTTCCGCTCGCCTCGCCGCCTCGGCGGGGCGCCGGAGGGGAGGGTGGGGGCCTGCGAAGAGCGCACGTTCCCTTTCGTTGCGTCGAGTTGACTCGAGAGGGGTTGTTGTTACCCGGCGCAGAGAGTGTGCGGGACGCGGGACGCCCGCCCGGGGGGGCTTTCTTAGCAGGGAACGGCGTGGCCCGCCGTTACGCGAGAGCCGTCGAGAAAAGTTAGCTCCGCTCTAAACGGAAACCCTCCAGCAGGACACCTTGCCGGGACGGAGATGCCTCTCGGCCGAAACGGCACGACGAAGCCGTGAACGTGCTTGTAATACGTCAAGCCGCGAGGTCCGAGACTCGAGCTAAATCGCGTGACAGAGATATCCGGTCCGTTCGACCACGACTTCACGACGGGCACAACCGTCTTCAGATGCCCGCTGAACGCTGGGGCCGCGGAAGGTAGGAGTTCCCCGGGGAACACCAGTTCCGCCGAAACCGGTTCTTCGCCTTCGACATAGAAGAGCACCTGCTCGTGATGGTTGATGTTCGGGCCGAGTACCGCCTGCACTTTGGCCGCCTCGTGGATCACTTCGCCTTCGACCTTCAGCTCGCCGACCGCTCGGCCGGAGCCGACGCGGGCGTTCGCAGGACAGCCCGCGAGCCCGAGTTCGAGCAGCCGCGCCGGTTGACACACGGCGAGGCCCAGCGTGCTCGTGGCCAGTCCCATCCCGGCTGGGAGGTAAATATCGACGCCCACGACGGGAGAAGGAACTTCGCCTGGTGCAGAGCTAGAAACACGAAAGCCGAAGTCGATGGTCGTCGGCTTCCCCAGCCTGTCAGGGCTGAATCCAGCTTCGAGGCTCACGTGCTGTGCCGCGCTAGCGACACCCGCCGAGCCGATCACACCGGCGCACAGAAGGACAGCGGCGACTACCTGCGCCTTGCGCATCGCCCTGTCTCGGCCTCTCAGGTGTGCACGGTGCCGTGAACGTGGACCACAGCGCTCAGGGTTTCCCGGTTGAAGCTGCCGCTGAAGCCGATGTTGCGTCCGGACGCATGTGCGAACGTCCCGGTCCCCTTCGTGATCGCGAGCGTGCCGCCGAAGTAGCCGACTCCGCCTTCGGCGTTCAAGCGTGCGATGCCGCCCCCGCTGACGGAACCTTCCTTCGGCTTGACCGTGAATGTTGCGCGTACGCGTTCGGCAGATTCGATGACGAGATGAACCGTGATCGAGCAGCTAAAGGTTCCCTTCGCCTTGCCTTCCTCCGTGACGGCTGAGCCGCCTCGCGAGACTGCGTGAAGTTGTCCGGTCTCCGAGAAGGCGATCGTCCGAGCACTGGAGGCTGTTGGAGTCGCCCCTGCCGGCGTGGCAAGTGCCACCGGGGTTCCTAGTACAAGCGAACTACCGACGACAAGTGCCGTCAGGCCTATGCCGTGCCATGCGCCGCCTGTCATGTGCAACACGCCCCATCTCCTTATCATCAATCGCTTGAGAGAATGCGAACAGCTAGACGGTAGGCTAGGGTCCGATTCAGCGGAGGCATTCTACTGGTCGGACAAGAGGGGCTCGCTGGGATCAATGGCTGCGACGCTAAGGCATGTCGTACGTGCGCTCGTCGTCGAGCGCCAGCGCTACGGCTACGAGATCGCAAATCTGCTCGAAGAGCGGCTCAAGACCTATGCCTGGGCGCCCTCGGGCGTCTATAGCCAGCTCGACAACCTCCTCCGTGATGAGGAAGTTCGGTTCACCGGTGACAGAAAGGGCCTGCAGATCGGTGGCCGCGCGGCCCCTCGGACCGTCTACGAAGCTACCGCCCTTGGCCGCCAATCACATCGAGAATGGATGCTCAGCCCTTCTCCGCCCACCCGGGTTCGCCAAGAGCTTGACCTGAAGATCCAGCTGGCCACTCCGGAGATGTTGCCTGGGCTCATCGAGCAGAGCTGGGGCCAAGAGCAGGTCTGCCTCGGCGAACTGACGGAACTGAGGAGAGGCGTACGCCCCGTCCCGGTGGATGCCGCTCCAACTTGGTCAGAGGCCAGTGCAATCCTGCGGCGTAACGCCGACATCGTGATGCTCGAGGCGCGCGTGCAGGTGCTGCAGGAAGCTCGCAAGGTGATGCAGGCGATTATCGACGGCCGGCACAGGTAGATGAGCGGACAGCTCCTTAGCCTCGAGCGAGTGCGAAAGAGCTACTGGCGGGGCCCGCACGAGACTGTCGTGCTCGCCGAGGTGAGCTTGGAGGTGCGCGAGGGGGAGCTCGTGGTGATTTGGGGCCAGCGAGGCGCCGGCAAGACGACGCTGGCACGGCTGGCGGCCGGACTGGAGCAGCCTGACGGAGGCGTGGTTCGTTTTGCCGGGACCGACCTCAACCCCCCGGCCCGTCGTCGCGCCTCGGTTCCTCTGCTACATCGTGAGATCGGTTGGGTGCGCCGCGTCGGTCCCGAGACGGATGAGTTCCGCACCGTTGCCGAGCATGTTGCGCTGCCTCTGCTGAGCCAATACTCACCGCGCGAGGCGCGCCGACGCGCCGCCACGATGCTCGCGCGTACGGGTCTCGGCGATTGCGCCGACGCCGAGTGGGGGAGCCTGACCGATGGGCAGCGCACGCTTGTCGCGATCGCGCACGCGATGGTGCGCGAGCCACGGCTACTCATCGCCGACGATCCGACCGCCTATCTCGACGCGCTGCAGAGCGATCAGGTGATGGGTCTCCTGCGTACTGCCTGCGATGAAGAGCGCATCGGAGCGCTCGTCACAGTGCCCGACATGCCCGACGCGGCGTATGCCGACAAAGTCGGCTCGCTCAGCGACGGTCGGCTTCTCATGGCGCCTGAGCCAGAGCCCGAGTCGCGCAACGTGATCGACTTCCCGTGGCGAGAGCAATCGGCCTAGTGCTCGAGCTGCGCGAGGTCGTCAAGCGGTTTGCAGTCGGCGACGCAGAGCCAGTAAGAGCTGTCGATGGCGTCTCGCTATCGGTGGCGGACGGCGAGCTCGTGGCGCTGTACGGTCCCAGCGGTTCGGGCAAGTCGACCTTGCTGCTGCTCGCCGCCGCCGTGATGCGTCCTGACAGTGGTGTCGTCCTGCTCGACCAGGAGCACGTGTCCGCTTTCTCGCCGAGCGAGGCGGCTGAATATCGGATGAACACAGTCGGCTTCGTGCGCCAATCGCTCGACCTGATTCCCGGGGCGAGTGCGCTCGACAACGCGGCGCTCAAGCTGCTCGGGAAGCGCGCTGCGGTGCGCGACGCTCAGCGGCAGGTTGCGCCACTGCTAGACCGTCTCGGTCTAGGCGACCGACTCAAGCACCGCGCCGAGGATCTCTCGATGGGGGAGCGCCAACGCGTGATGATCGCTCGCGCCCTCTCAACCGAGCCGCGGCTCCTCCTGGCTGACGAGCCGACCGGCAGCCTCGACAGCGAACGCGGCCAGCAAGTGTTGTCGCTGCTCAGCGAGCTGTGCCGCGAGCGGGGTATCGCCGTCTTGCTTGTTACCCACGATCCACGCGCCGCCGCGTTTGCCGATCGTGTGCTTACCCTGCGCGACGGAATGCTCGAGGACGCGGTTCCAGCGACGGGCGAAGGGTGTTGACCAGTACCGGGGCTCGCATGAAGCCGCGTGGCATCCTGCACCTCTACCGGATTCGGCTTCGTGCCCGGTTCGCCCAGCAGCTCTTTGCGGCGATCGGGATCGCAGCAGGAGTCGCGCTCCTGTTCGCGGCGCAAGTGGCGAACACGAGCCTGAATGGCTCGGTCCACCAACTGACGAGTGGGCTGGTGGGGTCATCACAGTTGCAACTCGCGGCGCGCGATCCGAACGGCTTTGACGAATCTCTCTTGGCGTCTGTGCGGCTTCTTCCTGGCGTGAGCTCCGCCGCTCCGATCCTTGAGTCGCAGGCGAACGTAATCGGGCCCAAGGGAGAGCGACGCTCGGTCGACTTCATTGGCGCAGATCCTCGCTTCGTTACCCTCGGCGGCACTTTGCTGCGGCACTTCAGCGCGGCAGCGCTCGCGCGACAGCACGCGATTGCCCTGCCAGCACCGATCGCGACATCGGTCAACGCCGGTGCGCTTGAACCGATAAGCATTCAGATCGGCGAATCGACCGAGCGCGTGCTGCTGGGAATCGTCCTGCAAGAAGCTCAGATAGGGGCACTAGTTCATAGCCCGGTTGCGCTCGCGCCCCTTCAGTACGCACAGCAGCTCGCGGGAATGCGTGGGCGGATCACGCGGATCTTCGTCCGCGCGGCGCCCGACCGCCGCGGCGCGGTGGAATCGGAGCTTCGTCGCCTCGCGGGCGCTCACATCAACGTCGAGCCCGCCAACTTCGACGCTCGCCTGTTCGACAGCGCCGCGATGCCCACTAATCAATCGACCACGGTCTTTGCCCTGATCAGCGCGCTCGTAGGGTTCATCCTCGCGTTCGACGCCATCTTGCTCACCGTCCCCGCCCAGCGGCGACTGGTCGCGGATCTGAAGTTCGACGGCTACAGCCCACGGACGATCGTAGAGGTGATGCTCGTTGATGCGCTGATTCTGGGGGTAGCGTCCTGCCTGCTCGGCCTGTTCCTCGGCGACGAGCTCTCGTTGCGCCTGTTTCACGCGAGTCCCGGCTATTTGTCCTTCGCTTTCCCGGTCGGGTCACAGCGAATCGTCACATGGCAGGCAGTCGCGCTGGCAGTATTCGGCGGACTGGTCGCTGCATGCGCAGGCGTGCTCGGTCCCGTTCGCGAGGACATCTTCTCGCATAAGCCGCTGTCCGCTCGGAGAGGGCGAAGTCAGCGCATGAGCCTGCGCTGGCTACCGCTCGGTGGCGTCGCCTGCATTCTCGCGACGACGCTGGTCCTCGTGTTCGCGCCGCGAGATGCTCTCGTGGGCATCGCGACATTGACCCTGGCGCTGCTGCTCCTACTGCCCGCGTTGATACGCGGCGTCGTTGCGGCTGTTCCTCTGCTCACTGTGAACGTACGTGCGAGAGGCGGTCCTTCCATCGCCGTTTCAGAGTTGCGCTCCGCTTGGACGCGCACCGTTGGAATCGCGGCCACCGGGGCGATAGCGGTCTTTGGCAGCGTGGCGATTCAGGGCGCCCACGCCGATCTGCAGCGCGGGCTGGACGGCTCCGCACGCGACATCAGTCGCGCGGCAAATGTGTGGGCTTTCCCGCCCGGACTCAACAATCTTCTCGCCACGACTCCATTCCGCCCGACGGCGCTGCCCCGACTCGCGCGCCTGTCCGGCATACGTGTATCGCTCTATCGCGGCGGGTTCCTCGATTTCGAGGATCGTCGCGTGTGGGTGAGTGCGCCTCCGGTCTCCCAGCGCGAGCTCATTCCGCCCCACCAACTCGTCGAAGGCAACCTCGCCCTCGCCAACCAGCGCGTGCGCGCCGGAGGTTGGGCGGTCATCTCGAAAGCGATCGCCGCGGAGCACGGGCTAAGCATCGGCGATTCGTTCGTCCTGCCGGCTCCGCGACCCACTTCCTTCAGGGTCGCCGCCCTGAGCACAAACATCGGCTGGCCGCCCGGCGCGATCATCATCAATGCCGACGACTACGCGAAGGCCTGGGGTAGTAATGACGCGAGCGCGTACGAGTTCACTACTGCCCCAGGCTCGGGCCCAAGCGTGGCCGCCGGCGAAGTCCGCCGCATCCTCGCCGCGACGAGTTCGGGTCTGATCGTGCATACCGCACGCGAACGCGAACGACGGCAACGAGCGGCGAGTCGCCAAGGCCTGTCGCAGCTCTCGCGGATTTCGATCCTCGTGCTCATTGCGGCGGTCCTCGCTATGGCGGCAGCGATCGGCAGCATGATCTGGCAGCGCCGCTCGCGGCTCGCCAGCCTGAAGCTCGACGGCTTCAGCGATCTGGACGTGTGGCGTGCGCTCTTGCTCGAGACGCTTCTGCTCGTGGGCTCTGGTTGCGCGATTGGCGCGCTCTTCGGCCTGTACGGACAGGTGCTCGGGAGCCACACGATCCTCAGCGTTACTGGCTTTCCTGTCGTGTTCTCGTTGGGTATTGGCGGCGCGATTGAGAGCTTCGCACTGGTGACACTGGTGGCCGTTGCGATCACGGCGCTCCCTGGCTACGTCGCAGCGAGAGTCGAGCCAGCTGCGAATCTGGTCGACTAGTCCGAAGGGCTCAATAAAGTTGCATCGTCTGGGAGGGGCAATTGGACGATCCGACGCCTCTGAGCCTGAGCCAGCTCTGGGCGCTCGCGGCCGCAACCTCGCGCGAGCTGCTCTGGGGTCTTCGCGCTGTCTCATCGGAGATCAGAAGGTGGCGTCGGCTTGCGCTCGCAATCCCGAACGCGGTGATCCGCGAGGATGCCCTTTCCGCGCTTGAACGCAAGCGCACGCATGCAGATGGCGCCGCGCTTTTTTGGATCCTGCCACGTCGGCGCAACATTGAGCTGCTGAAGCTGCTCGTGAGATACGAGCTGATCTGGGACTTCCTCGACAACCTCAGTGAGCGTGCCGCGGGCGTCGGGCAGGTAGATGGCCGCCAGCTTCACTTAGCAATCGCCGAGGCCATCGATCCAACGATCCCGATCTCCGACTATTTCTCCGAGCACCCCTGGCGTGGCGACGGGGGCTACCTGCATGCCCTCGTCCAAAGTTGTCGCGACGGTTGCGCCGCGCTGCCGTCCTATTCGTGCGTCCGAGCGTTGGCGGTGCGCGATGCCGAGCGGGCCCAAGTGCTCGGGCTCAACCACGACCCGGACGCTACACGGCGCGATGCTTCGCTTCGACGTTGGGTGAGTGAGCATTTTCCCGAACGCGGCGATATCGCCTGGTGGGAGCTGTCCGGTGCCGCGAGCGCCCCATTGAATATTCACGCACTGCTCGCCCTAGCGGCCGAACCCGGTTGCACGGAAGGGGAGATCCTCGCGGTCCACGGTGCCTACTTTCCCTGGCTCTCGGCCACAACGACGATGCTCGACAGCTACGTCGACCGGGCCGACGATGCCCGCAACGAAGATCACAGCTACGTTGCGCACTACGCAAGTAGCGAAAGCGCTGAGAACGGAATACGAGCACTTCTGGCGCGCGCGTCGGCCGAAGCCCGAAACCTGCCAAGGGGTCCCAAGCACGCCGTGATTGCTGCGGCAATGGCGGCGATGTACCTGTCCAAGAGCGCCGAGACGGCGGCCGTTAGGGCCAGCCGGCGACGTCTCGCGCGCTCGGGAGGCTCGCTAACACGACTGCTCCTTCCCGTGCTCCGAGTCTGGCGCGTTGTATTCGGGCAGCGCAGCGCGTGAGCGTAGTCGCGCTTATCACAAGGCTGCTCTCGCCGCTACTAAGCGGTGAATGTTTAGCGTAGCTCTAGCGGCCTGTCGCAAAGCCGTCCAGCATCTAGCCGGTGAGCTCTGGTGAGAATCGATCGGTCGTCCCGGCGGTGCGCGCCCCGACAACCCGACGTCGAGTTACTCGACCCCGGGTAGCCGCTTTTACCGCGGCAGTCAGATCGTTGCTCGCCGACCGGTGCATCTCGATCTGCACCGTACGGGCCTTTTCGGTGCTCGCGGCGGTTCCGGAGGACGGCGCGGAGAGCGGGCTATCCGAACTCGCCGCGCAAGTTGGACTGCCCGTTGGGACCGCTCATCGCTTCCTTCAGACGTTGACGGCGCTCGGTCTCGTCGACCAGCCTGGCGTGGCCCGGCGCTACAGACGGACCAAAGTCAGCCTCGCGGACTGCGTAGCCGAACTTCCGTGACTCGCCGTCGCTGGACGCGAGGGCCGTGGCGTCGACGGCGTATTAGCTATCCGCGCCCCGCCCAACCACGACGCGAGCCGCTGATCGGTTGCGTTCTTCCATCGACCGTCCTCCACGCATGGCCCGGCGGCCCGCTCCGGCTTGACCGGCGCTGGGGCGAGGACTCTCTCCTAATCCTCTCGACTCACCCCGGCGTCTCTACGCAACGTGGCAACTACGAGCGGCATATGGCGCGTCTGAGATCTTGGGAGCGTCGGCATGCTGACCTAAGCGCCTGCGGCTACGAGATCGCTTTCCTATGTGCGCAGAGCATCGAGGAGCAGCGCCGCTGGATCGTTGGGCTGCCGCCGACCTTCACCCTGCTCGGCGACACTGGCCTCGCGCTCGCCGAGAGCTGGCCGATCCCAACAGTAGAGCGGGAGGGAAAGGCTGGCTATGACGAACTGACGCTCGTGCTGCGTGGCGGTGAGGTGCAGCACGTGCTCTACGCCTCGCACGCTCCCCAGAACGACGTGCAAACGGTCGTAGATCTGGTGCTCGGCGCGTCCGATGGTCGCAGATGAGCAGAACGCAGGACAGCAGGGATGCTCCATCGCTTCCTACACCGGCGCCTACCCAGAGCAGCGCCGCCGGTTGGTCTTTGACCGCTGACAATGCGGATCTGATCCGGCAAACCGTTGCCACAAACCTTCGGCGTGAGCGCGAACTCAGGGGAATGTCGCACCGCGCTCTCGCTCGCAGGTGCGGGCTGATCCCAGGCTCGGTCGCCCGTATCGAGGGGGCGCAAAGAGAGGCGCGAATCTCGACCCTCGTGACCATTGCGATCGGCCTACAAGCGTCACTGCCGTCGTTGCTGACGGGCCTCCCGAGCTCTAGCCCGAGCCCGAACGAGAACTCGTGGGTGGGCGACCCAACGCTTGCTGCAAACTGGAACCTGGCGCCCGAGAACCTGAGGCTACTTCGAGCGATCTTGGGAAGGAATCTCCTCCGAGAGCGCAAGCTGGCGCGCATTTCCCAGCAAACGCTGGCAGGGAGGGCGCACGTCGGGGAAGACACGATCATACGCACTGAGCGGGCGCACCAAGAGCCCAAACTCTCCACCGTTGTCGCTTGGTCGTTCGGCCTTTCAGCGCCCCTGCCCTCCTTGCTAGGCGGCCTTCCTAGCGTGGCGCCACTGCCGACTGCTAGCTAGGGCTTGCACTTAAGCCCTAGCGAGTGCTCTTAGTGTCGTCAGCCAAAACGCTGGTAGACACGATTCCGTCCTTCGCATAAGTTCGATCTAGCTGGCTCCCTTTCCTGGCGCAGGCGTGGGTGCCCACTCGCTTCACGTCGCGCTGCAGGTCTGGAGAGAGTGGAAAGGTGGGCCAGCATCTGTGTCACGTCCGGCCTCGTCGCAAACACGCAGACGGATACCGACACCGTGGCCTGAAGCTTGAGACCAAAGGGGGCAACATGACGAAAGACTCACACCCGGCTCCGCGAGGCGCGCTAGCGCGCCAGTCGCCGGTTCGTCAACAAGCGGTCCCTCATCGCCAGCCGGCGATCATCGCCGTCCTCCTCACCCTCGTTCTCCTCTTGGGCGCCTTTACCTTGACGTCTACAGGTGCGGTTGCCGCTTCTGCTTCCGATGATGCCCAGGCAGGGGGATCTCTGAAGGCGCCGCTCGGCGCAGACCTACTTGCTGGCGCGTCGGGCGAAGCCGAACCTGGCGCAACTGGGGAAGCCGTGTCGCGACCTACGCGGCCAGAAACTCCACAGGCAATACAGGCTAGGGATAGGTCACGCACGAGCTTCGAGAGCCTCGCTGCCGCACAGGTAACCCAGCTTGCCCGCGAGACGTTTCCCGGCTTGATCCGGCAGGCAGGTGGGCCGCCGCGCCTGCCCGCTGGTCAGCGGCTCCTCCGGTTCCTTGATCCCACCGCCGCGCAGCTGGCGCTGCCGAACGGAAAGCACGCCATCGTCGAATCGACTCTGCCGATGGCGACGCAGAACGGGTCGGGGCACCTCGCTCCCGTTGACCTCGGTCTTACCCAGCGCGGTGGCGTATTCGAGTCGGAAAGGCCGGTGGTGGGAGCGATCCTTCCCGCGCACATCGGAGAAGGCGTCGAGCTACCCGAACGCGGCGTTTCGCTTACGCCCGCGGACAGTGGCGGCGAGCCGTTGGGCGGACAGGGGAGTCTGGTGGGGGCCGCTGTCATCTACCCCAACACGCAGACCGACGCGGATACGATCGCGAAGCCGATTCCCGAGGGCGTTGAGACCAGCACGATCCTACGTTCGATAGATAGCCCCTCCGAGCTGCAGTATCGAGTTGGGCTGCCGAGCGGCGCCAGGCTCGTTCAGTCCTCGGGTGAAGCCGCAGCTCGAGTTGTGCTCGACGGGCAAACAATTGTGGCCTTGAGGCCGCCTGCCGCCGCAGATGCGGAAGGCACGCCAGTTCCCGTCTCGATGAGCGCCGTCGGCAATCTCGTGACGCTCAGCGTCGCGTCCTACGGACGCGACTATCGGTGGCCGATCGTCGTCGACCCGGAACTGGTGGAGGTCGACCGAGGCATGGGACCAAAAGAATGCAGAAAACCGGGGGAATCAGGACCTAGCACCAGCAACTGGTGCTGGTTCTCGAACGCCGAAGCCAACTTCCAGCACGAATGGAACACCAACCTGAACGGTAGAGGCCTCGGGATCGCGATCAAAAAGCCCTTCGGTGGTTCGCTTACCGCCGGGAACTACGCGGGCGTCGGGTACCACACGCAAGGCACCTCGAAGATTTTCAAGCTCGAAACCGAAACCGAGGGCTCCAACTTCAAACGATCCGAAGCGCGCCTCGAACTCGCTCAGAAGCGCAGCACGGAAGCGGGCTCAGTCGAAGCAGCGTCGACTATCGAACGCAGTGAAGGCGGGCTAAATGGGTTCTGGCAAAACCGCTGGACGACAGTTACCTCCGCCGGCACGCCGGAAAACGTCGCGGCGATCAAGGTCGAAGCGCTCGAAACCAACGTTGAAACGAACATCGAAGCCGGGGTTTACCAGGCCAACGTGTACATCGAGCAGGAAACCTCGCCCGAAGTCACGTTCAATGAATCGGAAGGCACGATCGACAGCGGCCGATCGAACGTCCTCTACCCGTCGTCGTCTGGAGCGGAATGGCTCTCACCAACGCAGGGAGCCTTTGAACTCAAAGGCAAAGACAAAGGCCTAGGGATCAAGGAAGCGAACGTGACAATCGGGAGCTTCCACCAGAGCTTCCCGGTCGCGCTCGAAGGCAAGTGCAACGGCGCCCAATGTCCCGAGGAACTCCAACCGTCTTTCATGACGTACAACCCGAGCATGCCCGAAGGCGAACCCACCATCGAATGGGCGGCTGAAAACTGGGCCGACTGGCAAGAATGCAACGCCCACTTCCCGGCATGCCCCAACGGCAAGATCACTCGGCACATCAAGATCGACGCTAAAAAACCAAGCAAACTGGAAGTGACGGGCTGGCCGCCAAGCGCAGAAATCAGCGCCGCACCCCACACGCTTACGATTGCCGCCACCGATGAAGCACCCTCCGAATCCCACAGCTCGGGTGTGAAAGCAATCTCAGTCTCCATCGACGGCAGGGCGGCAACTACCGTTCCGGGCGCGGCCTGCACCCTCGGAACATGCACGGCGACCGGGAGCTACACGGTCAACGCCGAAAATCTGACTGAAGGAGTGCACAGGCTGATAGAGACTGCTACCGACAACGCGGGGAACGTAGCGTCGACCGAATTCACCTTCGACGTGCGCCACGCAAGCCCGGTTTCGGTCGGCCCCGGCTCGGTAGACCCAACAACAGGACAACTCAGGCTCAGTGCGACTGATGTCTCGCTTGCAGGCATCGGCGCAGTTACCCGCACGTATCAGTCGCGCAACCTCACCGCCGGTGCCGAAGGTCCCCTCGGACCCCAGTGGGCGCTCAGCTCGGGCGGCGGCGAGGGGATCACCGTCCTTCCGACCGGAAGCGTTGTGATGGCCGGTCCGACCGGCGGGCGCACTACGTTCGTCCGCAAGTCGAACGGTGAATTCGAATCGCCGCTCGGCGACAGCAGCGTGAAGGTAGAAAGCAAAGAACACGTACCGGGCAAAGGGATCACCGAATACGTCGTCTCTAACGCCAAAGCGGGCACCTCGACCACATTCACCCAGCCCGAAGGGACACAAAACACCGCACCCATCTTCGCAAACGAATTCGGCTCCGAATCAACCCAGCTAAAAGCGCCGCTAAGTGACGCCGTCGACTCATCTGGCAACGTGTGGGTCGCCGACACCGCCAATAATCGCCTCGAGAAGTTCTCCCCCGCCGGCGTCCTGCTCGGCGCCTACGGCTCTCTCGGCACAGCAGGCGGCCAGTTCAACACTCCGTGGGGGGTCGCAGTCAACCAGAGCACAGGGCACGTGTACGTCACCGACCAAGGCAACTTCCGTGTCGAGGAGTTCACGGCGACAGGCTCGTTCATCAAAGCTATCGGTTGGGGCGTCAAAGACGGCAAAGCAGAAGCGGAGACCTGCGAAAGCGGCTGCAAAGTCGGCCTGTCAGGCGCAGGCAACAGCCAATTCTCGTGGCTAGCGGGCCTCACGCTTGACAGCTCAGGCAACCTCTGGATCGCCGATTACGGCAACAACAGAGTCCAGGAGCTCACGGCCGCCGGCGGCTTTGTGCAGAAGTTCGGTACCGAAGGCACAGCCAACGGCCAATTCAAAGGCCCCCTCAACATCGCCTTTTCCGGCGGCAAGGTGTATGTGACGGACTACGGCAACAACAGAGTGCAGAAGTTCTCAACCGCCGGTGCCTACGAATCAAAGTTTGGCGAAGCCGGCACCGGGAACGGCAAGTTCTCGGGCCCGTACGCCATTGCCGCCGATCCGGTCTCCGGCAATCTGCTTGTCGTTGACTCCGGCAACGCGCGGGTACAGGTGTTCAGCGCGGAAGGCACATTCCGCGCAAAGTTCGGCTCGTCTGGCTCTGGACCCCAGCAGTTCAGCGTCCCCACGGGCATCGCTCTCTCCCAGGCCGGCATATACGTGGTCGACCACGGAATTAGCCGCGTCGAGGAGTGGAGTCACCCGACATGGCTGCCGACGATCTCCGACGGCCCGCTCCCCAGCGACACGACTACCTACACGTACGAAGCTGCAGAAGTGGAAGAAAAGACCATCATCCGTCCGATTGAGGCGCTCGCGCCACCACCAGCTGAAGTAACGTGCGGCACGAAACCCTCGGAACTGAAAAAGGGCTGTCGCGCTTTGACCTTCGAATACGCGACGTCCACTACCGCCACCGGCGAAAACAGCGGTGAATGGAACGACTACAAGGGGCGCCTAAAGAAGGTCTACTTCCATGCTTACAACCCCGCAACAAAAGCAATGGAAGAACCCGCGGTCGCGCAATACTCCTACGACAAACAAGGGCGACTGCGCGCAGAGTGGGACCCGCGGATCTCGCCGGCGCTAAAGACTAGCTACGGCTACGATTCCGAAGGCCACGTTACCGCGCTTACGCCTCCTGGACAGGTGAGCTGGGCCTTCGCATACGGAACCATCGCTGGCGACCCAAACGCTGGACGGCTACTGAAGACCACTCGAGCTCCCGCCTCTGCCTCGTTGTGGAACGGCGAACAGCCAAAAAACACCGAAACGCCAAAACTGACAGGCACCCCCACAACTGGTGTCGCTCTCGGGGTTTCGCACGGCACGTGGAGCAACAGTCCGGTCGTCTACGACTATCAGTGGCAGGACTGCAACGTCAAAGGTGAAGCCTGCGTGGCCATCCCGGGCGCGACGAACCCGAACTACAAGCCGACTGCTACAGATGCCGGGCATACGATGGCCGCAACCGTGACCGCCATCAACGGAGGCGGCTCTGTTGCGACTACGGTAGTGACCAGCGCCGTCGTGAAAGTCGCGGCCGCCGAATATCCGCTACCCGCAGGCAGCGGCCCCATCGCCCTCACGACGGGCCCTGACGGAAATGTCTGGGTCGCCGAGTCCTCGACGGGAAAGATCGCCAAGATCTCCCCCAGCGGCACCATCCTCGCCGAATACAAAGTCGGAACCTCACTGAAACCAACGGGAATCACTAAGGGCCCTGACGGCAACCTGTGGTTCACCGACTGGATCGAAGGCTCGAGCAGCAAGATCGGAAAGATAACTACCGCAGGCGTTATCACCGAATACACGCTGCCCAACAACAGCCACCCCGAAGGCATCGTGACAGGTCCGGACGGCAACCTTTGGTACACGGACTACAGCACGAACAAGGTCGGGAAAATGACGACTGCCGGCTCCATACTGGGTGAATACCCGCTCGCGGCCGGCAGTGCCCCACTCTACATCACGACCGGGCCGGATCACTACGGCTGGTTCACCGAGCCCGGCACGAACAAGATCGGCAAGATCAGCGAAAACAGCCAGATCCTCAAAGAATATGCGCTCCCGGCGGGAAGTCAGCCGATCGCCATCGCCCCCGGACCCGATGGCAACCTGTGGTTCGCCGAGCGTAAATCGAACAAGATCGGCAAGATCACGACGGGGGGCACGATCAGCGAATACTCGGTTGGTGCTGGCGGTGGCCCCACCGGAATCACCAATGGTCCCGATGGGAACCTCTGGTACACGGATATTACCTCTAGCAAGGTCGGGAAGATGACGACGTCCGGGACGCCGACCGAATACGCAATACCCGCAGGTAGCGAACCTGGAGCCATAACCACCGGGCCGGACGGCAACCTTTGGTATGTCGACCAAAAAACCTCCAAGGTCGCCGAGGTCCCAACCACAGGCACGACGCCCGCCGAAGGCGAACATTTTGCTCCAGAAGCCGGCACGACGCTCGAGTATCACCTGCCGGTGTCGGGGACTGGCCTGCCCAAACTTACGAAAACAGACGTTGAAACGTGGGGACAGAGGAGGGACATCCCGACGGAAGGCATGGCAGTCATCCCTCCCGACGAACCGCAAGGCTGGCCCGCGGCGAGCTACAAACGCGCGACGATCGACTACCTAGACGAACTCGGCCGCACCGTCAACATTGCGAACCCGACCGGCGGGATCTCGACGACCGAATACAACGAAGCGAACGAGGTCATTCGCAGTCTCAGCCCCGATAACCGCGCGGCGGCGCTCAAAGAAACCGGCAAAACCGAAGAAGCATCAGAAAAGCTCGATACGAAAACTGAATACGACCCGTTCCTCACTCAGATCGTCAAAGTAAAGGGACCTCAGCACCTCGTCAAGCTCGCTTCAGGCGCCGAAGTGCTCGCCCGCAGCGTGACGCGTGACTATTACGACGAAGGTGCTCCTAACGGCAAAACCTACAACCTCTTGACCAGGACAACGGTCGGCGCTGAATACGAAGGAAAAGAAGCCGATGTCCGCACCACCCTAAAATCCTACTCGGGGCAGAATGGCCTCGGCTGGACCTTGCGCCAGCCCACGTCCACCACTATCGATCCATCGGGGCTTGCCCTGGTCACAAAGACCAGCTACGACGAAAATACAGGGAACATTGTCGAAACCAGAAGCCCTGGCGGCAACTCCGAAACGGTCTATCCACCGGCCTTTGCGTCTGCCTTTGCGAGCGAAGGCTCGGCCAATGGCCAGCTCAGCGAACCGCGAGGGGTCGCGACCGATGCAAGCGGGAACGTCTGGGTCGCCGACCAGAACAACAACCGCATCGAGAAGTTCTCCTCGACGGGGACGTGGCTCGCGTCGTACGGCAGCAAAGGTACCGGCAACTTGCAGTTTGAAGAACCGTGGGGGATCGCGATCAACCAGGCCACCGGAAACGTCTATGTGGCCGACCGGCGGAACAACCGGATCGAGGAGCTCAGCTCCTCCGGGACGTGGGTAGTCAACTTCGGCACCACGGGCGCGGGCACGCTGAAAGAACCCACAGGCGTCGCGTTGGACGTCTCAGGCAACCTCTACGTCAGCGACAAGGCCAATAACCGCGTTGTTGAGTTCGGCCCGACGGGAACCTTCATCCGCGCGTTCGGCACGCTGGGCTCAGGCAACGGACAGCTCAGCGCCCCGCTCGGGATCGCGATCTCAGAAGGCTCGGTCTACGTGGTCGACTCGGCCAACAGCCGCGTCGAGCAGTTCTCCTCAAACGGCACCTTCATCGGCCAGTTCGGCAGCAACGGAGCAGGCGCCGGCCAGTTCAAAGAAGCCGTGGGGATCGCCGCGAACCCGAGCTCGGGGGTCCTCTATGTCGCGGACCTCTCGAACGCCCGGATCTCGGAGTTCAGCCCGGCCGGGCGCCTCTTGACCGAATGGGGCACATGGGGTCCTAAACACGAAAACTCTTCGCCGAACAACGTAGCCGTCGCCGCGAACGGCACGGTCTATGACGCGAACCTCCACAGCGGTCAGGTGCTCACCTGGACCCCGCCAGAAGCCGGCGCGGCGAAACTCAACTACAACTCCCAGTTCGGCTCGAGCGGCTCGGGCAACGGGCAGTTTTCCTCGCCGAAGTACACCGCGCTCGACGGCGAAGGAAACGTCTGGGCCACGGACTGCGGCAACAACCGGATCGAGAAGTTCTCAGCCAAAGGCGCCTTCATCGCCGCCTACGGCAAAGCCGGCTCGGGCGAAGTCCAGTTCAACTGCCCCACGGGTATCGACATCAACCAGAGCACCGGCAACATCTACGTCTCAGACAGCGAAAACCACCGCATCGAGCAACTCAGCTCATCCGGCGCCTACGTCCGGAGCTTCGGCACCTCGGGCTCGTGCACGCTGAGTAAGCCAGGGGGGCTGAAGATCGAAACGGCCTCGGGCAACGTGTGGGTACCCGACCTGAGCGCCAACAAAATCTGCGAGTTCTCCTCGAGCGGCACCTACATCGCCAGCTACGGCAGCGAAGGCTCGGGCGAAGTCCAGTTCAAGAAGCCAGTTGTGATCGCCTTCTCCGGCGCCAACCTCTACGTCACCGACCAGCTCAACCATCGTGTTGAGGAGCTCACGAACACCGGCGCGTATGTCCGTGCCTGGGGCATCGAAGGCAAAGGCAGCGGCGAATTCTACGCACCGGAAGGGATCGCGAATGACGGCGCCGGGAACCTCTACGTGGTGGACGACGGAGCCGCCCACGTCGAGGAGTTCACCTCGGCTGGCGTGTACCGCGGCACCTTCGCCACCGGCGGCAGCGGCGAAGGACAACTGAACGGCCCGGTCGGCGACATGATCGACGCCGCCGGGAACCTGTACGTCGTTGACAACGAAAACAACCGGATCGAGAAGTGGAGCTCAGTCAATCAAGCCGTTCACTACATGAAGACGTTCTACTACTCAGCCGGGCCCGGCGAATACGAATGCGGCGAACACGCAGAGTGGGCGAATCTTCCCTGCTTCAGCAAGCCCGCAGTTCAGCCGAGCGACGCTCCTCCGAGTCTCCCCGAAACCAAGCTGACCTACAACCTCTGGGACGAGGTCGAAGTCAAGTCCGAAAAGCTGGGCTCCACCGAACGTACTACCACCCAGACCTATGACGCCGCGGGTCGAGCCAGGACCAGTGAAGAGATCGCGACCGTTGGTGCTTCGCTGCCGAAAGTCACAAACGAATACAGCGAAGCGACTGGCGAGCTGGTCAAGCAGAGCACGAGCGAAGGGAAGTCGATCACGAGCGCCTTCAACAAGCTCGGTCAGCTCGAAAGCTATACCGACGCCGACAGCAACACCTCCAAATACACCTATGACGTAGACGGCCGGGTAGAAGAAGTGAGCGACGGGAAGGGCTCGCAGATCTACGTGCACGACCCGACGACAGGCTTGCTAACCGAAATATTCGACTCCGCCGCTGGGAAATTCAAAGCGACGTACGACCCGGAAGGCAGGCTCTCGACCCAGAGCTATCCCAATGGGATGACAGCAAGCTACACCCATAGCTCAGTTGGTCAGACGACGCAGGTCGAATACGTCAAGACGACCCACTGCTCGAGCGGCTGCACGTGGTTCAGCGACGCGATCGTGCCCGCGATCGACGGGGAAACGCGCTCCCAGGTCAGCACGCTCTCAAGCGAGACCTACAACTACGACGCGATCGGACGGTTGACGAAAGCGCAGGAAACACCAGCAGGCAAAGGTTGCACGACACGGTCATACGGCTACGACGAAGAGTCCAACCGCACGACCCTGGCCACCAGTGGGCCAGACGCGGAAGGAAAATGCTCGGAAGCAGGCGCGACCTCCGAACGGCACCTCTTTGATGAAGCCGATCGCCTGATTGACCCGGGTACGACCTACGACTCCCTAGGCAACGCGACCAGTCTCCCAGGAGCCGATGCCGGCGGTCAGCCGATGACCGACACGTACTACGTAGATAATCAAGTGCGAACCCAAAATCAGAACGAAGAGACCGTCACTTATTCCTACGACCCCACCGGGAGGACGCGTGAAGCAATCTCCACCGGCAAATCGAGCTCAACCGCTATCTCTCACTACTCGGGCCCAGGTGCAGCGCTCGCTTGGACGAGCGAAGGCTCGGAAACCTGGACACGCAACATTCCGGGTATCGACGGTGCGCTCGTCGCGCTCCAGTCGAGCGGGGGCACCCCGACTCTCCAAGTGCACGACCTCGAGGGAAACATCGTCGGCACCGCAGCGCTAAGCGAAACGGAAACAAAATTGCTGTCGACGTACAACAGCACTGAGTTCGGCGTTCCTCAGCCTGGCACGACGCCGCCGAAGTACGCATGGCTCGGGGCTACAGGTCTGTCAACCGAACAGGCCCAGGCGTCCGGCACCAACACACTGGGCGGGGCATCATATGTACCGCAGCTCGCGCGTAATCTGCAGACTGCGCCCGTCGTCCCACCCGGGGCTTTCCCGAACGGTCAAGGTACGGGCTCGCCGTACGGATCTGAAATTCCCGGGTGGTACATCAAGCTTTCTGAAGAACAGTCGGCCGCGACGCTTGCGGAATATGTGGCGGCCCAGGAAGCGCTCGCACGGGAAGCGGCAGAACAGGCATCTGAAGAAGGCGGAGGAGAAGAAGGTGGAGGTGGAGGAGAAGGTGGCGGAGATCCATGCAGTACGGCTTATGAAGAGAAGACCGCTAGCGGTGGCATCCTAGGCGGCGAAGTCGCGGCGCGGGCGGACATCAGCTACTGTTGGGAACCTGGACAAGTCCTGAGCGTGCACTGGCGGTATAAACGGCATCGCCAGGACGGAGGGAGTATCCTTGACATAAGCTTCGAGCATTGGAACGATGCCGCGTGGTGGATCGGCGGCCACACGAGCTATGAAGTGGAGACGACGGCGGTATTCAGGTTTTCCACGCCATGCCCGCCGGTTGGGGCGCCGGCGGTATGTGGGCCGTGGGGCAAATTCTGGATTCATATCTGGTTTACCGTAAATCCAGATGGTTCGGTAGAGTCTAGAGCCGAATTTCATAAGTCGTTGTTTAGCTGAAATGCGTACTGGTCAATGGAAATGGAAACGTATCGTCGGCGTTGTCGCCGGTTTGATGCTCGCCGGCGTCATCGTATGGGTAGTCGTTGCCTCCCTCGCGGTGGACTCGTTCCACTCGACCAAGGCCACGATCCCTACACGAGAAGTGACGGAAGCGGTCAAAGAACTTGCTCTGGAGCGTCAGCTAAACCCTACGACGGTCCGTTGCCGCAAAGTGGCAAGCAACGCGTGGCGTTGCGAGGTAAAACTTGCCGACGGCAGGGAAGTTCCAGCACATGGCTCATGGAATCCCCGTCGTAAGGTACTCGGAGTTGGGATAGATCAGGCTGAGTAGCCGCCACGACCCACCAATGGTGGTGGAAGGGCGGCGAAACAACGACCGTGCCTAGGTAGGAACGGTCGCCACCGAGACCGGCAGTTAATACGACGATGGCCGCGCTGCCCAAAGCGCCGTTCCCCCGTGCTCACGGAACCCTCCCCGTGCTGCACGCGTTAGCGCTGCCCAGGAGGATGCGACGAAGCCAAATTAGTGTCCGATCCGGTTTACACGCCAGCACCGCCCTCGGAAATGGGCCAATGGATATTCGTAGGAACGCTATTCGTGGTGGGTGCCGCCGCGCTGAGCGCCGTCTTCCTCGGAGTATTTGATCGCCGTGAGTCAGCCGCTGCGCTGAGCCGAGTCCTGCAGGTGCAGGTGAGCGCGGCAGCCGAATACCGGCCGCTGGCCACACCGAACGCTGTGCAGCCAGCCGCAGCCCGCCGCGGCATCTCCGACCGGCGGCCGCGGGCTGCAACCCCGGCCCGGCGCAGGCAACCCGAGGGACTTCACCCCGGGCGTTCCTCGCAGGCACGAATAGCGAGCACCGCCCGACCATCGCCCGGTGAACAGAGCCCCGCCAGGTCGAGTACGGAGCACTCGACCGCCCAGAGCAGATCCTCGCCTTGGATCGAAGCGTTCTATCCCATCTACGCCGCCGCTCAGAGCACGTTCGAAGTGAACTGGCTGTTGATCGCCTCGATCCACGAGCAGGAGACGGCGTTCTCGACCGACCCGACCACCTATCACGGCCTGAACTTCGCTGGGTGCTGTGCTGGGCCGATGCAGTTCAACGTGACGAACGGGCCGGTGAGCACCTGGGATATCGCGCGAGACGCCTATCGGCTGGGGACACGCCCGGCCGCCTACGACCACCGCACCTCGACCCACCCGTCGATTTACGACGACTACGACTCGATCATGGCCGCCGCCTGGCTGCTTGCCTCCGACGGGGCTGGACTTGAACTCTCCGATCGGGCATGGCGGGCTGCATACGACTACTACGGCCACGATGGCGCCGGGGTCGAATATGCCGACGTGGTGATTGCGCGCGCGATCGGCTGGTCGCAACACGGTTTCTGCCCCGCCTGTAGCGTTGAACCTCTCCTAGTGCGGGCCGTACATGAAGCGTATGGTGAGTATCCGTAATTCGAGCTTTCCAATGGAAGGCGCCCACGCTAGTTTTCCCGTGAGGCTCGTCTCCCCAAGCAAGAACGTGCCCTTGGCAGGCCAAACCACAAGGAGGAGCCACCGTGCCTGATTTCCTTGATGAAAAGCGCAACGAGATCGCCGAGCGACTGAAGGAGCTCAAGCCGGCGGTTGACGAGTACAATCGCCTCGAGGTAGCTTCTTCGGCGCTGGAGAGTGTCGGCCGCACGGCCGCGGCTGCTCCCCGCCGTCGTGGGCCGGGTCGCCCACGAGGCTCAGTCAACCGCAAAGCAGCGACCGTGGCTGCGAAGTCTGCACAAAAAAAAGCCGGCAAGCCCGCGGGCCGTCGTGGAGGTCGGCGCAAAGGCGGCGGCACCCGCGCGGCGGAGGCGCTGTCCTTCGTGCAGGGCCAGCCGGGCATCACGATTCCCGAACTCGCCGCGAAGATGAGCATCAACAAGAACTACCTCTACCGCGTGCTACCTGGGCTCGAAGCCGAAAACAAGGTCTCGAAGCAGGGACGGGGTTGGCACCCTAAGGGCTAGCGAACTCGAAGGCTGGCGGTGCGGCTGCGGCCGCCCGTGGCGGATGAACCTCGGCGTTTCGGCGATTCCCGACGTGGCTGTGCGCCGCGCGTCCCGCCGCGACGTGGCAAGCCCGTCGCAGCCCCGGCTCGCGCCCAAGGCGCCCTGCTCCGCCGGCCGTTGCGTCATCTGGCGCAGAGTCTGCGTACAGTTTGTTTGTACGGAACAGGTTTAGCCCGGCTTACTCATGGATGAGCAGCTTTCGATATCGATGGATCTTTCGTTCGCACGGTCGCGATCGAGGCTTGGAGCACGGGTGACCCGAGCGCGGCACCGGCGGGAGCAATGGTCGCCGGACGAGGCGGCCCGCGAGCTGCATGCGCGTCGCGCCGAGTTGGTCGGCCAGGCTCGGCGGCGTGCGGAGACACGCGGGGTCCCAGCTGGTGCGATAGACGAGATCGTCAGCGACGCGATCACCGCAGTCGTCATGTCGCCGCGCTCGATTGCGAATGACCACCACCTCTTCGGTGCGTTCTGGCTCGCCGTCGACCATCGCTGCCGGCGCTATCGCGAGGGGCGTAGCTTCGCCCGGCTCGGATCACGCCGCCGCGTTGAACTCGATGTAGCACTGCCACAAGCGCCTGCGGGAGACAATCCATTCGATCGGCTCGAGACGATCGACCGCTTTGCGCGGGCCGTAGACCTAATGGCAGACCTGGATGACCGGGAGCGCCGCGTCGTCGCGACGATGGCAAGTCGCGGAGTCGGTCCAGCATCCGCCGCGCGCCTGCTCAACTTGCCGCTAGGCGAGGCACGGTCCGCTGCCCGCAGCGCGACGATGAAGCTCGACCGGCTCGCGGTCATTTCCGCAGCAGGCCGGATGTGCGAGTTCCGGTCGGCGGCCGTGGTGGCGGACGCCGAGGGCAGGGCGACAGAGGCTCAAGTGCGTCTCGCGCAGGCGCACGTAGCGGCGTGTGTTCCGTGCGCGAATGCGTACCGCCAGCTCCGTCGCGAAATGCTTAGTCGTGAGTTCCAGCGCGCAGCAGCTGCGGCGTTCCTTCCGGTCCCTCCCGCTGTCTCGGTTCACGGCGGCATCGGCCGGATCGTCGGCTGGCTCGAAGAACGTGTCGCCGCGCTACCGCATGGAGCCGGGGTACGCGCCGTCGAAGTCGTCTCGGGCGGTGGCGCCGCGGGTGCCGCCAAGGCTGCAGCCGCCGGGGGCTTCTTCCTATTGGCGGGAGGCGTTCTCACGCAACCGATCATCAACGCCGTCGACCCAGGCGCGCAACCTGCCCACCGCATACACCGGGCGCCGGTCCACCACGGAAGAGCAGCCTTCGCGCATACTGCCGCCAGCACGTCAGTCAGTCTCTCACGCATACACGTTCGGGTCGCGTCAGACGCGACCCCGTCCAGTAAACCAAGACCTCGAGGAACCACACCCACGCCGAGCAGGAGCCTGGGATACCTCGCGGTTGGCGGACCGAGCACAACCGCAAGTCGCCACGACTCCGCTGTCGTCGCCCGCGTGGCCTCAACCAGCCGTGCACCCTCCACGCAAACTTCGACCCCGGCGCAGACCGGCGGCGGCGCCGGACTTCAGTACCTAGGGCGATGAGCGCGTCGCACCTAACCCCCGGGTCCTCGAACACTCAGCTTGAGGCGCGGCCCCCAACTCGCTTGGCGGCGAGGCTGGCTGCGATGAGCGGCTTCGTACGTCGACATATTCGCCGAACCATTTGGGCCTTTGCACTCACGCTGACTGTAGTCCTTCTCACAGCACCATCCGTGCTCGCTGGGCACTTCCATCTGTATTCCTGCACCGACCCAGCGACCCATGCTCCGCTACCGACCGACGGGTGGATGGTTACGCCGGGGTCTTATCCATCGAATGAAGACAGTTGCGCAAGCTCCGGCGGCCTTAAACTGAGCCCGCGGCCGGTCTGTTCGACCTGCGCGTCCTCGTACACTTTCTCGACGCCTGCCGGGCTGACGATAACGGCAGCGACCATTTACAGAGAAAGCTATATGAACAGCCTCGCCTATGGCTGGTTTGCTTCACCCGAAAACGCGTCGTCAGGTCCAGATATGTTCGACTTCTGCCAAGGCGTCGGAGAAACCCCTTGTGCTCGTGGCAATCTCGCAGCGTACAGCGAATGCAGGAACCTAACGCTATGTAAAACGCGTCCTTACGCGCCTTACGATGTGCTCTCGGTGCCGTTCGCCGACTTGCCGAGTTCGCACCTGTATTTCAATGCCGTGTGTACCGTGAAGGGCTGCAATGGATACGAGTACATGCGCAGCGCAGATATTGAGCTGACGCAAACGACTCAGCCGACCGCAGTCGCGACCGCAGGGAGCTTGACCACCGCGACGACGCTCCAAGGAATTGCCGACGTGTCGATTACCGCTGACGACCTCACCTCGGGAGTGTTTCAGGCTGTGCTTCAGTCGAACGGGCGCACAGTTGCGAGGCAGACTATCGACGCGAATGGCGGGAGGTGCGTTCCATACGGCGAAGCTGCAGATGGCGCCGAGATTTTTCTCTATGAGCAACCTTGCCCATTCAGCGTGAGCAACATCGACGTGTCATTCGACACCGCATTGCTGCCTGATGGGCCTCAGCAAGTGAGCATTCTCGTCGCGGACGCGGCAGGCAACGCCGTACCGATCCTCAGTCGGTCGGTGACCGTCGAAAACAGTGGTGCGTACTTGATTCGAGTCCATGCCGAACAGGAACGAGCACTCGCGGCCCGCGGAGCGTGCAACGCTCAGTGTGACGAACACGCGACGATACTGACCGCGAATGCGCGTCTGGCCCGCAAGCCGTTCGCACGGCGCTTTGCGCATTCCGGTCTGTCACTCAACGGACAGCTCGTCAACCACGCGGGGGCGCCGATGCCGAATGCCACGGTGGAGCTTTCGGAGCTTCCGGCATACGAGCACTCGAAGCTCGTCGTCCTCGCCCACACCACGACGAACGCGAAGGGACGGTGGACGTTTCGGGTGCCGCGTGGGCCTTCGCGCAGCTTGACGGTCGGCTATCGCGCACGGGCCAACGATTCGACATATGCCGCAAGGGTGTCGTTCCGCGAGCTAGTAGCGGCGGGTGTTGTTCTGCACGCGCCGCCGCACACCGTCGCCGGTCGGCGGGTGAACTTTGAAGGCAAGCTTCTCGGCGGATTTGTGCCAAGGCGAGGAGTCTACGTGAGCCTTGAAATCTATTATGCAGGGACGTGGCGGGAGATTGCACTCCTGCATGCAGACCGGCACGGGATTTTTGGCTATGGATACAAGTTCGCTGCGATTGGCCCGGCGACCTACAGCTTCCGCGCGCGAGTGCCACCGCTACCGGACTACCCATTTCAGGGCGGTGCTAGCCCGGCGGTCGGGATTCACCTATTGCCATGACGCGATGTGCTCACCTGGCGGCGCTCGGGTGCGCGTGCATAGCGGCTAGCTTGTGCGGGAGCGACGCTCGCGCGGCGGGAGACGAAGTCTCAGCCCAGGCACGGGAGGACGACGGGGCATGGCTGCCGTTTGCCCCGCCGCCAGCGAAGCCGGTGGGGATCTGTCTAATAGATAGCGGGGTTAGCGAGAATCCCGACACAACGACACAGCTGGTCGAAAGGACGGCGCTCGACGGCGGCGATCCCAATGACGTCAGCCCCATCGAACACGGCACACTAATGGCGATGGAGGCGGGCGCGCCGCCTAACGGTTGGGGGATGATCGGGGCCGCGCCGGGCGCGGTGCGCGTCGTGTCGGTTCGAGCTGAGAGCGCAGGAGACTCGCTGACGTTCCGGGCCTACAAGCAGGCTATAGTCGAATGCCAAGGGCTCGCCGAGCGTCGTCCCGAACTGGACGTGAAGGTGATCAGTATGTCCATCGGCTTTCAGACCGCGCCTTCTGAAGAACAGCTCGCCCAGCTGGCGGACGCCGCGAGCTCGGCGCGGACCTCCGGGCTTGATCTGGTTGCTGCGGCGGGTGACGAGGGTGCCTCTGCCCTCTCATATCCCGCTGCTGTGACGCCGATCCTCTCAGTGGGAGCCTACGGCGAAGGGCACATACCGTGTCCATTCTCAAGCGGCGGCGAGGCTGCAGCTATCCTCGCCCCCGGTTGTGCCCTCACGGAGGCGAGCCCGGCTACGGGCGCGCCCCTTCACGAATACGCGGGCACAAGCCAAGCGACGGCGATCGTCGCGGCGGTTCTCGGTGCGCTCCGCGCATACGAGCCTGAGCTGTCCCCTGCCGCCGCCGAGGAACTGCTCACCACCACCGCGCGCGCGAGTAGCGGGCTCGACGTTGCGGCGCTGTTCCAAGCGGCCGGGCTTTCCTATCTAGTGGAGACCGGGAGGCTCAGCGAGCCCGCTCCGCCGGAGTCGCCCGCGCCGGCCCGGCCAGCCGCCAGGCGGTCGGGCCTTCGGGAGCTACCGCCTCCGCGCGTCAGACTCGTTCACCGCGAGCGGCAGTGGGTACTTCGCCTGCTTAACCTCCCGCACGAGGCGACCGCTACGGTGCGCGTCGCGCGTCGCGCTGGGGCGACCACTCGCCTCCGCCTCCTCACCAGGCACCCGATCCTCCGCTTTCGCGCAAGGGGACCACTCACCGTTACCGTCATCTACCGGGCGGGCGCTCACGCAAGTTCCTCAACCTCGGTCGTTCGAACACGATGAAGCTCACACGCACTCTTACGGTTGTGGGCAGCTTGGTTGCGTTCCTCGTGATCGTAGGCGTCGCGAGGGCCGGGCAATATCAAGTGCTTGCCTGCAGCCAGGCGCCGACGGCGAGCAACGAGAGCTGGACCGGGTTCGTCAGCGATCCCGTCCACCTCGAGGTCGGGGAAACGTGCCCGCCGACTCCGGGCGACGCCGAATCGACGAAGACCACCGGCATGTACGCGGCCGACGTGCTCGGTAGCTCCGGCCACGCGGCGGATGGTTCAGTGGCCGGATGGCGCTTCATCGCGCCTGCCGGCACCGAAGTCGTCGCCGTGCAGGATGACCGCTATCTCGGCGCGTATGCCGACAACGGCTGGGCGCCCTTCGTGAAGGCCGACGGAGTTACGTTGGAGACCTGCTCGTTCGCTGCGCTTGAAGAAGGCTGCGCCGTCGGCGATCCATTCGGGGCGGGCAGTCTAAACGGCACGCTGCCTATCGCTGAAGCATCAACCGTTACCGTCGGTGTGAAATGCGCCGCCGTCGGGGGCTGTACGACGGGCGCCACGATTCACCGTGCCTGGGCTGCGCTCTACGGCGCCAAGGTAACACTCGCGACGCAGGCGCCGCCTGCCGTCGAAGCTGTAGCCGGTGGGCTTTGGGACGCTCCCGGTAGTCATCCCAACTATCACAAAGGCGTCGAATCACTCTCGTTCCTTGCGTCGGCTCTAACCGGCGTCTCGTCCGTACGGCTGGAGGTCGATGGACGCGAGGTTGCGGGCGCGGCCGGGACGTGCGACTACACGCGTCCGCTGCCGTGTGGACCGATCAGCGGGAACCTGTCTCTCGACTCCTCGCAGCTAACTGACGGCATCCATACCCTCTCTCTGGAAGCGATAGACGCAGCCGGGGACGGTCAGCAGGTGTCCCAGCCTTTGGCGGTTGCCAACCATCCGCCGAGCGCACCTCGCAACGTGACGGTCGTCTCCGCGCCGAGTGCCGGATTCGCAGTGAGCTGGTCCGATCCCCCGGACCCGATTCCGATCACGACAGCGCTGTACCAGCTCTGCGATGCGGCCGGCTCAAACTGCGGCGCGAGCACGTCGATCCCCGACGCGCCGTTCTCCGTCCCGGCGAGCGCGGCTGGCGGAACGGTGCGGCTCTGGCTCGGGGACGCAGCGGGCAACGCGACCGCAGCCAATGCCTCGCTCGCAAGCGTCCCAGCCATCGCGCAACACCCGGGCCCGGGAGTCGTCTCGACCTTGGCACGGTTGACGCTTCGAGCACAGCGTACGCGCAACCTTCTGAGGGTCACGATTCGAGGCTCATCCGGGCTCTTGGGGTCCGTTCACGTTGCCGTCGAAGGCGTGCGCAGTTCGGGCCGGCACTTCGGACGTCGTGGCGCGAGTAAGC
The DNA here is from genome assembly GCA_035473995.1 of Solirubrobacteraceae bacterium. Lineage (GTDB taxonomy): Bacteria > Actinomycetota > Thermoleophilia > Solirubrobacterales > Solirubrobacteraceae > Palsa-744. The sequence continues at coordinate 78,777 of DATINR010000007.1, forward strand.
GTCTGACTCGGGGCGTGGCTCATTTCTCTTTCAGGCTCGGTGTGCAGACACTCCGAGCGCGCAAGCTAGTAATCCGCGCGACGGCGGCTCACGCTCGCGTTGCTCGCAAGGTGCTGACCCTCGCACGAGCGAAGGCACAGGCGGGAATACCGCCCGAACTGCTCGGCCGCTAGCTCCTCTCTTCCCTTCGGTGAAGTTGCTCGGGGGTCGAGGACTACCGCTCCCCGCAACTGACGGCGTCTCGCGACCACGGCCGTCCGCTCCTCGGCCGGCGGAGCTGACTCCCGGCCGGTAGCGCAGACCCCCGTTGTCAAGTTTGTTTGTGCGGCGCCTGTGTAGAACGGCATTACTACTGTGGCCTCATCGACTAGCGACAGACCTAGCGAATGCGAGTTTCTTGACGACGATGTCTGCGTCCATCAGGCGTCTGAGGCAGAGCCACGGCTCACGGTTAGGTTCGAGACGAGAAGGTCGCCTTTGCGAACCCCCGCCTGGTGGATGGGCGCTTTGGCGTCAGCAGCGGCCGTAGCCGCTGTAATAATCTTCTTGCTCGGGTCTCGCCGAGCGAGCGTGCGCAAGCATGCCGTGCGCTCCGTGCCGAGTCCGATGGCTCGCCCCCGACCTCGTGAGACCTCACGCCGCGCCGCGTCGCAGTCAAAAAGCGGTCGCAGTCAACCGCGCGCATCTGCGAGAGCCCAGGCGCGGCACGCTCACCGACGGCAGCATCGCAGAGTTGCCCTAACACGGCAGCGTGTTGTGCAGCGCGCGAGCGCGGAGCCGGAGCGTCTTAAGGCTCCTCGCCGCGCGGTGCCGCAGCGCAAGGCACCCGTGGATCAGTTCAGCTACCTAGGCAGATGAGCAGCGATGCCACAGTCCTGGACTGAGCCGCTCATCCACCTCGTAACACAGCGCCTGGCGCTGCTTAGTGACCCGACGCGAGTGCAGCTTCTGATCCTGCTCGAGCATCGCGAGCAGAGCGTGCAGGAACTTTCGGACGCGGTAATCACAACTCCTCAGAACGTATCCCGACACCTGGGGATACTGCATCGCTCGGGAATCGTTGCACGTCGGCGGAAAGGGACATCCGTCTACTACTCCCTTGCTGACTATTCCGCCTGCAGGCTGCTCGACCAAGTGCTCGCGAGCGTGCGCGGTCAGATTGACGAGCTTGCTGATCTCGTGAAGCTCGCCGCCTAAGCGTTCACCTTTTGGGGAGAACAGCGGCCTGCCCCGCCAGCTGGCCGTTCGCGACTTCTTCTGCTCGCGCCGTGCCTCCGGCCGGGCACATGTGAAAGTGCTTGCTTTCACATGTGGCTAAGGCGGTTGCTTTTCCATCACGTCCGCTTGTGGTGTTTTGGGTGCGCGCTGCTTACCGTCGCCCTATGACTGGACCTCGTAGGTTGATTCATCACAAGAGTGACCCTGGCGGCGTCCGTAGTTCGGACAGCTTTACCCGCTGCGCACGCATCGTGGGTCGGCTATTGCTCTGGGGCTGCGTGCTGCTGCTGTTGATCCGCGGCGCGCTCTCGATCCTCAGCACGCCGGACACACGCGCGGTCACGACCACCCGCGGCGTGACGGTGACTGTGACCCAGCCCGCTCACACCGAAACCTCGCAAGCACAGAGGAAGTGAGCGGCATGCGACACAGAGGGCTTATTTGGCTGTTGTCTTCGCTGGCGATCTGCGCGCTGATGTTGTTCCCGGCGGCGGCGTTCGCCTCGGGTAACAACGTCGGGCAGAACGTCGCGAACCTGCTGAAGAGCTACGCGACCGAGCTGTACGGCGGAGTCGTCGGCATCGTCAGCCTGATCTTCCTCGTAAACCGCCGCTTCAACGAGCTGGTGGTGTTCCTCTTCGCCGCGATCGTCGTGGCGTGGATGGTGTTCGCGCCCTCGGACCTCGCCAAAGCGGGGGAAGCCATCGCCAAACAGCTCTTCGGCTGAGCCACGGGATCGCAAGCGATGGCCGACTCACACACGATCCGCTCCTACCAGCGGATCTTCAGGCCGGACCGCCGGATCTACCAGATCGACGGTCGGCGCCTGCCGCTGCCCGGCGGAGTACCGCTCGAATGGCTCGGCTGGGCGTTCGCCGCGCTGGTCGCGGTGCTCGGCCTTAGCCAGGGCTCGTTGCTGCTCGCTATCGCGCTCGCCGGCATCGGCGGTGCGCTGGGCGCAAGCTCGCACGGTTGGCGTGGTGGCGTCGTGGCGGCATCGGTGGGGTTCTTGGGGACGCTGATTGCCGGGGTTGCCCTCGGCTGGCTCGACTGGCCCTTGCGGCTGCTGGTCGTGCCGGGGACGATCGCGACGCTGGCTGGGCAGGCCGCCCCAGATGGCCGACCGGCTCACCGCTACCTCACCTCGTGGCTCGCGCTTCAGACGCGCGCCGCGAGACGATCGTTGGAGGCGGCGATCTCCGCCGACGGCGAGGCCCAGGTCTGGGCGCCGCAGGTGTGGGTCGCGCCAGATCAACACTTTCCCGTTCTTCACCACGGACGGGTCAGAGGCCCGGCGCGACTCGTCTTCGCTCACGCGGTCGTCGCGATTCCCGGCCGCGGCCGGATCATCGTCCGCCGCGCTGAGGGGCACCGCATGCGACGCGGCGAGCGCCTCGCCGAAGTCATAGAGCTCTCAGACGGCCAGGTTCTCGAGGTGCGCCCGTGAGCTTCCCTCTGCGCTACGCCAGGGGGAACCTTCTGATCGGGCACTCGGGCGCGAGCGCCGGCCTGTACCGGCTCGGGATGACCTCCTATCCGTACCTGCCCTCCGGTGAGAAGTGGCAGCTACAGCGACGCCTTCAGCGCCTCGCCCACACGCTGGCCGCCGACTTCTCCTTGTGGCGCGTGAACCGTGCCTACCCGGCTGAGCAGTACGTGCGCCACACCGAAGGTCTGCTCGACGCTCGCCACCAAGACCGGAAGACATGGCAAGCGTTCCTCGCCGGGCACGAGCGTCGCCTCCACGAACTGGGCTCCCAGACCCCGGAGGTCTACCTCGCCGTCTCGCTCGCGGGTAGGAGGCCGACTGGAGTGGGCACGGGGCTCGTGCGCGGCGCCGATCGCGTGCGCCGCAAGGTCGAGGCACTCTCCGGCATCGGGGTCGCCTCCCCGATCACGAGCGGCGAGCTCTCTGAACTCGAGAGTCGCGAGCAGCGGATCTACGAGCGACTGAGCGGCGTCATCCAGACCCGCCGCGCCCACACGAACGAGCTGCAGTGGCTCCTGCGGCGCGGCGCCTCCCGCGGCGTCTCAGAGCCCCGACTCGACCGCAACTGGCAGCCGGACGCGCTCGTCGTCAGCGCACCGGGCGGCGGCGTGGAGTTCGAGCCACTCGGCCACGACCTTCGGCGCTGCGCGAACGCGGCGATCACCGAGCGCCAGCTAACGCTCGAGATCGACTCTGAGGAGGGACGCAGCTACCAGGCGATGCTCGCCCTCGGAGCGCTCGCCGAAGCGCCCGAGTTCCCGGGCGCAACTGCGGAGGTGCTCTTCTCGCCGCTTGAGGCGGTCGGGTTCCCCGTCGACGCCGCGATCCACGCGCGCTGGCTCGGCAACCGCCAAGCGCTTGCGCAGGTACGCAAGCGAATCGCCGACGTCGAGCACGCCTACCACGAGCAACTGCAGGGAGCGGCTCACGGCCCGAGCGTCCTTGCCGGCGTCGACCGCGTTCTTGCGCGCGAGTACGAGGCGCAACTCCAGGCTGGCGGGCACCCCCCGATGCTCTATGCGCAGATCGGCTTGGCCGTCGGCGCACCGAGCGAAGAGGAGCTTGAGCGCCGCGTCGCGACGCTCAGGGAGCAGTACGGCGATATCACGCTTCACCGCCCGGCCGGGATTCAGCACGAGCTGTTCTTCTCTCATCTACCGCGACCGGACGGGTGGGCGTGATGCGCGACTACACCCAGCAGCTCACGGTCGAGCAGTTCGGGGCGATGGTCCCGACTGCGACCCGGACGCTCGGCTCCCAGCGCGGCCCCTATCTCGGCTTCACGCCAACCGGAGCGCCGCTGCCGGTGCGCTTTGACCCGGCACAGGCGCCGCGGGAGGACCGCGCCTCGGCGGCGCTGCTGATCGGCAACCTCGGCTCGGGCAAGACCGTCGCCGCGGAGGCGATCGAGTACGCCGCCGAGCGCGCCGGCAGCCTGGTCGTGGACTTCGACCCGAAGCCCGACCACGGCCTGCACAAGCTCGCCGAGCTCCGCGACCGCCTCGAAGTCCTCGAGCTCTCGGGCGACCCGGCCCAGCAAGGCCGCCTCGACCCGCTGGCGATCGGCCTCGAGGACTTGCGCGAGGAGCTTGCCTGCTCCTACTTGCTGGAGCTATTGCCCGGTCCGACCGGCTCCTGGGAGAACGCCGTGTCGCTGGCGGTCAAGGACACCGTCCGCGAGGGCTCGCGCAGCCTGCTTCGCACCGTCGAGCTGTGCGCGGCTAGCGATCGCAGCCCCGCCAAAGAAGCGGCCGAGGCGCTTGAGGTGATCCGTGACTTCGGACTCGCACGCCTCGGGTTCGGCGACGGACAGAGCCCGTCGATAGAGGTCGCAAAGCCGGTGACGACGATCCGCATGCCCGGCCTCTCGCTGCCGGAACCGTCGGCCGCGAGAGAGACATACACCCGTGCCGAGCGGGTGTCCGTCGCGACGCTCTCCCTGGTCGCTGCCTACGCACTGAAGCTCATCTCCCGCGACCGCTCGCGGCACAAGGTCGTCGGCCTGGATGAGATCTGGTTCCTGCTCGCTTCGCCCCAAGGCCGGCAGCTGATCAACCGGCTCGTCAGGTTGGGGCGGGTGTTCAACGCGACGCTCTTGCTCTGCACTCACCGGATCGGCGACCTCGGCGATCTCGCAGACCTGATCGGTGTGGTGCTCATCTTCGGGCAGGACTCCGACGACGCCGCTGCCGCGGCGCTTCGCTTCGTCGGCCTCGAGCCGACTCGCGGGCTGGTCGGTCGGGTCCGTGAATTCCGCGCGGGCCGGTGCCTTATGCGCGACCTGCACGGCCGCATCGGCGAGGTGCAGATCGACCTCGTCTACCCGCACCTACTCCAAGCCTTCACGACAACCCCACAGGCCCCAAGGAGTGAACCATGAGACGCCTCGGCCACCCTTTGCTTTCTCGGCTGAGGCCCAGACGCCCTCGCCGAAGGACGGTCCTCTGCTCGCTAGGGCTCGTCGCGCTGTTCGTGCTCATCGCCGGCCCCTCGGCGCTCGCCAACGACGTCTACGGCAACATCGGCCCGGCGCCGCAGATACCCGCTGGCGGGCTGCTCGAACGCTACCCGCTCGCCAACTACCAGCTCGACCAATACTTCCCGGCGATCAGCGTCGGGCTGACCAGCGGCGTCGACGTGTCCGGCGTAGCGCCGCTGATCGCGTACTTCATCGCGCAGGTGATTTGGATGGTCACCGCGTTCCTCGCATACGCGGTGATCACGGTGTTCGCGTTCGCGTTCAACCTCGATCTGCTCAACGGCAACGGCACTCCCGGCTCGGGTGCGCTCACGCCGGTATCGAGCGCGATCCACAACCTCTACGCGAGTACCTTCGGCGCTCCGTGGCTCGTCGCAATGGTCGTGCTCGTCGGCTGCTGGGCGATGTGGAAGGCGCTCGTGCAGCGTCGCTACACCGAGACCGCCGGGGCACTCGCCGTTTCGCTTCTGTACTTCGTGCTGGCGATCGGGATAGTCACCCAGCCGCAGCGCACGATCGCCCCGGCGAGCAAACTCTCGAACCAGCTCTCGACCGCGCTCCTGTCGCTGACCAGCCAGGGCAGCGTCTCAGACGAATCCCAGGCCAAGCTCGGCGCGAGCAATCAGCTCTTCGAACTGCTGGTCCTGAATCCCTGGACCGTCCTTGACTTCGGCGGCCTGGAGCACTGCACGATCACCACGAAAGGCAAGGCGCGCTCGGTCGCGGTCCGGCCTCTGAGCAGCAACCCAACCGAAGACGCGCGCCTGGCCGGCCAGCTGGAAGCAGCCACGGAAGTTCATGCGCAGGGCAAGACCTGCGTCAACGACAAGAACAAGTACGCAAGCCACTTCCTCGCCTTCCCCTACCAGTCACACCGTCGCAACAGCGAGCACGAAGCGCTCGAAAAGGGAGACGACGCGGCTCTTCCCGCCTCGGACCCTGGAAAGACCGACGGCAGCTACCCGCTCGGTGAACAGGACAAGCCCGCCGCTGAAGCGATGGGCAAGGGCGGCCAGTACCAGCGGCTGCTTCTCTCGATCGTGATCTTCCTCGGCGAGCTCGGAGCGTTCCTCCTGCTCGGCGCGCTTGCCTTCAGCGTGATCCTCGCGCAGATCCTGCTGCTGACCGCGCTCGCCTTCGCACCAGTCGCACTGCTGATCGGGATCTTCCCCGGTCGAGGTCATGAGTTCTTCCGGACGTGGCTCTCTAAGCTCGCCGGCTACCTCGCGCGCAAGGTCGTCTACTCGCTGATCCTTGCGGTAGTCCTCGCCGTCTCCCAGGCGCTGGCGGACGCCACGAGCAACCTCGGGTGGCTGCTGGCGTTCGTGCTTCAGGCCGCGTTCCTGTGGACGGTCTTCCTGCAGCGCAACCGGCTCACCGCCGATTTCCTCTCGGCGACGGTCGGTCCGAAGGCAGCTCAGGACCCGACAAGCCGTCTGCAGGCCCTCTACTACACGACGCGGCTAGCCCGCATGGCTACCCGCTCTCACCGCGCGGCGCCAATGACCGCCGCGTCAAGCTCGCCGCCGCCTGGCGAAACTCCTCCACCCTCGAGCGAGCCGCCGCCAGAAGGCGAGCCGCCACCGCCCGGTGACGGGGACTCGCCGCCAGCAGGCGAAATGCCGCCGGACGGTGGAGGCTCGCCAGCTCCCAACGAAACGCCGACGCACGGACCAGGCGCACCAAGCCCCCCGGCTTCAGGTGAGGCCGCGAGCGCTGAGCCCAATGACGACGCCCGGCCTGCTGCGAGCGAGACCTCAACGCACCAGCCAGGCACGTCAATCGAGCTAGAGGCGGCGAGCGCCTACCCATCCTCGCCAGCCACGGTGGCGCCGCCTGCCGCCGATACGTCCTCACCGGCAACCGAGCCCGGCGGGGCGGCGAGCACCGCGGCAGCCGAGGCCAGCCTCCCGGGTTCGGTCCCTGGCGTGCAGCCGGCGTCGCTCGCGGCACCCGTCGACCACGACGCCGAGCTGCCTGCGGTTGGGTCGGCTGGCGCTTCACCCTCGCCCGGCGAGGCGCTACCGGCCACCGAGATCCCGCCAGCACATATCCCGCCGCCAGAGGCGGGCGCTGCACGGCCTGAGCGCGAGCCACCAACCGAGGCTCGCTCGGGGCCGGTGACGCGAACCGGCTCCGCAGCGGATGAGCCCGTCCAGGTGCTCCTGCGAGCGCGCGAGAGCAGCACCGCCACTGACCCCGCAAGCCAAGGAGAGGACTCGCCATGAGCTGGCGCATCGAAGAATCAGACGCACTCACCCTTCTGCGCGAGCTGCCTGGCCGATGGGCACAGACTTGCGTGACATGCCCGCCGCGCGAGGTGCCGGTCCCCGAGCTGATCGCGGTGCTCGCAGAAGTACGCCGCGTCCTGCGCTCTGACGGCACGCTTTGGCTCGCGCTCTCACGCGGCATGGATCGCCCAGCCATCCTCGAGCGGCTGGAGCAAGAGACGGCATGGCTGCGCCCGGAGCAGTCGGGGACGCCCATGCCGGGCGGCGTGGTGCTGCTCACCAAGCGCGCCGCATACCTCCACAACCGACGTCCGCTGCCGGCAGCTCCGGTCGAGCGGCGCCGCTGCCCGACTCACCGCGCCCGATCGGCTGGCCCCCACACGCCTCGCCGCGCGTTCTGCGTGCCCGCGGGCAGCCAGGACCGATTGCTCCCGCTCGAGGTGATCGACTGGTGCATCTCCACGAGCACCGCTGTGCAGGCGTGCGGGATCTGCGGCGCACCGTGGCGCGAGGCGCCCGCAGGCGCCGCTCGCGAGGTGAGTTGGCGCAGGAGATGTGTTCACCTGAACGGACGAGGGCGCTCCTTGGTGATCGACCCTTACTGCGGGCGAGGCAGCGTCGGCGTTGCGGCGCAGCTTCGCGACCGGGACTTCCTCGGGATCGAGCGGAGCCCTGCGCTCGCCGCGCTCGCGCGTAGGCGGCTGAGCACGACCCCACGCGGGAGCTTGCGATGAGCCTGGGCTGGATTCGCAGGCTGCGAGACCGCCCGATCGGCGAGCGCGAGCGCCGTGGTGCGCTCGCTGCGGTTGCGGTCGTCGTGATCGCTGCAACGCTCCTGCTCGCGCTCACGGCGCCCGAGGCGCCATCGCGTCGTCCTGCCTCAGCGCCCAGCCGGCGCGTCGGCGAGCGGGAGGCTCCGCGCTCCACCAAGAGCTCGTCGGACTCGACCGCTTCAGCGGTTCGCGCTGCGCGCCAGTTCCTGCACGGCTACCTCGCCTACATCTACGGCCACGGCCGGGCGGCGCAGGTGAGCGCAGCGACTAGCAGGCTCGCTCGCTCGCTTGCCAGTCGGGCGCCGAGGGTTCCGCCGAGCATGCGAGCGCGCCGCCCGCGAGTCCGCGCGCTGCATGTCGTGACGGTACCCACGGGCGTTCTCGAGGTGACGGCCCTCATCAACGATGGCGGTCTTGTCGACTACCCGATCCAGCTGCGCCTCGCGGGCCTCGGTGGCCGGTTGCTCGTCACCGCAGTGGGTGGCGCGTGATGCCCGCTCACATGCGCCCCAGCAAAGCCCTGTGGTTGTGGCTGATCGGTGGACTCGGCAGCGCGGGCCTTCTGCTGGTTGCGATCTTCGGGCTCGTCGTCGCTCTGGTAGGCGCGAGCTTCGGTGCCTGCCAGCCCGCCGCCGCATCAGCACTTCCCTCTACCGGCCCAACACCGTCTGCCTACGCACGTCAAAGCATCCCGCCGGAACGCCTCGCGCTCTACCAGCAGGCCGGGGCGAAGTTCGACATCGACTGGAGCTTTCTCGCGTCGATCGGCGCGCAGGAGTGCGGTAGCGGCGACTGCGCCGGCACGAACTCCGCCGGGTGCGCCGGCCCGATGCAGATCGCCTACGTGCGTGGCAGCGCATGCAGCCCGGGCAGCGGCCCGACCCTTTGGGAGCAGTACGCGGTCTCAGCACATCCCGGCAAGGCGCCGTCGATCAACGACCCAGCTGATGCGATCTACACCGCGGCGCGGCTGCTGCGTGAAGACAAGAACGCTCCGCCGACTGGCGGCTCCTTCGCCGAATACCGCCAGGCCGCATGCAACTACTACGGCGCCTGCGGCGACTCGACCGTCGCCTACGCCGAAGAGGTCATGGCCAGGGCCGTGCAGTACGGCTTCACGGGAAATGGCGCCCCGGCGCCGACGAGCCCGCCGCTCGCCGAACCCGTCAGCACCGGCGGCTGTGAAGCGGCGACGTTCTCACCCGAAGCGGCCAGCGCCTCGCAGATCGTCAAGGTCGCCGAAAGCCAGGTCGGCACGGGCGAAAACCCCGAAGGGTCCAACTGCACGAAGTACGGGCCGTGCGAGGAATGGTGCTCTCTGTTCGCCGCCTGGGTGTGGCAGCACGCAGGGGTTCCGTTGCCGGGAGCGACAGCGACCTACGGCTACTCCGGCTCGCTCTACACCTGGGCCAAGGAACACGGCGGGAGGGTGCTCCCCGCGAGCGCGACCCCTGCGCCGGGCGATCTCGCCTTCTACGGCGCTGGACCGGAAGCCAGCGCCCACGTGGGGATCGTCAGCCACGTTTCCCGTGGCGGGCGGATCACCACGATTGACGGCAACTACTCAAACCACGTGACCGTCGTCGGCCCGTTCAAGCCCGCCGAAGCGACCGCCGCTGGGCAGCGCGCCGCGATCTACGGATACGCCCAGCCGCCAGCGCCGAGGGTCAAGGAATGACGGATCTGGCCTACGAGCCCATGTCAACCGTGCGCCGGGACGCCCTCGGTGTCCGTTCGAGAAAGGAATCTCGATGCCACAGTCAAGGAAGACGAAGGCCGCTCGAGCGAGCCGCCGCGCCAGCAAGCAGCCCGGGAAGATCCTGGACCTGTTCGCTGGCGCGGGCGGCTGGGCGGAGGGTGTTCGAATGCTCGGCCTGAGCGCGCTCGGGATCGAGACCGACGAGTGGGCGTGCGCAACCTCTGCTGCCGCAGGACATGAGGTTCTGCAAGCGGACGTCACGACGCTCGACCCGTGCGAGTTCTCGCCCGTATGGGGGCTCGTCGGATCGCCTCCATGTCAGGCGTACAGCTCGGCCGGAAAGGGCCTCGGCCGCCAAGACAAGCCGCTGGTGATCGCATGCGCGCACGAGCTCGCCGCCGGTCACGACAGCCGCGCCGCGCAATTGAAGAAGTGCGCCGATCCGAGGTCGCTGTTGACGGTCGAGCCGCTGCGCTATGCGCTCGCGCTGAAGCCGAAGTGGATCGCGCTCGAGCAAGTCCCGGCCGTCCTTGAGCTGTGGACGATCTTCGCGGGGCTGCTCTCCGTCCACGGCTACCACACCGCTGCCGGGGTGCTCTCCGCCGAGCGCTACGGCGTCCCGCAGACCCGTAAACGGGCCTTCCTGATCGCCTCGCTCGACGGGCCAGTCGAGCTGCCGGCGGCGACCCATCGCTCCTACCAACCGCGGCGCAAAGAGACGCCGCAGGAGGAGCTGGCGCTTCGGCCGTGGGTGAGCATGGCCGAGGCGCTCGGCTGGAGCACCGCCGATCAGGTGGGGTTCCCGAGGCGCAACGACACGCCGAGCAACCAGCCAGCGAAAGGCGACACCGGCACCTATCGAAAGCGCGACCGCAGGCCAGGCTCCAATCCGGCGCCGACTTTGACCGCGCGGACACGCTCTTGGACGCGGCAGCCGTGTGTCGAGATTCGTCGCAGCGGCAGCAGGATCGAAGAGGGATTCGACCCCACGAGCGCGCCGTCGCAGGCGGTCACGAGCAGAGTCAACCGCTGGCAGGCGCACGACGTCGTTGAGCTGTGGACCGAGCAGCGACCAGCGCCGACGATCGTCACGACGCGCCGCTCCAGGGACGGTGCGCTCATCGGCAGGCAGCTCCCGCCCGGTGAGGGTGTCGAGCGAGGCGGCTGGGCTTTTCGCAACGGCACGCACGCGCACGCCTCCGTTCGCCAGAGTGGGCAGCCAGCGCCGACCGTTCACTTCGGCCACGCAGCGAACAAGGTCGAGTGGATTCCGTGCGCGTACGAGACTCGCCAGCGCGGCGCGCAGCCCAGGCCCATCGAGCAGCCAGCGCCGACGATGCTCGCCGCCGGGCTCGCGAAGGGCACCCCGGTGTGGGCCGGGCTGCGCCCCGCGACGACGGTTGCTTGCGACAGGCGAGTTCATCCTCCAGGGCACAAGCACAACGCGAGCGACCCGCCAGGGCGCTACCAGCAGCGCCGAGGCGTCAACGCGGTCAGAGTCACCGTCGAGCAGGCGGCAGTCCTCCAAGGGTTCCCCGCGGACTATCCGTGGCAGGGCGCTCGCACCCGACAGTTCACGCAGGTCGGCAACGCGGTCCCGCCTCCGCTCGCGCATCGTGTGGCCGAGCAGGCGATCAAGCCGACCTCCCGACGGCCGAGGGCGCGCAGTACGAGGAGGCGACCGTGAGAGTCGAGCATCACAGACCGCCCAGCGGTCTGACTTGCCGTCAGCCGCCACGCCGAGACGCCGCGTCATGCCTCCGGCTCGTGCCGATCACGCTGCGCGATGCGAACGCCTACGTCGCGGAACACCACCGTCACCACTGTCCTGCACGCGGCTGCATCAGCGTCATCGGGGTAGCCGAAGGTGATCGTCGCTGCGGCGTCGCGATTGTCGGTAGGCCCGTCGCGAGGTTGTTGCAGGACGGCTTCACGGCAGAGGTCACGCGGTGTTGTACCGATGGGACGAGGAACGCTTGCTCGATGCTTTACAGAGCTGCCTGGCGAGGGATGAAGGCACTCGGCTATCTGCGTCTAGTGACCTATACGCTGCCAGAAGAGGGGGGCGTTTCGCTGCGCGCGGCGGGCTTCCTGCTGGTTGGCGAGGCGGGTGGCGGAAGCTGGAGCCGTCCGCTTTCCGGGCGGCTTAGAGCCGATCGGCACCCGACGGAGCGGAAGCTGCGGTGGGAGATCGTCGCCGGCAGGGCGGGGGGCCAGCGATGATCGGCGAGAGCCGTTTGAGGTTCCGTCTAAGGGACCGTTTGAGGTTCCGTCTGAGGGTCCGTCTGCGGTTCCCTGCGCTGTGCGCGCCGTTGGGTGCTTTCCCCTGCACTCGTGCGGGTTTTTGCGGGGCGCGCACGGGCGACATCTCTACGTCCGCTGGTGAATCCCCTGCCCCACGCCCGCTGACTGGAGACTCTCCTGGGCTCTGCCCCGTGGCGCACTGCTGCGCGCCGCGGCTGCCGTTGGCTGCTCTGCCGGCCGACCTCTCCGGGGTGCGCTCGCATCCATGTCCCGAGGTGACCTGGCCGGTGCCGTGGATGGTGCTCTCCGCGCATCGTGTCGTCGCTAGCCGTCGTCGCTGCTTCGCTGCGTTGTCGCGACTGGCTAGGCCAGCTGCCTTCCCGGTGCCGCGATGCGCTGCTGTTGAAGGTTGCACCGTCCAGCCGTCGCTACCGCCCCGGCTGCCCGGTGGATGCTGCAACGGCACGCGCGCGGCGCGGCGGCGGTGGGGCGGTGCCCGGTGAGCGGGAAGGATTCACAGGACCCCAGGCCGCTGATCGCGGTCGTCGTCGGGCTGATCGTGGCGTCGTTGATCGGTGGCGCTGGCAGCTCGCACGTCGCCGTCGTGGAGCGCGCCGGTCGGGTGCTGCCGGTGGTTTTGATCGCCGCCCTGGTGCTCGGTTCGGTCGCGCTGATCTGGCGGGTGCTTGCGACGAGAAGGGGGCTCGCTTCTCGGACTCGGCTCGTCATGCTCGCACCCGATTCGTTTGATCCGTCGCTCGATGCGGTGCTTCGCTGCGCGGCGCAGCTCTCGCGCGTGCGCAGGCTCGTCGGCGGCTGGCTTGATCCGCGAGCGCGGGCGGTCCGGGTGCTGCTCGACTGCGACGAGGAAGGCCGGATGCGCTACTCGCTGAGCGTGCCCGAGCGGGCGCTCCCGGCGGTCCGCGCGGCGGTCGGCGTCTTCGATCGTGTGCAGCTTCAGGTCATCGAGGCGAACCCGGAGCCCGCGAGCGAGGGGGAGCGTCGTGTTGAGGTCGTGCGGGCTGAGCTGCGTCTCGCTCGCCCGAGCAGCGAACCGCTCGCGCACCTCCCGCTGACTCCCGATCCGTTGCAGAGCTTCGCGAGGGTGCTCTCGCGCCTTGATCCGGCGCACCGCGAGCAGGCCGAAGTCGCTGTCGACCTATTGCCGACGACGGCAGCGACCCGCAGGCGCCTTCGTCGCCGGCTACTCAAGGAGGCTCTGCGTCGCGGGAGCCAATCGAGCGAGCCAACCGGAGGCGGTGGTTGGCTCGACTTCGACTCCGGTCGGGTAGGGCGTCGCCGGCCTGCGGAAATGGTCGAGCAGCGCGCCGAGCGTGAGGAGATCGCGGCGAAGCTCGTGCAGGCCGAGCCTCTGTTCCGGCTGCAGCTTCTGATCCGCTGTACATCGCCGGAGCGCGGTCGGGCCGTCGCCTGTTTGCAAGGGCTGCTCGGGTGCTTCGACGGGTTCGCTGGCGCCAACTCGCTGCGCGTCGTCGGCGTCAGGTTCCTCGGCGTGGCGTTCGCCGGGTCGGATCTCCCCGGACGACGTGGCTGGTTCGATCGCCGGATACGGACAGGGCTGTTTCGGCCGGGTCGGCGTGACTACGTGACCGCGAGGGAGATGGCCGGGCTGCTGAAGCCGCCTACGGTGAAGTGCGCGGCACCTGAAGTGCTCAGGCTCGGCCCGGCGGTGTACCCGGCGCCAAGGACCCTCCCGACGTTCAACGGGCAGGCGAACCTCGTCCCGCTCGGGAAGGTCGAGGACGAGACAGGGGAGCGCACGATCGGGCTGCGCGTCGAGGACTCGTTCTTCACCTACACCGCCGGACGGAGCCGCTGGGGCAAGACCGAGCTTGCGTTGACGCAGTTCCTGCACCTCGTGCGAAGCGGTCACGGCGGGCTGTTCCTCGATCCGCACCAGGACGCCGTGCAAAGGGTCAAGAGCTGCTTGACCGAGGAAGGGCTCGCCGAGCGCGTGGTCGAGCTTGACCTCGTTGGTCCGCGCAGCCGCCAGGGGCAGCCGGGATGGAACCTCTTTGCCGCCAGGGGCCTTGACCCCGACGCAGCCGAGCGGCGCGTCGAGGCGATCGTGGACAGCTTCGCCTCCGCCTTGCAGTGGTCCGAGCGCAACAACCGTGCGCTCACGCTGACGACGCAGGCGACGGCCGCTTTGATCGAGTTGGCCGGGGTGCTGCCCGATGGGCTTCAGCCGACGATCTTCCAGATTCCCTCGATCCTGGGGAACCCCGACTGGCTCGCTGCTGCGTTGCCGCACCTCTCCCCGGCGCGGCGCCAGTTCTTCACCGAGCGGTTCCCCCGCCTCAGCGAAGAGGCGATAACGCCGGTCACCAACCTGATCGACCGGCTGCGCTCATCCACGTCGCTCGCGGCGCTGCTCGGGGCTCAATCCTCCAGTTACGACATAGGCAGGGCGATGAACGACCGGCGAATCGTGCTCGCGTGCCCCGGTGCCGGCGGCGCGAAGGACAAGCTCGTCGCGAACCTGCTCGTCTACGACCTCCTGCACGGCGCAAAGGGACGCGCTTCGATGGCGCCCGAGCATCGCCTGCCTTTCTACGTGTTCCTCGATGAGGTCCAGACCTACGACGGCGCAGCCGGCGGCAATCTCGCGGCCTTGTTGGAGCAGACCGCGAAGTACGGCATCCGAGCGACGCTGCTCAATCAGAACCCGGAGCGGCTGACCCGCGAGACGCTGAACGCGCTCACGACGAACCGAAGCCACCTCATCACGACTGCGCTCAACGCTCACGCGGCCGCTCTGATCGCGAGGGAGTGGGGAGGAGATCCGCCGGCCCCGGCGATCACCGGCCTGCCGCGCTGGACGTTCATCGCGCAGGTCACGCACGAGGGCACGCAGACCAGGCCGTTCATGTTCTCCGGCCGCTCAGTCGAGGAGCAGTTCGCCGACGCCTTCAGGCCAGACGCCCTCGTTGACGTCCAGGCAACGATCGACAAGGCGTCGGGCCGTACCCCGGCAGCGGAGACGGTCGCCGATCTCGACACCCTCGATGAGCGGATCAAGCATCACCTCGAAGGGCAATCCGGCAGCCGTAGAGGTGCCGTCCTCGACCCCGAGGCGCCGTGGACCGCACTCGCGCCCGCCGGAGGACGGCCATGACCGAGCCTCGCACGCTGCCGCCGGTCGCAGGGTCGATGCTCACCGGCATCTATGAGCACCGGCTGCTGAGCACGACCCAGCTTCACGCGCTCTACGCACCGGCCGCGCAGCCAAGATGGGCGAGGCAAGTGCTGGTGCTGCTTGAGCGGCGCGGCTTCGTAGATCGCATCCGTAGCCCCAGGCGGCTATCGCTGTGGTTCCTCACCGACACCGGAGCCGATGCGGTGGAGGCCGGTGGCGCTCGCCTCGAGTTGCGTCGGAGAGTCACCAGCCGAGCGCAGGCCGAAGGGCCGTTGAAGAAGCACACGATCGCCGTCAATCAGGTCGGCGTCGAGTTCGTCCGGGCAGCAAGGGAGCGAGAAGACGAGTGTGGCCCGGGCTCCTGGCGCAACGAGGTCGCGCACCCAATCAGCCAGGCGCGAGGACGCAGGCCAGCCGAACTGGTCATCGCTGACGCGCTGCTCACGTATCTAGAGACCTCGAGCGACGGAGCGCTTGCGTTGCACCAGCGCTTCATCGAGCTTGACCGCGGCACCCGAACCACGGAGCAGCTCGCGGGGAAGATCACGAAGTACGCACGGCTGCGCCACTACGCGCCTCCGACGACCTCGGGCGAGATGGCGCCCGAACCGCTTTGGCGCAGCTATTACCGCGCGTGGCCGCACCTGTTGGTCGTTCTCGCCGACCAATCGCGCGCGACGATGCGACAGCGAGTGCGGCGCACTCTCGCGTTGCAGGCGTCGGACCCCGCCGGGCGAGTAGGCCAGGTACCCGTGGCGTTCGTCGCGCTCGATGACCTCTCCGCACGTGGTCCGTTCGCGCCCATTTTCCTCACGGCTCACCAGCCCGAGCAGTGCGTCGACTGGCTCGGTGAACCACGACCCAAGGAGCAACAGAACAATGGCTTTCACTAGCGAGCCCCACGGGGGTAGGTCCACAATGCAACGACGACCGACCTCGGGCCGTGGCCGGCGGATCTGCGAAGGGGCGCTGCGGCGAGCCGCGTCGGCGAGGAAGTAGCCGAACTACTATGCCTGAGCGGAAGCCGATCCTCGTTTCGAAGGCGCTCGGAGGGCGCCACCCCTTCGGACGGGGCACCGATGCCTAAGTCGCCTGGGCGGACACGGCAGTCCGAAGGCTCCCAGCGCCGAGCCGGCCGAGCGACGCGCACTAATAGCGCGGAGTCGCGTCGGACCTCGCGAGCGAGTAAAATCTACGCCCTGAAAGCTAGTGGCCGGGGCGCGCTGGAACGCCCCCGGCCCGACACAGGAGAAAGGACCTCCCATGCTGCGACAACGTATCGCGAAGACCTCGTACCCATGCATGAGGTGCGGATCGAGCCCTCTCAATCCGAGCGGAAGGACGAGCAACTCGCGGCCCTTCGAGCTTTGCTCGCGTCCGTCATTCGCTGATCGCGAGAGGCGGTGACGCCATGCGTTACGCCTTCTACGGCAGGCTAAGCACCGACGACCGACAAGACGTCACCCTTGCACGACCCTCTCAACTCCTGGAATGCCAGAAGCATGTTGTGGGGCTCAACGGAGAGATTACGGCTGAGTTCTTCGACGTCGAGAGCGGGAGCCATGACCAGCGACCCGATTTGCTGAAGCTGATCGCGGAGGCGCGCGATCCAGCTACACGCCGCTTTGACCGAGTCGCTGTCTACAGCACAAGTCGGCTTGCGCGTGATCGAGTCGATGCCGCCCTGTTTGAACGAGACTTGCGCCGACTTGACGTGCCGGTCACGTACGCGAGCGGAGGAAGCTCTCCGCTCGAGATCGCGATCAAACAGGCCATCGATGAACACGAGCGGACGCAGATCAAAATCGAAACTCGGCGAGGTCAGGCGCAGAACATCAAGAATGGATACAGGTCCGGTGGTCGTGCGCCGTACGGCTACCTGCTCGCGTACGAGCCTCACCCGGTCCCGAGTCGGGCTGCAAAAGGCGACAGAAAGAGCCGACTCGCACTAGACGCAGAGCAGGCGCCGGTAATTCGTCGGATCTTCGTTTGGTGGGTCCACGACGAACTCGGAACCATGGCGATAGCAGACCGCCTTAATGCCGAAGGCGTGCCGTCGCCGCTCCACACGAACCCGACCCGCAATGTTCGTCGTAAGTGGGCTAAATCCACGATCCGCGCGATTCTGCAAAACCCCGTCTATACCGGTCGCCTCGTGTGGGACCGAACTGATCACAGCGTCAAGCGCGAACGGGGTGGAGGGGCGCGGAGCCGTGACCGCTCGGATTGGGTCGTCAGCGATGTCTTGCACCCTGCGATTGTCGACCGGGCTCTATATGAAGCCGCGCAGGCGCGCTTCGTAGCTACGACCCAGCGCTCGGAACGCAAAGGCGCGGCGAGTCGGTATCTGCTGGGCGGCTTCGTCAAGTGCGTGTCCGGGCATGAGGCGCGCGCGATGTTTGGCGCGACCACGCGCGGCTACATCTATATGCGCTGTAACTACGGGGTCGAGTATGGGCGAGCCGAGGCGTCCGCGATCCCCGGCCACGGGGCATGGTGCAGCGTGCGCGAGGACGCGCTTCTTCCCCTTGTCCTCGACTTCTTTCAGGAGCGAGTCTTTGGAGCCACCCGGCTTGACCGGCTTGCGAAGCAGTTGGACGCCGCGGGAAGCCCGAGAGACCCCGATGAGGCCCAGCGAGCGCGCTTGCAGCGCGAGGTCAGCCAAGCGAACGACGCGATTGCGGCTCAGGTTCGAGGCTTGGAGGCGGGGGTTGATCCTGCTGCCGTGCGAGCACGAATCGAGGAGCTAAAGGCCGGGCTCGCCGAGCATGAAGCCGTCTTGGCGTCGCTGCCACTGGCCACCTCCGACGACTACACCGGTCTGGCACGGAATCTGGCGGAGATCCCAGACCTCGGCGATGCTCTGCGCGAGGCTGAGCCAAGCCTGCAGCGACGGGTATTTGAGGCGTTTCGGCTGCGTGTTCAGTACGACCGCATCCGAGGGGAGGCTTCGCTCAGCGTCACCGTGGACGAGGATCTCGCCGGTGCGTTGGGCGGCAGCACAAGACTCTCGCCCGCGATTTGCAACTACGGACATGGCGGGGGCAGGATTCGAACCTGCGAAGGCAGAGCCAATCGGTTTACAGCCGATCCCTTTTGACCGCTCAGGAACCCCGCCAGGGCGGATGAGGATAGCGATCAGGTGCGCTCCGAGACCAGCGGGCGGCCAGGCTCGACCTCATACTCGGCGTACTTCGGACCGCCGAGAACGATCAGGCTGCCACCGCTAACTGCAGCGGCGGGCATGAACCAGCGTCGGCCGTCGGCCACGGCCACGAACAG
>DATINR010000008.1:0-22624 GCA_035473995.1 Solirubrobacteraceae bacterium
CCGCGTCGACGACCACGATCGCGTCGATCGCGCCCGCCTCGCGCAGCGCCGTCAGCCGTCCCACGATCTCGCCGACCGTCGCCGCGCATTCGCGCGCCGGCAGGCACACCGACACGCCCAGGCCGCGCTGTGCGCGCTCCGCCGCGATCCGCTCTGCCGAGAATGCAGAGTGGTGGAACGCGCGCGCTGGCATCGCCTCTACTATCGCAAGCCATGGCCAAAGACCGCCAGTCCGCGCCGTGGAGCGGCCTGCTCGACGACGGACGTGCCGACGGACGGCTCGTGCGCGAGGCGCGCGAAGGGCCCGGCAAGGCCAGGCTCGTCGACGCCCCCGCCGGGATCCACCCCGACGTGCTGACCGCGCTCGGGCGGATGGGCGTGGCGCAGCTCTACTCCCACCAGGCCGAGGCGCTGCTCGCCGCCACCGAGGGACCGACGATCGTCACGACCGGCACCGCCTCGGGCAAGTCGATGTGCTTCAACCTGCCCACGCTGCACATCCTCTGCGAACAGACGCGCGCGCGGGCGCTGTACCTCTACCCGACCAAGGCGCTCGCGCAGGACCAGGCGCGCGCGCTGAACGGCTTCGGCCTGACCCAGCGCGTGCGTCCGGCGATCTACGACGGCGACACGCCGCGCGAGGCGCGCGCCGAGATCCGCAAGAAGGCCAACGTCGTGCTGACCAACCCCGACATGTTGCACGTCGGCATCCTGCCCAACCACGGCGCCTGGGCCGACCTGTTCGCCAACCTCGCCGTCGTCGTGATCGACGAGGCCCACGTCTACCGTGGCGTATTCGGCTCGCACGTCGCCGGCGTGCTGCGCCGCCTGCGCCGGATCGCCGCCGCCTACGGCACGGAGCCCGTCTTCCTGATGACCTCCGCCACGATCGCCAACCCGCTCGAACTGGCCGAGCGGCTGACCGGGCTGGAGGACGTGCGCCTGATCGACGACGACGGCTCGCCCGCCCCGTCGCGCACGATCGCCGTGTGGAACCCGCCGCTGACCGACGAAGAGCTCGGCGCGCGCCGCTCGGCGATCGGCGAGGCCGCCGAGCTGCTCGCGCGGCTCGTACGCGAGGGCGCGCGCACGATCTGCTTCATCAAGTCGCGCAAGGGCGTCGAGCTGCTCGCGCGCCTGGTCAAAGAAGGCCTGCAGGACTCGCACGCGGAGCTGGCCGAGCTCGTCGTCCCCTACCGCGCCGGCTACACCCCGCAGCAGCGGCGCGAGCTCGAGGGCCGGCTGATGCGCGGCGAGCTGCGCGCCGTGATCACGACCGACGCGCTCGAGCTCGGCATCGACATCGGCGCGCTCGACGCCGCGCTCGTCGTCACCTTCCCCGGCACAGTCGCCTCGCTGAAGCAGATGTGGGGCCGCGCCGGCCGCTCCACGATCGAGCGCCGCGGCAACGGCCTGGCCGTGTTCCTCGCCGGCGAGGACGCGCTCGACCAGTTCTTCTGCCGCCACCCCGACGAGTTCCTCGAGCGTCCCGT
This sequence comes from Solirubrobacteraceae bacterium, assembly GCA_035473995.1. Classification (GTDB taxonomy): domain Bacteria; phylum Actinomycetota; class Thermoleophilia; order Solirubrobacterales; family Solirubrobacteraceae; genus Palsa-744. The sequence continues at coordinate 1,494 of DATINR010000008.1, forward strand.
CGAGGCCGCGATCCTCGACCACGAGAGCCCGCTGATCTACCGCGCCCACCTGCTCTGCGCCGCGCACGAGGGCCCGCTCTCACACGACGACGGCGAGTTCCTCGGGCCGCGCTGGGAGGCCCACGCCGAGGTGCTCGTCGCCTCCGGAGAGCTGCGCAAGCGCCCGGCGGCGGCCACGGCGCAGCCGGGCGGAGCGAGCACGGGCACCTACGTCCCGCGCCGGCCCGGCGGCTATCCCGCCGCCGAGGTCTCGCTGCGCTCGGCCTCGCCCGAGCGCTACGACATCGTCGACGTCTCCTCCGGCGAGCTGCTCGGCTCGACCGAGGCCGCACGCGCCCACTCGACCGTGCACGAGGGCGCCGTCTACCTGCACCTCGGGCGCTCATACGAGGTGCGCGAGCTCGACCTCGACCGCCGGCGCGCGCTCGTCGCGCCGTTCGACGGCGACTGGTACACGCAGCCCAAGCGCGCCACCGACACCGACATCATCCGGCTGCTCGACCGGCGCCAGACGCTAGGCGTGACGCTCTCCTTCGGGCACGTCAGCGTGACCGACACCGTGCTCGCCTACCAGCGCAAGGGCGTCTCAGACCACGCCTTCCGCGAGCTGCACGCGCTCGATCTGCCGCCGGTCAGCTTCGACACGCAGGCGCTGTGGTTCGAGCTGCCCGCCGGCTCGCCGCTGGCCACCGAGGAGGACTCGCCGCTGGCCGGGACGGTCCCGCTCGAGCTGCTGCTCGGCGCGCTGCACGCGACCGAGCACGCGCAGATCGCCGTGCTTCCGCTGATCGCGATGTGCGACCGCTGGGACATCGGCGGGCTCTCGACCAACTTCCACCCGCAGACAGGCGTGCCGACGATCTTCGTCTACGACGGCCACCCCGGGGGCATCGGCATCACGCGCACCGCCTTCCAGCGCTTCGAGGAGCTGTGCCGCGACGCGCACGCGCTGATCGCCGAGTGTCCGTGCGCCGACGGCTGCCCCTCGTGCGTGCAGTCGCCCAAGTGCGGCAACCTCAACGAGCCGCTCTCGAAGGCCGGCGCGCGGGCACTGCTCGAGCGGATGCTCGCCACCGGCGGCGAAGAGGTCGAGCGCGAGCGGATCACCGCCCAGCGCTCCGAACGCGACAGCTCGCTGTTGAAGGCATAGGGCCATGCTTCGCCTCCCCGCCAAGGCGGCAGCCGCCGCCCTCGTCGCCTGCATCGCGCTCGCCGCGGCAGCCGCGTCCGCGCAGGCTCCGCCCGGCGAGGCGCAGATCGGCGAAGGTCCCGGCGGACGCACGGCGCTGGCGCGCTGGACGCTCGCGCTCGACCCCGACGACCGCGGGCTCGCGCGCGGCTGGCAGCGCGGCGGCTTCGCCGGACGCAGCGTGGGCGTGCCCAACGACGTCGACCCGATCCACGTCAAAGGCCGCGCAGGGCAGCGCAACTACGCCGGCTCCGTCGCCTGGTATCGCACCAGCTTCACGGCACCCGTCGCCCGCACCTACGCCTTCGCCTTCGCCTCGGCGAACTTCAAGGCGACCGCCTACCTCGACGGCAAGGCGATCGTCTCCCACCGCGGCTCCTACCTGCCCTTTGAAGGCCGCGCCATGCTCGCCGCCGGTGCGCACACGCTGGTCGTGCGGATCGACTGGCGCAACCCCGGCGCGCAGAGCAAGCAGGGCTTTCACCGCACGTGGTTCAACTGGGGCGGGCTCAACGGACAGGTGACGATGCGCCCGATCGGCGAAAGCGAGCTGTCGGAAGCGAGCGTGCAGACGGCGCTGGCCTCTGACACCCGCGACGTCCGGGCCGAAGCCCTGGCGACGGTGACGGTCGGCGTGCACGTGCGCAACAACGGGCCGACCCGCGCGATCGTGCCGCAGGGGACGCTGATCGGGGGGCCGTCCGGGGCGCAGAGCATCCCGATCCAGTTCCCCGCGCAGACCGTCGCGCAGGGGCAGACCGTCGCGATGCGCACGAGCGTCGAGATCGCCGGCCCGGCGCTGTGGTCGCCGGGGCACCCGAGCCTGTACACACTGTCGCTGTCCGTCCCCGAGGCGGGGTCCACCGAGCCCGAGAGCAGCTACTCCGCGCGCGTCGGCCTGCGCCAGCTCAGCTGGCACGACGGGCTGCTGCTGCTCAACGGCCGCCGGCTGCGCCTGCACGGCGCCTCGCTCCAGGAGGACGCCAAGGGCCACGGCGACGCGCTCACGCCCGGCGATCAGGCCACGCTCGTCGCAGAGCTGCAGGCGATCGGCGCGAACACCGTGCGCTCGCAGCACCCGCTCGACCCGGCGCTGCTCGAACGGCTCGACGCGGCCGGCATCCTCGTGTGGCAGGGCATCGGGCCGGTCGAAGGCGCGAGCAACTGGTACTCGACCACGCCCAAGCTGCTGCGCGAAGCCGAGCAGCAGGCGCGCACGGCAGCGCTCGCCGCGCAGCTGCACCCTTCGATCGTCGCCTGGAACCTCGTCGACGAGGTCGCCAAGAACGGGCGCAACGCCGCCGAGGTCAGCTACGTGCAGACGCTCACCCGCTGGCTGCACGAAAACGACCCCGGGCGGATGGTCGCCGTCGACGTGTGGGGCGATCACCCGCCGGTGCACGCCGGTGCGCTGTACCGCGGTGTCGACGCCGTCGCCGAGACCGACTACACGGGTTGGTACGACAACCCGCAGGACTCGCCCGCGCGCCAGGAAGCCTCGATGCGCGCGCGGCTGCGCGCGCAGGAGCGGACGTTCGCCGGCAAGGTCCTGATCGTCAGCGAGTTCGGCGCCGAATCGAACACGCTCAATTCCCCCGGAGCCCCCGGCAGCTACGGCTTTCAGTCGGACCTGCTCGCGCGCCACATCCGCGTCTACGCCGCCGATCGGAAGCTGACCGGGATGCTCGTCTGGGACCTGCGCGACTACCCGCTCGTGCCGCAGTTCTACGGCGGCTCGATCGTCTTCAAGCTGCCTTCGCTGAAGCTGATCGAAGGGATCAACCAGAAGGGCCTGTTCACCTACGGCGAGTCGGCCAAGCCCGCCGCCGCAGTCGTCGCGCGCCTGTTCAGGGCGCTGCCGGACGGCTGACGCTGCGTCGCTCAGCGGGCATCGTGCAGACGCACGGCGTCCACCGCGAGCTCGCCGCCCGAAACGTGCTCGATCTCGAGCTCGGCGCCGTCCAGCGCCGTGCCCTCGGTCAGCAGCAGGAAAGCGAAATCGAGCCTCGCGGGCGCGACCTGGCGCTCGCGTCCCACACGCAGCTCGATCGCCGTCACCGTGCGCCCGCGCGCGTGGCGCGTGGCCACGTCGACGATCGCCTGAGCGAGCGACAGCTCGCCGATCAACGCGCGTTCACCGCGCACATCGCCATCCCTTTCTCCCCACTCATTGGCGCATGTAGATTCGGTCTACCCGAACCGCACCGTGTCTAACAAGCCGGAGCTGTCAACCCGGCGGGGCCGCTAGCGCGGGACGAGCACGTGCACGCGCACCGAGCCACCCGACGCGGGCGCAGTGAACGAGGTCGCTTCGTAGTCGACGCCGTGAAAGCTCACGGCCCCCGAGTCGGGGAGCTTGGCCGGCGTGTCGCGGGAGCTACCGGCAAGCGTGCGCGAGCCCGAGCGGACGTAGACGAGCGCGTGCGTCATCGTGTGCACGAGTTTGATGTAGGGCGGGTAGGTCGCCTCGGAGAGCGTGAAGCGCCGCGAGATGCGCTGCGCGACGAGCCCGAACTCGGCGGCTTCGATCTGGGCGCACGTCTTCGCCGCCAGCCCGCCCGGCACGGGCAGCAGCAGCGAGATGCGCAGGCGCCCGCTCGGGTAGGCGTCGGCTTTGAACGAGTACGCCTCGTAGTTGGTGCCGCGGTAGGCGACGGGACCGTGGTCGGGGATCGTGTCGGGCCCGGGCTTGACCAAGCCTTCGACCGGCACGTTGCCGGCGTCGGTGCGCATCACGAGCGGCGCGCCGACGAAGCGCGTCTCGAGCTTGACGTAGCCGAGGTCGTCCTGGACGGAGAAGACGAAGTGGCCGATCTCCTTGCCGTGCGAGCGCAGCCTGCCGCTGACCGGCGCGAGGATGTACGGGCCGCCGTCGTCGGCGAGCAGCACCGATCCGCGGCTCACCCGCAGGCGCACGATGTGCGTGTGCGAGTACACGAGCGTGTGCACGGCCGCCTTGATCGCCGCGCTGTTTCCGCTCGCCACCGCGCTCAGCAGCGGGCCGTCGCTTTCGATCTGGTGCTTGTCGCTGAGCACCTCCGAGCTCTTGACCTCGGACGCGTAGATCCGCTCGGCGACCGTGCCGGCGGCCGTCGCGAGCACCTCCGGGGCGCGGGCGCCGCAGGCCGTGGCCGGCTGTTCGGCGGCGGCGGGCGGCGCCGGCGGCGCGGGCGTGGCGGCGAGCGAGCCGCCGGGCAGCGCCGCGAGCACGAGCGCGGCGAGCACGGCCGCGATCGCGCTGGTTGCGTGGCGGGCGCTCATCGGGCCGGCCTCAGCCGCGGTTCCCCTGGGCGATCTTGCGCAGGTCGATCGTCTCGTCGTACAGCTTCGCGTCGACGCCCTCCTCGAGCGCCACCTCCCGCAGCGGGCGTCCCGAGGCGGTCGCCTTCTGCACGATCACGGTGCCCTTGTCGTAGCCGATCGCTCCGTTCAGCGCCGTGGCGACGGCGAGCGTCGCTTCGGCAGAGGCCTTCGTGCCGGCCTTGTTGGCTTCGATGCCGTCGACGCACTTCTCGGCGAACACCGTCGATGTGGACGAGAGCAGGCGCAGCGATTCGAGCAGGTTGCGCGCGATCAGCGGGATGCGCACGTTGAGCTCGAACTGGCCCTGCATGCCGCCGACGGTGATCGCCGTGTCGTTGCCGATCACCTGGGCCGAGACCTGCAGCACGACCTCGCAGATCACCGGGTTGACCTTGCCGGGCATGATCGAGGAGCCCTTCTGCAGCTCGGGCAGCAGGATCTCGCCGATGCCCGCCCGCGGGCCGGAGCCCATCAGCGCGAGGTCGCCGGCGATCTTGGTCAGCGAGACGGCGGCCACCTTCAACGCGCCCGACAGCTCGACGAGCGCGTCGCGGTTGGCCTGCGCCTCGAATGAGTCGAGCGGGGCGGCGATCTGCTTCAGGCCCGATTCCCTCTTCAGCCGCGCGCGCACCTTCTCGGCAAATCTCGCGTGCGTGTTCAGCCCCGTGCCCGTCGCCGTGCCTCCGAGCGGGATCTGCCCGACGTGCACGAGCGCCGACTGCACACGCTCCTGGGCGAGCGCGATCTGCGCGGCGTAGCCGGCGAACTCCTGCCCGAGCGTGACCGGGACGGCGTCCATCAGGTGCGTGCGCCCCGACTTGACGACGTTGTGGAAGCTTTTCGCCTTTCTCGCGAACGAACGCTCGAGCTGTTTCAGCGCCGGCAGCAGCTCGTTCTGCGCGACGTCGAGCGCCGCCAGGTGCACGGCCGAGGGGAACACGTCGTTGGAGGACTGCCCCATGTTCACGTGATCGTTGGCGTGCGCACCGTCGCCGGCGAGCTTGGCGATCACCTCGTTGGCGTTCGTGTTCGTCGAGGTGCCCGAACCGGTCTGGAACACGTCGATCGGGAACTGCGAGTCGTGCTTGCCGTCGGCGATCTCGCGCGCCGCCTTCTCGATTTTGGCGGCCGTTCGCTTGGGCAGCAGCCCGAGCTCGCCGTTGACGGCGGCCGCCGCGCCCTTCAGGCGCGCCAGCCAGTGCACGACCGGCAGCGGCACCTTCTCGCCGGAGATCGGGAAGTTCTCGACGGCCTTCGACGTCTCGCCGCCCCACAACTGCTTTTCCGCCATGCGCGATCTCCTTGCATTACGCCCGGTCAACGCGGGGCGCTTTCCCAAGGCCGGCCCGGACGGCCGGCCCCCGTAACGTGTCGTGGCGGGCGGAGCGTATCCGGTCTAGCAAGGAGCGGAGCCCGACACGACCTGAAAGCCCGGATGGCGGTCACACACGTTCAACCGCAGAAGGCCGACAGCTCCCGCGCCAACCCCACCGGATCGTCATAGGCCAGCAGGAACCCGGTGCTCTCGAGCACGCGCAACTGCCCGTTGGGCAGCAGCGCGAGCGCCTCTTCGGCGATCGCCAGCGGATACATCGGGTCGCTGTCGGCCCACAGCAGCAGCACGGGCATCTCCAGCCGCGGATAGAGATCGAGCAGGTGGCGCTGCTCGCCGCGCGGCCAGGCGCGCGCGCACTTGGCCCACGAACGCGCGAGGTTGGAGTTGCCGGGCACGTCGGCGAACGCGTGGCGCACGAGGTCGGCGGCGGCCGGGTTGCCACGCACCGACAGGCGCAGACCGCGCTGGGGCGCGAACACGGCGCGTGCCGCGTGCGAGGCCAGGCGGTCGAGGCCGGGCACGGCGGCGGCCCGCGCGCCGACGCGCCAGGCTGCGCGCAGGCCGGAGTGTCCCGGGCGGGCGTGCATGCGGTTGTTCATCAGCACGAGCCGGGCGGGGCGCACGCTGCCGGTGCGCACGGCGTGAAGCAGCACCTCGGCGCCGGCGTCGTGCCCGGCGATCAACGGCCGCGGGCCGAGCACCTCGCGCGAGAAGCCGCCGAGCACCTCGGCGAACCAGTCGAGCGTGTACGGGTGGCGCGGATGGTCCTCGGAGTCGCCGTGCAGCGGCAGGTCGGGCAGCACGACGCGGAAGCGATCGGCGAGCGAGTCGACGGCCGGCTCCCACTCCATGTGCGAGAGCAGCCCGGAGTGCAGCAAGGCGAGGGGCGGGCCGGCGCCGAGCTCGCGATAGGCGATGCGCGTGCCGTCGGGGTGGTGGTAGAGGCGCAGCCGCATGGCCCCATCGTAAGAATGCCGGATCGGCTCCGACGCCACCCCACGGTCATTCCTGCTCGCGCTGGCGGGCACGCTGGCGCTCGTCACCGCGCTCGTCGGCTGCGGCGCGGCGCACGCGGGCAAACCGCTCGCGCTCGGCGCGGCCGCGAAGCTGCCGCCGTCGCGCAGCTCCCACGTCGTCACGATCGTGCTCGAGAACGAGGAGCGCAGCGCGGTGATCGGCAGTGCGGCCGCGCCGTACCTCAACGCACTGGCGCGCCGCTACGGCACGATGGAGCAGAGCTTCGCGATCGGGCACCCGTCGCTGCCGAACTACATCGCGCTGACGAGCGGCTCGACGCACGGGATCGAATCGGACTGCACCGGCTGCAGCGTCTCGGCGCGCAACATCGTCGACCAGCTCGAAGCGGCACGGATCTCGTGGAAGGCCTATCTCGAGGACGTGCCCACGCCGTGCTTCCTCGGCGCCGGACACGGCGGCTATGCGAAGAAGCACAACCCGTTCGCCTACTACGCCGACGTGGCGGGCTCGCCCGCGCGCTGCGCGCGGCTCGTCGGCTTCGGGCAGCTGGCCCATGACTTGCGCAAGGGCAGCCTGCCGACGTACGTGTGGATCACGCCGAACCTGTGCGACGACGGGCACGACTGCGGGGTGGCGGCGAGCGATCGCTTTCTCGCACGGACCGTGCCGGCGCTGTTGCGCGAGCTCGGGCCCCACGGCCTGCTCGTGCTGACCTACGACGAGGGCGGCAGCGACCGCGGCTGCTGCGGCGGCGCAGCCGGCGGGCGGATCGCGACGGTCGTGGCCGGGCCCGACGTGCGCCGCGGCGCGCGCGTGGCGACGCCGATCGACCACTACGGCGTGCTGGGAAGCATCGAGCGCGCGCTCGGCCTGCCGCCGCTCGCCGGCGCTGCCGATCCACGCAGCGGCGGCCTGGCGGGGCTGTTCGTGCGCCCGCCACGCGTGCGCTGAGGTCGATCGCACCGGAGCACCGGCCGGCGCAAACGATCGGCCAGGTGGGCGCACCTAGAATGGGCCGCCCGTGACGGCAGAGAGCAGACACCCGCTGATCCCGCGCCGCGAGGTCGACCCGCGCCGCGAGCTGCCGGCGCTCGAGCTCGAGGTGCTCGAGCGCTGGCGCAAGCGCGACGTGTTCGCCGAGTCGCTGCGCATCCGCGCGGGCGCGCCGCGCTGGAACTTCTACGAGGGCCCGCCCACGGCGAACGGCCCGCCGGGTGCCCACCACGTGCTCTCGCGCGTGTTCAAGGACATCTACCCGCGCTTTCAGACGATGCGCGGTCACCTGGTCGAGCGCAAGGGCGGCTGGGACTGCCACGGGCTGCCGGTGGAGATCGCGGTCGAACAGGAACTGGGGATCAAATCGAAGGCGGAAGTCGAGCAGTACGGGATCGGCGAGTTCAACGCGCGCTGCCGCGAGTCGGTGTTCACGTACCTGGAGGAGTGGAACCGGCTGACCGAGCGGATCGGCTTCTGGATCGACCTCGACGACGCCTACCGCACGCTCGACGAGAGCTACATCGAGTCGGTCTGGTGGGCGCTCGCCCAGATCGACCGGCGCGAGCTGCTGTACGAGGGGCACAAGGTCAGTCCGTACTGCCCGCGCTGCGAGACGACGCTCTCATCGCACGAGGTGGCGCAGGGCTACAAGGACGTGGTCGACCCGAGCGTCTACCTGAAGCTGAAGGCGCAGGGCGGCGACGATCGGCTGCTCGTGTGGACGACGACCCCGTGGACGCTGCCGGGGAACGTCGCGGTGGCGGTCTCTCCGCGTGCGGTGTATGCCCGGGTGAAGGATGGAGAGGACTTCGTCATATTGGCCGCGGATCGGGTCGAGCCGGTGCTGGGCGAGCAAGCCGAGGTGGTCGAGCGCTTCAGCGGCGAGCAGCTGGTGGCGCGCTACGGGGGCTATGACGGTCCGATCTTCGCGGCGAGCGACCGCGAGCCGGGCGTGCTGCCGATCCTCGCCGACGACTTCGTCACGACGGAGGACGGCACGGGCATCGTGCACCTGGCGCCGGCGTTCGGCGAGGACGACTACCGCGTGGCGGCCGCCGCGGGGATCTTCCGCGGCGACGAACCGCGCACGCTGTACAACCCGGTGGAGCCCGACGGAACCTACGATGAGCGCCCGCGCAGCCGCGGCGGCGAGCCGTACGCGGGACGCTTCGTCAAGGACCCGGAGCTGACGAAGGAGCTGATCGAGGACCTCGACGCGCGCGGCCTCTTGCTGCGCGTGGAGGACTACGAGCACTCCTACCCCCACTGCTGGCGCTGCGGCACGCCGCTCCTGTACTACGCGAAACCGTCGTGGTACATCGCCACGACGAAGCTGCGCGACGAGCTGCTGGCGGCGAACGAGACGGTCGATTGGCACCCGCCGCACGTCAAGCACGGGCGCTTCGGCGACTGGCTGGGAAACAACATCGACTGGGCGCTCTCGCGCGAGCGCTACTGGGGCACGCCGCTGCCGGTGTGGCGCTGCGAGGACGGCCACGTGCACGTCGTCGGCTCCTTCGAGGAGCTGACCGAGCGTTCGGGCAAGCGCCTGGCCGATCACCACCGCCCGTTCGTCGACGAGGTCGAGTTCGCGTGCCCGCACGAAGACGCGGACGGCGAACTCGACTGCAAACGGCCGATGCGGCGCGTGCCGGAGGTGATCGACGTGTGGTTCGACTCGGGCGCGATGCCGTTCGCGCAGCACCACTTCCCGTTCGAGCACGCCGAGCGCTTCGAGCTGGCCTACCCGGCGGACTTCATCTGCGAGGCGCAGGACCAGACGCGCGGCTGGTTCTACTCGCTGCTGGCGGTCGCGACGCTGCTCGGCGAGGACCCCCCGTATCGCAACGTGGTCTGCCTCGGGCTGATCCTCGACGAGGAGGGGCAGAAGATGTCGAAGTCCAAAGGCAACACGGTCGAGCCGTGGCAGGTGCTCGACAGCTACGGCGCCGACGCGTTCCGCTGGTACTTCTTCACCTCCAAGCAGCCGTGGGACGGCTATCGCTTCTCGGCGCAGACGATCGGCGAGGGCGTGCGCCTGTTCCTGAAGCAGCTGTGGAGCACGTACTTCTTCTACACGCTGTACGCGCACGCGAGCGCCGAGGAGCTGGGCGCGGCGCGGATGGCGGAGGAGCCGACCGACGAGCTGGACCGCTGGGCGCTGTCACGCACGGCGGGCACGGCCCAGCTCGTGGCCGAGCGGCTCGATGCATACGACGCGACCACGGCCGGCCGGGCGATCGCAGATCTCGTGGAGGACATCTCGAACTGGTACGTGCGGCGCTCCAGGCGCCGCTTCTGGGACGGCGATCCGGCCGCGTTCGCGACGCTGCGCGCTTGCCTGGTGACGGTCTCGAAGCTGCTCGCGCCGTTCTGCCCGTTCATCGCCGACGAGATCTACGACAACCTCGACGGGACGATGCAGAGCGTGCACCTTTGCGACTTCCCCGAGCTCGGCGATCGCGCCGTGGGTGCCCGCCTCGCCCGCGACGAGGAGCTCGAGCAGGCGATGGCGCTGGCGCGCGAGACGGTGCGGCTCGGGCTCGGCGCGCGCGGCAAGGCGAAGATCAAGGTGCGCCAGCCGCTCGGCGAGGCCGTCGTCGTCGCGGCCGGGCGCGAGCGCGAGGCGATCGAACGGCTGTCGGAGGTGATCCGCGAGGAGCTGAACATCAAGCGCGTGCGCTTCGTCGCGGCCGCCGATGAGCTGGGCAGCTATGAAGTCAAGGCCAACTACCGCAAGCTCGGCCCGATCTTCGGCAAATCGATGCCGCTCGCGGCGGAAGCGATCGCGGCGCTCGACCCGTCGCGCGTGGCCCTCGCCTTTCGCGAGGACGGCGACGCCTCGGGCGAGGCCGTCGGCATCGCCGTCGACGGACGCGAGCACACGCTGTCGGCGGACGAGGTGATCCTGACGATGCGCGCGCCCGAGGGCTACAGCGTCGAGCGCGAGGGGGCTCACGCCGTCGCGCTCGACCTGGCGATCGACGAGGAGCTGCGCGAGGAGGGCCACGCGCGAGAGATCGTGCACGCCGTGCAGAGCGCGCGCAAGTCGGCCGGGCTCGAGGTCGAGGACCGCATCGAACTGGCGCTCGACGGCGCCCCCGCGCTGCTGGGCGCCGTGCAGGCCCACCGCGACTATGTGACCGGCGAGACGCTTACCGTCGAGCTGAGCCTGGCGGACGGCGCGATCGTGCCCGCCGCCGAGTGGAGCTACTCAGATCGGCTGCAGATCGAAGGGCTCGATCTGACGATCAGCCTGCGTAGGGCCTGAACTTCATTTGGAGAGGCGCTCGTAGAGCGCCTGCTCCTGTTCGTGGCGGCGCCGCAGGCGCTCCTTGAAGTCCTTGTCGCGACGGCGCTCCTCGATGTGCGCATCGATCGCGGTGCGCACTACCTCGGTGACGGTCCGGTCGTCTGCGCGCGCGACGAGATCGAGTGTGGCCGCCTGCTCGTCGGTGAGTCGCAAAGTCATCGTCCTGGGCATCGGAACCTCTCAGCGAGAACTCGACATGTCCATCGCGGCGACGAATCATAGGCAGATGGAGTTTAGGTGTCAAGGTCGTTTGGGGCTCGATACCAAGCCAACAGTCAGTGATAACTATTCAGTTCTGAATATTGCTACCATGCCACCATAGTGATTTGATTGCACGGTGCGCCGCATCGAGATCGGAGACTTCCTCTTGATCGCCGAACTGCACTGCGGCATCGCGGCGCAGCGGCTCGCGCGGATGGCGCACGTCACCAACCTCGCGGAGGCCTGCCTGGCGGCGCCGTTCGCGGGGTTCGGCGAGTATCAGGCCTTCCCGGCGGTGCACGAAAAGGCGGCCGTGTACTGCTCGCGGATCGCCACCTACCAGCCGTTGCCGGACGGGAACAAGCGGACGGCCTACGACGTGATGCGCGAGTTTCTCGAGCGCAACGACGTGCCCTTCGCCCATCCGGCGGAGGGTCTCGACGGCACCGCGCAGGCGATCGAAGACCTGGCGGCGAACGTCTTGAACGAGCGAGACTTCATCGCCTGGCTCCTCGCGCGCACGATCCCCGACTAGCCGAGATCGATACGCGCGAGCGCGTCGCGCAGCGGCGGCGACTTGCTTACGCGGTGAGCGCCGGCTCCAGCTCCTGCTCGAGCTTCTTCTTCGGGTAGGCCCCGATCACGGTCTTGACGGGCTGCCCGCCCTTGAACAGGATCATCGTGGGGATCGAGAGGACCTGGAAGGCGGCGGCCGTCTGCTGGTTCTCGTCGGTGTTGAGCTTGACGATGCGCAGCTCGGGACGCTCCTCGGCGATCTCCTCGAGCACGGGGGCCACGACGCGGCACGGCCCGCACCAAGGGGCCCAGAAGTCGACCAGCACCGGCTTGTCCGACTCGAGCACCTCCGCCTGGAAGTTGTTGTCGGTCACTTCGGTCAACGTGCCTGCCATGGATCTCCCTTTCTCGATCGCTTTCCCATCACTATACAAAGTATAGGGAGGGTCGCCGGGCGTGTTCCGGGCTAGCGCACGGTGATCAGCCAGCCCCCCGAGGCGCGCACGATCGGCGGGTGGATGTGCGTGAGGGTCGTGAACAGATGAGGCGATACGTAGACCTCCACGAAGGCCGCGACGACGAGGATCGGCACGGCGAAGGCGACGGTCACGAACGTGGCCGCCAGCAGCTGCTCCCACTCGCCGCGGCGGCTGGCGATGATCCACGCGGCGAGCGGCAGGAACAGCGCGATCAGCTCGGGTACGGCGTGCGGCAGCACGCCGAGGAGCAGCACCCCCGGCGAGACGCGCAGGAAGGCAGCGACGCCGCCGAGCGTGTGACCGAGCAGGTAGGCCTGCGCGCTCAGCGAGAAGGTCGTCGCAGCGACGACGAAGGCGATTGCGAGGCGACCGCCGTGCTCGTGCACCCAGCGCGAGACGCCGGTGCGCCCCTCCACCTGCATCGGCAGCGAGCTGCCCGCGATGAAGCCGGCCACGCAGGCCATCGCGTGCAGCGCGAGCACGAGCATGTTGCGTGCGATCACCCCCACGACGTCGTCGAGGTTGCCCACCGCGAACGGCGGGCGCAGCGCGACGATCTGTTCGTGTCCCCCGCTCAAAGATGCGATCGCCCACACCGCCGTCAGCAACCCGGCCGCGGCGAGCGCAGAGCCGGCGAACCAGCGGCCGAGCACCCGGCCCGGGTGCAAGTGCCACTCGCGCAGCGTCTCGCGCGTATGGCGCATGCCATACGTGAACGCGTAGGCCGAGGTATCCATCGCCTCAGCATCGACCGGCGCCCGGCGCGACTGAAGCTCGTCCCGGCGACGTTCCTCATTCGGCGCGCGGATCGCCGGCGCGCACGCTCGCCGGGGCGGCGGGGACCCGCCGGCTATCTGAGGCGGAGCCGGGGCACGAGCCACATCGCCTCGGCCGCGATCCGCCACGACATCTTGCTCTGCCCCTGCTGGCGGTCGCGGAAGACGATCGGCACCTCGACGACGCGGAAGCCGGCGCGCACGGCGCGGTAGGTCAGCTCGACCTGGAAGGCGTAGCCCTGCGAGCGCACGCTGTCGAAGTGGATCGCTTCGAGCACCTCGCGGCGAAAGCACTTGAAGCCTCCCGTGAGGTCGCGCACCTGCAGGCCGAGCACCCAGCGCGAGTAGGTCGAGCCGCCCTCGCTGACGAAGCGCCGCAGCCAGCCCCAGTCGCTGACCCCGCCGCCGTCGACGTAGCGCGAGCCGAGCGCCAGGTCGGCGCCGGTCGGCGAGTCGCGATCGGCCGCCGCGAGCAGCCGCGCGAGGTCGTGCGGGTCGTGGGAGAAGTCGGAGTCCATCTCCATCACGTAGCCCGCGCCGCTGTCGAGCGCGCGGCGGAAGCCCGCCAGGTATGCCGGGCCGATGCCGTTCTTCTCGGCGCGGTGCAGCACCTGCACCCAGGCATGCTCGGCGGCGAGGCGGTCTGCGATCTCACCGGTGCCGTCGGGCGAGCCGTCGTCGACGACGAGGATGCGGAAGGCGCCACCGAGCGAGCCGTCGGCGGTGGCTGCGGCGAGCACGTCGCCGGCGGCGTGCACGATCGCCTCGATGTTCTCCGCCTCGTTGTAGGTCGGGAGTATCAGCCAGGGCTCGCCGGACATCAGTCGGCGTACCCTAACGGGCGTGCCCGCAGCGGAACTGTCGAACGGCGCGATCGCCGACGCGCTGGAAGAGCTCGGCGACCTGTACGAGCTCGACGGCGCGATCGTCCACCGCGTGCTGGCCTACCGCACGGCGGCCAAGAGCGTGCGCGAGTCCTCCGTCTCGGTCGCCGCGCTCGCGCGCGAGGGCCGCGCCAGCGAGCTGCCGGGGATCGGCGCCACGCTGCAGGAGAAGATCCAGGCGCTGCTCGAAAGCGGCGAGATCCCGGCCGCACAGAAGCTGCGCGCGAAGTTCCCGGCCGGGCTGGTCGCCGTCACGCGCCTGCCCGGTCTCGGCGCCAAGCGCGCGCGGCTGCTGCACTCAGAGCTCGGCGTGGATTCGCTGGAGAAGCTGCGCGAGGTGGCGCTGGCACAGCGCATCCGCACCGTGCGGGGGCTCGGACCGAAGCTCGAGGAACGCGTCCTCGCGGCGCTCGAGCAGGGCGCCGGCGAGCGCGTCGAGCCGCGCCTGCTGCTGCCCAAGGCGATCGAGCTGGGCGAGCGGCTCGCGGCGGGACTCGGCGAGCTGGGCGGCGAAGGCACGTACGTGCGGATCGCCGGCTCGGCGCGCCGCTTGGCCGACAGCGTCAAGGACGTCGACCTGGTCGCCGTGACCAACCGACCGACGACGCTCGCCAAGAGCCTCGGCAAGCTCGAGCTGATCGCGAGCGTCGGCTCGGCGGGCAAGGCCGGTGCGCGCGGGCGCACGCACTCGGGCTTCAGCGTCGACCTGCGCATCGCCAAGCCCGCGCAGCTGGGCAACCTGCTGCAGCACTTCACCGGCTCGGGCAGGCACAACGCGGCGCTGCGCGAGGCGACCGTCCGACGGGGCCTGCACGTGTCCGAGTACGGGCTGCTCGACGACGCGATCGGGCGCACGCGCACGTGTGCGACCGAGCAGGAGGTCTACGAGCTGCTCGGCCTTTCCTACATCGAGCCCGAGCTGCGCGAGGATCGCGGCGAGCTGGAGGCGGCGCGGCTTGACGGCGGAAGCGGCTTGCCCGCGCTGATCGAGCTCGGCGACATCCGCGGCGACCTGCACAGCCACACGGTCGCCTCCGACGGGCACAACACGATCGAGGAGATGGCGCTGGCCGCGCGCGAGCTCGGCTATGAGTACCTCGCGATCACCGACCACTCGGCGACGCACGGCTTCGGCAACGACGTCTCGCCCGAACAGCTGCGCCGCCAGATCGAGCTCGTGCACGAGGCCAACGAGCGCATCGAGGGAATCGAGCTGCTCGCGGGCAGCGAGGTCAACATCCTCCCCGACGGATCGCTCGACTACGAGGACGAGCTGCTCGACCGGCTCGACTGGATCATCGCCAGCGCGCACACGTCGTTCGGCATGGACGAGCGCGCGATGACCGAGCGCATCGTCGCCGCGATCGAGCATCCACTGGTCGACGCGATCGGCCATCCGACGGGTCGCAAGATCGACCAGCGCGAGCCCTACGCGCTGGACCTCGAGGCCGTGTTCGCCGCCGCCGCCCGCACGGGCACGTTGCTCGAGATCAACGCCAACCCCGACCGCCGCGACCTCTCCGACGTCAACGCGCGCGCCGCCGTGCGGGCAGGCGTGACGCTCCTGATCGACTCCGACGCGCATCGTGTGCGGACGCTGCAGAACATGCGCTGGGGCGTCGCCACGGCGCGGCGGGCTTGGCTGACCCGAGACCACGTGGCCAACACGCGTTCGTGGGGCGAGTTCCAGCGGCTACGCAAGCAGTCGCGGCAGTAGCTGCTCGACGACGATCCGGTCGGCCGCGGCGCGGCGGAACGGCGCAAGCGCAGCCAGCGCACGCTCGGCGTAGCCAGGCAGCGGTTCGTCGAGCGCCGCGCGCAGGCCGGCGACGAGATCGTCGCCGACGAGCCGGGGATCGAGCTCGCGGGCGAGCGGCAGCGCCACGTACGGTCCGGGCGCCTCGGTCGTGACGAGCTGGCAGCCGTCGGCGAGCGCCTCGAGCTGGACGATGCCGTAGTCCTCGCGCCGTGGGGCGCAGACGAACACACGCGCGCGCCGCAGCAGCGCGCGGAACTCCTCGGGCACGAGCGAGCCGAGCACGCGCACGCCCGGCTCCTGCGGCGAGAGCAGCCCTTCGCCGTGCAGCCGCTCGGCCGAGATCCCCGCCACGAGCAGCTCCTCGCCGGCGACCGTGGCGCGCCCTGAGCCCAGCTCACGCCATGCGGCGAGCACGCGGTCGAGGCCCTTCTTCGACGGGTTCGCCGCGTAGGTGATCGCCGCGACGTCGCGCTCGCCCGCCGCCGGTCCGGACGGCTCCACGGGAACGGGCAGCACGAGCGCGCGCTCGTCCGCCGCCGCGTCGGGCAGCTCCTGCAAGGCGCCCTCGCTCCACGGCAGCAGGAGCGGCGCCTGGCGCAGGCGCCGGCGCTCGAGCGGACGCTGCCAGAGTCCGTGACGCCCCGGTCGATTGCCTGCGGCCGTGGCATCGAAGCGGATCGCGCCGGGGCGCTGCCACAAGAGCGCCGCCGTGGTCGTCGAGTAGACGATCGAGCGCGCCGGGGTGAGCTCCTGCTGGGCGATGATGCTCGCCGCCGCCTCGCGCGCGGCGCGCGCCCACACGAGGTCGGTCAGCATCATCGTCGGCAGCGGCTCCTGTGGGTGGGGCCGGGCGATCGCCACGCGCGCGCCGGCGCGCTCGAGCGAGTCGTGCAGCTCGTCGTCGGCTCTGCGCAGGCCTCCGGTCGAGCCGAGCGATACGAGCAGCACGTCCGTCGCGTGCGCCCTGCGCATCTCAGGTGACGGCGCCGTTCGTGCGTTCCGGGCGCAGCGCCTTGAAGCCGGGCGTACGCTCGAGCGCCATCGGGCGCACCGGCGAGGTGCGCTGCACGTAGAAGAACGCGCCGTCGCGCTCCTCGATCGCCGCCACCGCCGCGTCCTGGCGGCGCCAGGCGAGCGCCCAGATGATCGCGAAGCCCGCCGCAATGCCCGGGATCTGCGGCGCGAGGAAGGCGAGGCCGCCGGCGATCAGCGTGAACAGCAACAACGGCCACAGCCGGTTGACGAGGATCGCGCTGGGGTGGTTCTCGGGCAGCGCCGTGCTGGCCCTGGCGCTCGCCAGCAGGCGCGCGATCGGCGGGTTCGTCTCGGCGCGCCTGCCCAGCCGTAGGCCGATCAGCGTCGCCACGATCCACCAGCCCACGGCGATCGGCAGCAGCTCTTTTTCCGAGTTCGCCCCGGCAGCCAGGACGGTGACGAGGGCGAGCGCCGTCGCCGCTCCGGCGCTGAGCATCACGGTGCTTCTGAGGAAGTCGACGAAGCGCACCCTGCTACTACAGCAGCGCCTCGAGCAGTTCGCGCACCCCGTGCGTGCCCTCGAGCGTCAGGTCCGCCTCGCGCGCCAGCTCGGCAGGGGCTTCGTCGGAGTCGACCGCCACGCACAGCGCCGACTGCAGAGCCCCCGACTGGACCAGCTCGCGCAGCCCGCGAAAGGCGTCGAGATCGGTCGTGTCGTCGCCCACGTACAGCGCCACCTCGGCCGGCGAGCCGCGCAGCAGCCTCGCGATGCCGATGCCCTTGTCGAGCGCCACCGGCGGGCGGACCTCGAGCACCTTGCGCCCCCAGTGGACGACGAAGCCCTCCCGCTCGGCCTCGGCCGCGATCTCGCGCACGGATGCCTCGGCAGCGTGCTCGTCGGGCGCCCCGCGCCAGTGGAAGGCCGCGATCGCGTCCTTGTCCTCGCCGCGTACGCGCAGCCGCTGGTGCTCGGCGCTCAGCGCACGCGCCGCGAACGCACGAATGCGCGCCGTCCAGGTGGCCAGTTCGGGATCCACCTCGGGGCGCGTGGCGCCCGGGCGCAGCAGCTCGCCCCCGTGGTTGCCGACGTAGGCGAGCGTGCCGATTGCCACGATCTGGCGCGCCGTGGCCGCGCGGCGCCCGCTCACGCAGCCGACCACGCGATAGCGCTTGGCGATCTCGATCAGCAACGTGCGCGTCGCCTCCGGCACGTGCGCGTCCGCGGCATGGCGAACGATCGGCGCAAGCGTGCCGTCGATGTCGAGCAGGATCGCAGCGTGGTCGGGGTCGGAGCGGAGCGGCTCGAGCGCCTCCACAAGCGTCGCAGCGGGGGACACGGGGTCTAGTATGCCGCGCATCGTGGCTGACCAGTCAGCTCGCAAGCGTGTTTGCTGAGAGCGCCTCGGAGCGTTCGTCGAGGCGCACGCTCAAGCTGGCCGCGATCGGCACCGCCGCCGGTCTCTTCAGCGGTCTGTTCGGCGTTGGCGGCGGCAGCGTGATCGTGCCGCTGCTCGTGCTCTGGCTCGGCTACCAGGAGCGTGCGGCGACCGCCACCTCGCTGGCCGCGATCATCTTCATCGCCGGCTTCGCCGCCGCCACGCAGGGCCTCTACGGCAACGTGCACGTGCGCGACGCCGTGCTCGTCGGCGTGCCCGCCGTCGGCGGCGTGCTGATCGGCACGTGGCTGGCGCAGCGCGTGCACAACCGCGCGATCTCGCTGATGTTCGCCGCCGTGCTCGTCGCCAGCGCCGTCGAGCTCGTGCTGCGATGAGCGGCGCGATCGCGATCGGCCTGGCCGGTGGCGTGATCGCCGGGCTGCTCGGCGTCGGCGGCGGAGTCCTGTTCGTCCCCGGACTCGTGATCTTCCTCGGCCTCAACCAGCACCAGGCCGAGGCGACCTCGCTGCTGGCGATCGTCCCCGTGGCGCTCGTCGGCACCTACACGCAGGACCGCTACGGCAACGTGCGCCGCAGCGACGCCCTGCTGCTGGGCCTGCTCTCACTGGCCGGAGCCGCCGGCGGGGTCGCGCTCGCCAACGCCCTCTCCGGCGCCGTGCTGCGCGACTCCTTCGCCGTGCTGCTGCTGATCGTCGCCGCGCAGTTCGTCCGCCGCGCCCTGCGCCCCACCACCTAGCGTGGCCCCGGCCGTGCAGCCGCATGGCACCGCCCAGCCGATCGTCTAAGCTAGGAAAAGCGCATGGGCCTAGACAACCCTCTGCACATCGCATTCCTCGTCGTGATCCTGCTCTTGGTCTTCGGCGCCAAGCGCCTGCCGGAGATCGGTCGCTCGCTGGGCAGCGGCATGCGCGAGTTCAAGCAGTCCGTCACCGGCGAGGCCTCCTCGCACGAGACGCCCGCGCACAGCGCGCTGCCCGCCGCCGAGCAGCAGCCGGCCCAGCCCGCGCAGACGGCTCCCGCCGGCCAGCCCGCGGCGGCTCCGGCAGCCCCGCCGCCCACGCCCGTAGAGCACAAGTAGCGCGCCCGCTCGCGACTGGGCGCGAGCTCAGCGTTCGTGCAGGATCGGGCCGCTGCCGACGGCCTCGAAGGCCGAGCCGGGCACCGTCTTCAGCTGGTCCAGGTCTTCGTCGCTCCAGCGCCTGTCGGGAGCGCCCGTGATGTACCACGAGGATCCGTTGTCGGCGACGATCAAGCCGTAGCGCTTCAGCGCACGCAGGATCACGAGCGCCTGGCCGCGGTAGCCGGACAGGCCGAAGCCGGCCTTCAGCCGCAGGCGCAGGCCCATCGGCGGCAGGTTCGGATCGGTGCTCGAGGAGGCCAGATGGGTCGCCGGGTGGATGTAGCCGGCCTGCGTGCGCGGCACCGTCACGCGCAGCGCATGGTCGATGCGCCCGGCGCGAACCTCCGGATAGCGCGCGAGCAGCGGGAAGATCGGCAGGCCGGCCGCGTCGGCCGAGGTCCACCCTTCGGGGCGCAGCGCGTTGCTGCGCAGGTCGAAGACGGCGCCCGAGCCCGCTTCCCAGCCGCCGCCCAGACGGCGCGCCGCGTAGAGCTCATACAGCTTGCAACTTCCTTGCTGCAGCGCGAGCACGTGGCGGTCGCCTTCGGCGCCTGCCCCCTCGACGGGGGCGCTCGGGGGGATCGGGTAGGGGCCCCGATCCGATTCGCCCCCGTATTCGCTGAAGTGGATCGGCACCTTCGCCTGGCGGCGCTTGACGACGACGTAGGGAATGCCGTAGCCCGGATTGGTGCCGAAGTCCGCGTGCAGGTGCAGGCTCGGACCGATCGATTCGACGTACGCCGCCGAGCGCGGGTCCACCGGCGCGCTCGAGATGTCCCGGTTGAGCGCGTTGCTCGCCGGCAGGATCGGGCAGCCGTACTCGTGCACACCTGCCGCCGGCGCCGTCTTTCGTGCGGCGGACCCGGCGACCGGCGCGGCGAACAGGAGCAGTGAGGCGAAGCACAGCGCGCCGCCCGCCGTCGGAGTGAGACCTCTCACGCGCAAGACGTTATGCGACCGGGCACCCGGCGCATCGGTGCGTGGACGCGTGGACGACTGATCAGCTAGGCGTCGGCGCCGACGTGCCGGCCGCTGCGTCCTCGAGCACGCTCGGGCGGGCCTCCTCGATCAGGCCCGCGCCACAGTGCCAGCAGAACGAGGCGCCGCGGCTGTGCACGGCGCCGCACGAGCGGCACTGGCCGTGCACGCCCGCCTCGGCGCCCGCCAGCAGGCGCTGCACCTCGGCCAGCTGGGCATCCGCCTGCTGCAGCTCGGCCGCTCGCCGCGCGAGCACGTCGAGCCGGTAGTGGTCGCGGACCGCCATCTCGTACGTCAGCCCGCCGAGATCCCACGTCAGCTCGGACACGCGCTCGGCCAGCTCGTAGCGTCGGCGGCGCAGCTCGGCCATCGAGCCGTCGAGCGCCGTGCGTGCGCCGGGCAGGCCGCCCACCGGCACGATCGCCGCAGGCGGCGCCTGCACGGCGGGAATCCGCTGCGTCTCGGCCTCCGCGATCGGCGACGTCGCCGGCTTGCCCTCGTGCGAGCTCATCCGAGGCGACCCGCTCAGCCCGTTTCGATCGGCTGCGCGCCGAGTTCGTTGATTTCTTTCTGGTGCTGCGCGCCGCTCGAGTTGGTCAGTTTTTTGATCTTCTCAGGCGCCACTTTTTTCGGTGCCGGCGGAGGTGCTTTTTCGGCCTTCGTTTCCTTCGCTTCGGCCTTCTTCGCTTCGGCTTCTTCCTTGGCCGTCGCTTTCGTCGGCGTTTCGGTCGCTTCTCCGGCAGCCGGGGTCGTCGTCGCTGCTGCCGCCGGCGCCGCCGCGAGACCCGACAGGCCCTTGACTTCGACGACCTGCTTGGCCGGCGTCTTGTTGCCCTGGCTGGCCCAGTGACCGATCAAGAGGCCCGCAATCAAGCACAGCACGAGCACCGCGAGCAGGCTCAGCAGGCCCGAGTTGCGCCGCAGCCAGCCG
>DATINR010000009.1:0-51562 GCA_035473995.1 Solirubrobacteraceae bacterium
CAAAGGCGCCCTTTGCGCGAGAGTAGGTCAGAATTTCGGTATTCAGCTTCCAATCGGTATCGGCGGAGGCATGGCGTCCTACCGGTCCGCCACGGTGGGAAGCACGAATTCAGTCGTGTTCAGGCGCGCGATCGTGCCGGAGCTCGGGCCCGACTGCGGAAATTCGACCGGGCTTCCAGCCCCCACCGTCGCGGCGTTGTCGGGCGGCATCAGAGCGTAGAACTCGGCATACACGGGCGAAGCGGGCGGCCCTTCCGGCCCTTCGGCGCCCACAGGGCCTTCCGGCCCTGTTTCGCCGGCAGGTCCCGAGGGCCCTTCGGCGCCTTGAGGTCCGGATTCCCCGGCCGGGCCCTGCGGGCCTTCGGGGCCTTCTGGTCCCGGCAGGCCATCGAACCCTCTCGGGCCTTCGGGGCCTTCGGACCCTTCAGGGCCAGTCAAACCGGCGAACCCGCGGGGGCCTTCCGGTCCCGCGACGCCTGGCGTTCCTTCTGCGCCGGGTGCACCAGGGGTTCCCTGTGCGCCCGGCGTGCCCGGGCCGCCGTCTGCGCCCGACATGCCACCAGGTCCGGCAGGGCCCTGCAGACCGTTCGCGCCGGCGAGGCCGGCGGGTCCGAGGGGCCCCATGGGCCCTACCGGCCCGGGAAGGCCGGCGAAGCCGGTACGGCCTCTCGGCCCGGGACGTCCCCGCGGTCCGGGCGTCGCGGGTTTGCTGCTCGGCTTCGTGTCGCAGCGGGCCGGGCGCGCGGGATTGAATCGTCCCGTGAAAGCGGCCTTGTTGCAGGAGCGCGATGACACGGCGACTGCAGGCGGCGCTGCGGCCGCTGCCCCGAGCAGGCCCAATCCGCACGTGACGATCGCGGCGCGGCCGGGGAGACGCGATGAAGACCAGCGCCGTTCGATTAATGCAAAATTTCCCATTCATCTGAACCTCGACGCTGGGCTCGCAAAGCATTAGCGCGGTCCGGGGACGTGGCTGGATGGTGCGAGCAAAGGTTGCAGCATCCGGCTGTCGCGGCGCGCCGTCGAACCTCGGGCTAGGGGCCGGACGATCGCAGGTTCAAATCCTGTCCCCGATACGTCTTATCTGCAGAGGCTGGCGAATGAAGGGTCGGACGCGCCTCCGCCCGCGCCGCTATCGGCTTCGCCTTAGTGGTGCTTGATCGGCGCGATGGGTCCGTCTAGGACGCTCAGCCACGCGCGAGGGGAAAGACCACTGAGGCAGCCTCCCTCCTCGCGCTGAATATCCCGAGTAGCGCATCCCGGCCTTCCGGTCGTCGTACGCCCGAACGGCTGAAGAGAAGGTCTGCCCTTCGCAGAGCGCCGCTGCATTGGGGGCGCCCGCTGCCTCCCCTTTAGCAACGACACCTACCGCCCGATAGATCGGTATGCCCGACAGTTTGTCGAAGGAGCGCCTGCTCGCAATCATCGAAACGCAAAACCGGGTCGCCGCGTCCTCCCTGGATCTGCAGCGAGTGATGGACCTGGTTGTCGAGCAAGCCCAGCGCCTAGTCGGAGCCGCTGCGGCTGTGGTCGAGCTGATCGAAGGCGACGAAATGGTCTATCGCGCAGTCAGCGGAACGGCGGAGGAGCACGCCGGCCTGCGTTTGCGCGCGAACGGAAGCCTGTCGGGTATGTGCGTCGCAACAGAACGGGCGCTCTACTGCTCGGACGCCGCGAGCGACGATCGAGTGGACCGCGCGGCTTGCGAACAGGTAGGGGCGATGTCCATGATGTGCGTTCCTCTGCTGCATAAGTCTGTGGCGGTCGGTGTCCTGAAGGCATACGACCCGCGTGCGAATGCGTTTGTAGAGGATGACCTGGTCGCATTGGGGATGCTCTCAGGGGTGATCGCCTCGCACATGGCGCACGCCACGGACTTTCAGGAGCAGCAACACGCGAGCACACACGATGCGCTGACAGGGCTGCCCAACCGGCGTGCGTTTGATCGACGGGTGGCAGCTGAGGGCGCGCGAGCGCGTCGATATGGCGAAACGAGCGCGATCTGCTCGATGGACCTTGACGGTTTCAAGCAGATCAATGACACCTACGGCCACGCTGCCGGTGACGAGGTCCTTCGTGCCGTCGCTGCCCATTTCGACGTTCTCCGCGGTGAGGACGAGGCCTACCGCGTCGGCGGGGATGAGTTCGCGATGATCCTCGTTGGTGCGACGATCGATGGGGCGGAACTCGTGGCGCGGCGCATCGAAGCAGTCGTTGCTGCCGACCCCGATTGTCGGGGCGTGACAATTTCCTTCGGAGCGGCGATTCTCCACGGCGCCGATCCCCTCGACTCCGTTGAGAACGCAGACGCCAAGCTTTACGAGGCGAAGGCCCTGCGGGCTGAAGCGGACGCTAGAGACTTCTAGTCTGCTCGAGCACCCGAACCGAACCACCAACGATTGAGCGCCCGCAAAGGGGTCTTCATCTAAGGCGACGACCGGAATCGAACCGGTGTAAACGGCTTTGCAGTGCGACCGGAATCACTCTGTTTCGCTTGCTAATGCGGCGTTGCGGTGCTCTCAGGTGCCGCCCGATGCCCTCAAAAAACGCTCGTTCTGGGAGAGTTTTGGGAGAGTCGATATGACCCAGCTGGCCAGTGTTGCCGAGCGGCGCAGACCGGCACCGAAGCGGCTAGCCGTCTTTCGACGAGAGGCGCCGGTGGGCGCCGCCCATGATCTCCGTGAGCTGCTGCTCGACGTATCGGGGGCGGTCGTGAAGATGCAGCGGAGCCGGGTGGCAGCACCCCAGTTGCGCGGCGGCAGCGTCGCATAGGGGAGTCGTGGAACCCGGCGAGCAACTGAGGCAGCGTCTCGCCGCGCTCCACGAGCACGAGCAACTGAAGAGGCTCCTAAGTATGTGGCCCATTGATCCCAACGAGGATTGGGGCTCGCTAGCCTGACTCCACAAGCCAGCCGAGACGCTCACGGAGCTTTCTAGCTGTGGTCGGCATGTCGGTTATCTGGCATACCTCAGATTCAGCATAACCGGTCGCTAGATAATTGAAAGCCATATAGGCCCCGAGCTCTGCGACTGCATCCACGTACACACGGGGGTCGGGACGTTTCTTGGAACGTCGCTGTGAATAGTCCGGATAAACGATTGAAGCCTCAGTTAACGCGATGATGACGACGCCTGCTGTCGCCGGCAGGCGGGCCACCAGCCTTTCGAAGGCCGTTGCCCGAGAGCCTTTCTCGGGCTCGTTCTTGATATCGAATGCGAATTCGTCCGCTGCGCACGTCGTTACCGAAATACCTGCGTCTTCGAGATGACGGCGGTAGCCGCTGAAAGCGCCCTCGATGTCAATCACGGAGCCGATGCCGATCAGTCCGACTCCCTCGCCGCTGGGGCGTGTCGCCAACGCGCGCGACACAGCCGGAATTGCGGCCTCCGCGATCGATACGAAGCGGGCACCGTACCTTGAGCAGAGCGCTGTGAGCTCCTCCTCGAAGTAGATAGTCGTATTGCAGGCGACCGTGACGAGCTTGCAGTCAGCCTCGAGCAGGTGCTTGATACCCCGCACGACGATCTCGCGAACCGCGTTCTCGCGCGACGCGAGCTCCATAGACAACCCCATCTCTGGCGCCGAATGGATGACGACGTCTGGCATAAACACGTCCGGGACTTTGGGGTAGATCTTTCGGACCGCAGAAATCACGTGCTGCCAGAGATAAAGTCCCGACTCCGGTCCGTTCCCCGTGAGGATGCCGATGCGCGGCCCTTGAGGCGGGGGCCAGTTCATGAATACGTCCTTGCGGTGTTTACCGGCCTGGCCGAGCCAAATTGGACATGGGGAGGCGATCGGCTGTATCTCCGCGAGTCCGGAGACCGCACGTATGGCACCGATCAGATCACCAGGAGTCAGTTCCATGGCGCGGGTGCGGTCGCCGATATTAGTCATCACCGTGTCTGGAAAACCACCAGGTAGGAAAAGCGACAGGTCAAATACCTGCACGATTTCTTTGAGCGATAGCTCGAGACCCTCGTACTCGGAGATGGCCCAGTCGACGGAGAACGGGTTGATCAGCCCAAACCAGCGGTCGCGCATATTATTGAGAAAGCTGGCAGACGGATCGAGTGGATTGGCGTCTTCATCTATGAACGATCGCAATGAGGTCGTACTTGGGTCCATGGCGAGTGCACGCATCAACCGCTCGCGGTCGATTCTTGTGTTTGCGCGTGTATGTGCCGCGTAGGGGATCACTTGTCGCCCGTCCTGGCTCACCGCTACGCCAATGACCGACTTCAACTCCGCCCACAGGGGTATGCCTCCATTGTCACCCGACCCAAGGCGATCTCTCAAACGGACCGCATGCATGCAGCTGTGCGCCGGCTCACCGTTCTTGTTTGACTTTTCGCTCCACGGGCGCCCGGAGGCGTTCAAGCGCGAAACGCATAGCTCGGAAAGCTCTACCTCTAGTGAGGTGGCACCGTAAGGCACATAGGCGATAGCATCCATTACAAACTTCCCTTCTGCGGGCGTAACTAGACGCCAACCTCCCAAAGCACGTTTATCTCGCCTCGGATGTCGTTGACCATCTGTTCGCAGAGATTCTCGTAAGTAATTTCTCCTCTGGTCTTCTTTGCGAGGAGCCAGCCGAGCTTCGTGGTCTGCGCCTCAATACTCATGTCGAAAGCTGGAATTGCGAGCTGGTTCTTACGAAGATACTCGCCCGGCTCGTTCACCTGGAAATTGCTGTTTCCGTTTGGTGCCTGAGTGGTGATGACCAATGGGATCTTCTGTGCCTTCAGTTTCTCGAACGCCGCTCGATGCCTCGTGGCTGGGTCTCCTGCGCCAAACGCGCGCAGGACGAACCCCTGGATGTCATCGCGTTCGACGAGCGACTCGAAGATTTTGGAGGACATGCCAGGGAACTCCGTAATAGACGCGATGCGCATATCAAAGT
The DNA here is from genome assembly GCA_035473995.1 of Solirubrobacteraceae bacterium. Lineage (GTDB taxonomy): Bacteria > Actinomycetota > Thermoleophilia > Solirubrobacterales > Solirubrobacteraceae > Palsa-744. The sequence goes on from DATINR010000009.1 coordinate 4,905, forward strand.
CGTTCTCGCAGCGCAAAGCTTCGGCGGTTCTTGCCTCTGGCCACAGTCCGGTGCTCAAGTAGCTGACATGTTTCGCGAGGTTGGGTTCACTGATATTGATGATGCGCCCAATGCGCCCGACGCTCGCAGTGCTGAACGACTTGAACGCGTCGTAGTCGAACTCGGTGTCCTTCTTGACTCTGGTACCGCTGATTATGTGGCTCCCGAACACGGCAAGGACACCCTTGATCGGGTTTTTCGCACGTGGCCATGTAGCGACACGAAGGGCATTTTCGAGATTGGTCACGCCATCGGAGCCGGGGAGGCCTGCTGCAACCTGCGATCCCGTCAAGATGATCGGCTTTGCTGGGTTGATGAGAGCAAAGCTAAGAGCGGCGCAAGTGTAACCGAGTGTGTTGGTGCCATGCGTGATGATGAATGACTCGAAGTCGTCAAAGCGAGCCTTGACAGTGGCTGCCAGTTCAACCCATATCTCGGGTTGAACATCGGAGCTGTCGACATTTGCGAGTTCGAACGTCTCCACCGAGATATCGATGCCGTGCTTCTCGTTAAGGTAGTGAACCGCGCCCGAAATGATGTCCGAGAACTCCTCTGCTTTTCTCTTCATCGCGTCGTCCTGGAGATTAGACGCGACCTCGCCGGCAATCGTGCCGCCTGTCGTGATGAGTAGAACGCGATGGGGATCATTAGCCAAGGTGATAACTCCTCATGACTTCGGTTTGGAGGGAATACGCACGACGCGAAAACCGATCGTGTTGTCGCGCTTGATCGGGGCGGCGCGCTGGCGGAAGTCGGTGCTTACGCAGGTAGGCAGATCGCGCCAAGAGCCTCCTCGAACGACTCGCTCAAAGCCGGATGCCGGCCCAAAGTAATCGACCTGTGGATCGTCTGGATGCTGTGCTTGATACCAGTCTCCGCACCACTCTGCGACGTTGCCGAGCAGGTCATAGACGCCCTGAGCAGTGGGCTCTCGGGTGGACACCGGGTGAGTCTGACCTTGGGCGTTGCCGCCATACCAGGCGATGTCATCGATTGGGCCATAGCGGTCGGCGCCTGCCTCGCCTCTGCAGCAGAACTCCCACTCGGCCTCTGCCGGTAGGCGATAGCCGTCGCGCGTGGTATCGGCCGTGACCACGGTGCCAGCTACCCGATAAACGGCTTCGTAGCCCTCGGCCGCCGACAGCAAGTTGCAGAAGTTGACGGCGTCGAACCAAGACACTTTCTCGACCGGATGGGCGGGGGCGGCGAGCTGGCTCGGATTGTTACCCACGACAGATTGGTAGTCCTCTTGGGTGATGAGACCAGTGCTTATGAGAAAGGCTCGCGAGAACCGCACCTCGACTTGGCCCGAAGAATGAGTGCCCATCGTGAACTGCCCGCTGGCGATCAGCACCATCGGGAGCGATGATTTCACGGTCGCTGCCGGGTGTGCTTCGGGGTTCGCATCACGAGCTACGTTATTGCCTGGCTCGGACTTGGGCTCGCGGTCACTGAGGTCTCGAGGGGGCTCATCGAGGTCGGCGTTGATGCCCACATTGAGGCCCGGGAGCTTCTCGTTGGTGTACTGATGGACGTCTATGTGGAGCCCGTGCTTGATTTCGGCCCCTTGGTACCTGCGGAATTGAGACTCCTTGCCAGGCACGTGCTCAACTACGGTCTGGTATGCGATATCCGTCAACAGCACCTGTCCCGTCTGTGCCAGGTTCATGACGCGGGCAGCGAGGTTGACGGGATTCCCCGCGATGTTGATCTCGCCATTGAGATCGCGATATAGAACGGTCTGGCCTTCCGAGACGCCGACGCGCAGGCGAAAGTTGCTGTGGCAATCGCAGAACCCGTCTGCGTCGAACTTGGCGCACTCGTCTTCGCTGTTATGCATGGCGACGGTTTCGATCAGCCGGTCGACGAAGTCGAGCGCGATGCCGGGCAAATCGAAAGGAAAGCCGGCGGCAACGCCATCGCCCGTTGGCACGACGACGAGATCGCGTTGAAGGTGCGCATCGAGATCGGACATCTGCTCCGTATAGGCGCTGGCCGTAGCGCTAAGGGCCTCCTTGAAGCAGTTGGTGAACGCGAGGATCGTGGGCACCTGCCAGTAGGTGCGACGTCTCGAGTAGGCGACGATGTCGGCGAAGACGATCTGCATTCCGCAGATGCCCTTGTCTTTCGTCATTTTTCTCGCCAGATAGCGGGACTCCCCCATCTGGCGCATTGATACACGACTTCAACACGAGGGCACTTGACACGTGCAGGAGACACGGGCGTTGCGTGAGTCAAGCTGATGCCTCGCCCGCGGTGCGGACGCGCAGTTAGACCTACGTCAAGCTCGTCCCGAGAGCCGTACCGTAGTGGAGGCAATCGCCGCCTGCGCTGCCTGATGGGGTCCATCGCGGGGCACGGGTTCGAGCGGCTCTCCCAGGTGCTGCCGGACCAGGGTCAATACGTCGAGCGCGCATCCCCAGGACAAGGTGTATCCCGCACCGCCATGCCCGTAGTCGTGGACGATGAGCTGCTCGCTTCCTCCCCGGACTAGACTCGAGATTCCTAGCCGAACGTTGTTCTGGCTATCGTCGCGCACGAATCGCAGGCCGACACCCGCGGTGATGCGGACCGGCACGCTCTCGCGGAGCTGGTCGAGTTCGATGGGCGTCGTGCCGGTCGTGGCAAGGAGCTCGCGGTTGAGATTGAAGATCGGGCCCGGCACGTGGACCGTCGAGCCCTGGCCCGGGAAGTCGATCTCACTGCACGACGACAGCTCGCCCGACCACGCCCCAGTCTCATCCACCATGCCGGTTTGGCGGCTACCTCCGAGCAGCCACCCGGCCCGGCGCGGGTAGCAGTAAACGTCGGCGGCGGAGCCATCGCCTCGCGGATATACCTCCGGCATGGGCGTGTAGTTGTACGAGAACGCGCATCCGTCGCCATCGCGGAGCGCATCTCGAATGTCGAGCTTCAGGTAGTGACCCCTGATGAGCTTGAGGCTAGCCGGCTCGGCCGCCGGCTCGAACCCCTCGTTCGTCGGCGCGTCGGCGTAATCGCCCGAAGTAATGAGATCGTTGAGCAGGCCGCCCGAAGATTGTCCGGCACAAATGACGTACAACGGGTGCCCACAGGCCAAGTAGCCGGCGAGTCCCGGGGACTCCGGAATCGCAGAACTGGGCGTCACAGTTCCGCCCATGGCCTGGAAGAAGTCGTAGAGAAAGCGCAGGTACTCCGGTGCCTCGCAGAATAAGGCCAAGAAGCGCCAGCCGGAAACGGAGGCTGCACTGGGTCGGATAGGTGCGCTTGATGCGCGCAGATCGTCCTCGTTGAGCATCTCGAAGTCCGATACCGCACCCTCGTACGCAGGGGACACAACCTCATCGCCTTCAAAGATCTCATAGTGGCGCTGAGTGCGGATACCGCAACTGGTCGTTGACATGAGAGCACGAAAGTACTCCTGGGAGGCCGTCGTCCATCGGGTGCAGTGTGGTGAGGCAACTGAGTGGGGAATGATCGAAGCGGCCGCGTGCAAGCTCGCGAATGCTGCCGGGGGATCGCCCGGGAAGTCAGAAGGTTGGGAGAGGGTGTAGAGAACCGTCTCGTAGCCGATCGCCCGCAGGAGCGTTGCGGTCGTGATACCGATCACTCCCCCGCCGATCACGGCAATGCGCTGTTGGGAATGTGCCACGGGCTGTCAGTCTAGGCTGGCCTGCTCGTAGTCCCTGCCATGTAGCCGTTGCGGGGACGCTGGACGGCACCTCGGCTCAGCCCCGTTTGTCCAGCCCTTCGCCGTTTACTGGATGTCGCTGGTGGCGGCCTGAATTGGGTCGTGCGGATCACGCCGAGGCACGGTTGACGGGGTTGCGCTTAGCCCCGCGTCTCTAGACGGACTGCTCGGACAGGAACGGCAGTGGATCTTGGCTGACTACGCCAACGCATGTCCGGTAGTTGTCATTGAGTTCAGAGCTCATCCTGACAAGCTCGGTGAGGCGACGAGCGATGCTTTGGAACTGCCGCGCCTCTGAACGCGTCAGCGGGCGTTCCAGCACGGAGCTCTCGCGATACCCCAACCACTTGCGCAACACCTGGTAACCGCCGATCTTGTAGCTCCAGACGGGCTCTGGCACTCCGCTCCAGAAGGTGGTGTCGTTGAGATACACATCAAGCACGCGTTCTCCTAGTAGCTCATGGTCCTCAGCGCGCAGCGCTTCAACCTCGAGATGGCTCCGCACCCGGTCCTCCACGCGCCCCTCACCGGGCATCACGATTCGGCTCGTGGCTCCGCTCTTCTGCACGCGAACCTGCGTCACGCCCCAGCCGCACTCGATATTTAAGTCAGAGCTCTGCGGAACGCCACCGTCGCTACGTGTGAGTGTTGCGATTGGCAGCACTCGTCCCTCTGGATTCACGTCGAGCCCAGGCAGGGGCGTGTCGATGTCGACCAGTGCAGCGATGCGCGCGCCCAGCTGCGCCGACTCCTCAAGCAGCTGTCTCTGTCCGGGCAGCGGGACGCGAGGCCACCCGTTCCGGACGGCATCGGCGTTCTCTTCCAGATACTCCGAGGCGTAGCCGATCGCTAGCGCGTGCAACCAGATGAGGCGCGCGGTAGTCCGAGATACGTCCGCGTCCTGGTAGCCGAGGGCCCGCAGGTAGCTGTGAGCTCGCACGGAAAGGTTCGCGCGCCATGGTCGATCGACGCTGTGCTCTGCAACCGAGAATAGCCGCCCCTCCGGGGCGTCAGCTTCATCGGCTGGCAACACCAAAGGCAGCGCGTACGCGTCCTTGTGCAGCACATGCTGGTCAACGATGTTTGCCGATAGATGGATGGCGGCGCCGTCGAGCGCTCTTGGCGCGCGTCGGCGGACCAGCAGCGACTCGCTACCGATGCGGGCGGCCGCGACATAGCCGGGTCGTGAACGGTTCCACAGCTTCGGCGTCTTATCGACATACGCCCAGCGAACGTCCATCGGGCGCACCTGTATTAGCATCAGATGCGACTCGTCATACGGGCTGTGGTCAAGTAGGGCCTTCCTTGTCTTTTGTACGTCGTAGTCGCCCCAGGCTTCTAGCAGCCCTCCCGCAAGGCGCTTGTCTAGCTGGTCGAGAGTGAGGCGGGAGTCGAGAACATGCTGCATCCGCCGCGTCAGCTCGTCGCGGTCGATCGCAACTAGCGATTCACCGCGGTTTTCGTTGAGCCCGAGCTCCGGACGGCTTGCCGCCAGTTCGAGCACGTTCGGCCACGCCTCATAGCCCGCTCGCGGCTGCCAGCGACGCAGTCTGTGCCAGTTAGCCTCGCTGGGCTGGAGTTCCTCATAGGGCGGGCAGGTCTGCGCGTGCGCCAAGGATGCCTCGAGATCAGCTCGCTTTGTAGCACCCCAGAAGTCGCGATATACGACCTGCGCCGGCTGTTTTTGATGCGCATCAGTGCGCACGAGCAGACTGACTGCCGTCCCTACCTGAATTCCGGGGCTGAGCTTAGTCGCAAAAACGCTTGGGTCGCTCAGTCCCTCCGGCGTCTTCTTCCCGGTCTCGCGGCTGTCGCCGTTGAGGTTATCGATATAGATGCGATCGAATTCGCCAATCAGGTGCTTACGCATGACTACCGCCGACGGATCGCCCAGATAGCCAGAGTTTGAGATGAAGCAGACAATGCCCCTACCCGTAGCCTCGGCGATCCGCCGCTCAGCGATACGAAAGAAGCGCACGTAGTAGTCATCGAGCTTGTTCTTGGTGATCTCCCAAGGGGGCCGTGACAAGCCTTGCTTGTAAACGGACAGCAAATTCTGCTCGTCTGTGTCGCTGAGCCCGGCATAGCCGTTGTAGGGAGGGTTGCCTAGCACTACGAGGATCGGCTCCTTACGCTTGACTGTTCCGGCGGCCTCGCGCTCAGATTGGAACTCCTCAAACGGCAGCATCTTCTCGTCGGCATTGGCCCACCCGGTCAATGCGTTTGTGAGATAGATCGATGCCCGCTCCTTCTTTGTGGCATCCAGTGGCGCATGCGCCTCGGCCAACAGCATGCCGACCTGTAGGTGCGCAATTACGAACGGGGCCGGCAGCAACTCAAAACCGTGCAAGCGTGTGAGCGCCGCCTCCTTTGCCTGCTGAGCGACGAGAGAATCCTGGTGGTGCTCATCGAGCACATCGATGATTGTGCTCAGCGTCTCGACCAGAAAGGATCCGGTGCCCGTGCATGGATCGAGTACGTGTACACGGTCATCGGCGAGCCCTAGCGGAATCTGCAAATCACGCTGTAGCGCCTCATGCACCCGCGCGACGATGTAGCGCACCACCTCTGGCGGTGTGTACCAGACGCCCAAATCTTTGCGTAGGCGTGGGTCATAGGCCTGAAGAAATGGCTCGTAGAAATGCTCGATCGCCTCACGAGTCTCAAAGGCTTCCAGGAACGGCTTGCTATCTACCCGGGCGAGCAGATCCTCGGTCCAGTCGAGCACCTCGTCAAGGTCGGCTGGAAGATTGCTCGGCGTGGTCAGTTGCGCGAAAAGAACACGCACCATCGGCACATTCAGCGTCCATTGTGCGGTCCTCCAGGAGAAGCGGTCGGCAGAGGGGCGGTGCGCTTTGCTCCAGGTGATCCACGCCGCGAACACCCCGTAGAACAGCGTCTGAATCAGTGTGGAGCGGAAAAGCTCCTCCCCACGCTCGCCTGCGAATTTGACTTCCAATGCGTCCTCAAGCGCGCCACGCAGCGTTCGCAAAGCCGGCAAATCATTCGCCTGTTGAAGTCGCCCGTCGGCCGTGCGCGCATAGGCCGCCAAGAACCAAGCCACGTCTGCAGGCGAGGACAGCGGTGCATCGGCGAGCAGCACTCGCGCGAGGAAGGCCTCGAACGGCTCGCTAACTGCCGCGGCTTCCTCTGCCGAGATCTTCCAGAGCGCCGCCTCGTCCTCTGCAATCGAGAATCGCTCAAGCTTCACGAGCCTCTCGTCCTCGTCCAAGCGAAGCTGGAGAAATTCGCGATAGTTGGTCACGAGCACCTGGCCGTAGCGCCTGAGATAGCGATGCACCTGACTGCTACGTGCGATCGCATCGAGGTCTGCGGCAGCACCCTTGACCTCAATCGCCCCGCGCTCAGGCGCTCGTATCGCGATCGCCCGCTCCCCGGCGGCCAGCACGCTCTTTTTGCGGATGAACAACGCCCCATCGGGTATGCCGGCGCCGCGGTTCTTGGGAGTGACCACGCAGTGAACCGGTGGTCTGAGCGCCCCGCCCGTCGCGTTTAGAAGGTTGGCTAGGGGTGCGTAATATGAGGTCTCATCCGTAGCCTCCCCAGAGGCTCGGATCTCGCTCATCTCGCGAAGATAGGTGCTGAGAACTGTCATGCCGAGCCGAAGGCGTTGTCGGTGCCTGCGGGTACTGACGAGTTCTGCGATGGGTGCCGCTTTCCTCCCGATAGTCCGAACCGGACCCGCAGACTGGTCGCGCTGTCGCGGGTGGTGCTCGCGGCTCCTGGAGGCCTAGAGGGTCGCGTGGGAGAGATCGAGCACGTAAGAGACCCCTTCGTCTACTAGACCCGGTTCCGTCCGGTGCACGCCGGAAGCTCCGGCATCTAGGGCCAGCGAGAAAGGCCAGGATGAGCATGTCAGTCCGTCGCGTGCGGCTGGAGAGATCCGTTCGTGCCGTTACTGATGGCGGGTTGCGCAAGCTGTGCCAAGCCGAGGCGAGTCGCCTGTGGCCCGATGCCAGTTCGGTTAGAGTCCTACGCCCGACCGACGGAGGACTAGATGGCGGACGCCGACGCCGACGGAAGCGACGAGGGTGAGGGGTTTCCCCCAGCCGAGCGCAAGGTTGTTACCCAAAGCTACGACCTGTCAGTTCAGACGCTAAAAGAGAAGTGGGATACAGAAGAGCTGGTTCTCCCCGAGATCCAGCGCGAATACGTCTGGGACAATCCGCGTGCGAGCCGGCTGATTGAGTCCCTCCTCCTAAACATCCCGATTCCCGTGCTCTATTTTGCGGAGACTGACGACGCGAAGTGGGAGATCTTCGACGGGCAACAGAGGGTTCGCTCTGTTGTGCGCTTCCTGAGCAACGAGTTTCGGTTGAGCGGGCTTAACGTGCTCTCGGAGTTCAGAGGGCTGCGCTATCACCAGCTACCCGAGCGAGAGCAACGATTCTTGACGGCGCGAATGATGCGCGCAGTCGTGATTTCGATTGAGTCCCATCCAAACATGAAGTTTGAGATCTTTGAGCGGCTGAATACGGGTGCGGTCATCCTCAACGCGCAGGAGCTGCGCAATTCTCTGTATCGAGGCCCATTCAACGCACTACTCCGTGAGCTCGTCAAGGAGCCGAGCTATAGGGTATGCATCGGCACAAGTAATCCTCGGAAACGTATGGTCGACGAGGAGCTCGCGCTTCGATTCTTCGCTCTGAGCTCAGACTTGGCCGGGTACCGACCACCGCTGAAGGTGTTTCTGAACGACTACATGCGATCGGTGCAGCACGCGGACGACCCCCTGCTCGAGGAATTGAGGACGTCGTTCTTGCTCGTCGTAACCCGGGTGGAGGCGGTCTGGGGTACCGCAGCTTTCAAGTTGACCGATGGCCGCGGGCGCGCGACCGAGCGCAGTCCGAATCGCGCATTGTTCGACGCCCAGATGATGGCGTTCCATGCGCTTCCTGCATCAATCAAAGTTGCCGACTTCAAGAAACAGATCGTTCGTGCGTTTGCGAAGCTCTATCGAAACGAAGACTTCATCGATAGCATAAGCCTCGCAACAGGCGATCGAAGTCGCACTCTCTATCGCGTAAGCGAAGCTCTCAAGGCGTTGCGTGCGGCGGGCATCAAAGTCAAATCGCCAAAGGGTCTGTAGTCCGCCGGGGACCGCGCTGGTGGCAAGCGACTCGCTTGAAGCTTTTTATCACGCTGTTGATGAGGTCGAGGATCTTCAGCGAGCTGATCGGACGCCTGTTGGCGGTACCTCGAGCGATCCGACCCTAACGAGGGTAGTGGGGCGGGCGAGTGTCGTGCTGCTATCCAGCCACTTTGAGCGCTATCTGTACGGGGTGAACGAGGAGGCGACAGACGCGCTCAACGGTTGGGTCGTTGCGGGCACCGCGCTGCCTATGCGACTGCGATTGCTGCATAGCCGTTCAAGCATCGATGGCATGGTGGAGACTGCATGGGAGCGGCGCGGCGATCATCTCGAAAGGTTTATTCAGAACGAGGCGTGGCTTTGGGGAGGCGAAGCGAGAGGGGCGCTAGATCACGAGCGGCTGTTGCGCTGGATGAAGTCACCTACCCCTCAAAACGTGGTCAGGTTCTACAAGTTCTGGGGTATCAAGGACATTTTTTCTGCCGTCACACGGGCTGTACACACTAGGACTGAAATGCGATTGAGACTCGATGAGCTCGTGCGCAAGCGCAACAACATCGCGCATGGTGACCCCTCGACGGAGGCGACGGCATCCGATGTTGCGTCATACCGAGCCGCGACTTTGAGATTTTGCGAGAGAGCCGACAGTCAGCTGGGCCGGGCGGTCGGGCGCATTGCTGGGAATCAGACCCCTTGGTAGGCACGGGCATCATCGAAGGCGTTAGCGATTGGGGTGCCGGCGAACGGGGCCCGGACGCGCAATGGGCCGCCCGGGGGTTCGCCGGAGCAGGTAACCGTTCCTTCGCAGTCGTCCGGCGTTGACGGACCGCCCCTCGACAGAGGGCGCGCGTACGGGCCGAGGATTTGGACCGCAAGAGGACCGCAGAACCGAAAAATGGCTTAGCAAACCGAACCTGAACCCTTCTCCCCGACCGGTTCGAACGTGACCCAACGGCCTTTGGCGCCCGGTCCTTCATTTGCATTTTGCCGTAGCAGCGAAACCCCTGGAAATCCCCTCATTTTCGACCCCGACGTAAACGGCTTTTGGGAGAGTCGTGGGAGACAGACGCTTGTCTGCGCTTTTGGAGAACTCGAAAGTGGCCGATTTGCAGGCCCTATCAAGGCGACGACCGGAATCGAACCGGTGTAAACGGCTTTGCAGGCCGCTGCGTAGCCACTCCGCCACGTCGCCAGAAGGTTCCGAAGGGTATCGGGCCACAGGCGCTTACGAAGCTTTTGCTCACCGGTTAGTTGCCCTTTCGGATCGCGTTAGCCCTCGCACAGCGGTGCCTCCCAGCATGGACCGATCCCGTCCAAGCCCAGGAGGTCAGCCGTGAACAAGCGCCTACTCGCACCCATCCTGCTCGCCGCCCTGCTCGGAGCGGCGGTAGCGAGCGTCGCCGTGATCGTCATCGCAGTTGGCGACGGCGCGCCCTCGACCAAGACGACGACGGCGTCGAGCGTCGGCGCGAGCTCTACGGGCACGCGCCAGGCGGTCGCCTCGACGGCGCTGTCGGCGACGCAGATCTACAAGCAGGCCTCAGCCGGCGTCGTCTCGATCAAGGCGGTCACGTCGGAGGGCGAAGACAGCGGCACGGGCATCGTGCTCAACGACAAAGGCCTGATCCTGACCAACGATCACGTGGTCGCCGGCGCGAGCAGTCTGACGGTGGCGCCGAAGGACTCGACCTCGATCACGCGCTCGGCGACGCTTGTCGGCGAGGAAGCAAACGACGACCTGGCGCTGATCAAAGTCGACCCGTCCGGCCTCGGGCTGAAGCCGCTCGCGCTGACGAGCTCGAAGTCGGTCCAGGTAGGCGACGCGGTCTATGCGATCGGCAATCCGTACGGGCTCAACGAGACGCTCACGCGCGGCATCGTCTCGGCGATCGGGCGCACGATCTCGGCCCCCAATGGCGCGAAGATCACGGGCGCGATTCAGACCGATGCCGCGCTCAACCCTGGCAACTCGGGAGGGCCGTTGCTCAACGACCAAGGCGAAGTGATCGGCGTGAACTCGCAGATCGCAAGCGAGGCCGCGAGCGTCGCCGGTTCGCAGCCCGGCAGTACCGGCGTGGGCTTCGCCGTCTCCTCGGACACCGTCGCGCAGGCAGTCAAAGCGATCGAGGCCGGCAAGGGCGTCTCCTCGAGCTCGGCCACGTCTCGCTCGGTGCAGGTTGAAGGCGAAGGCGCCCAGGTAGAAGGTGCGCAGTCGCCCTACAGCCGCCGCTCGTCCTACGGAGCGGAAGGCGTCGAAGCGGAACGCGGCGAAGCCGGTTCTATGGGCGCCGAAGAAGGTGTCCTCGGCTCCGGCGAAGCCGGCCGCACTCGCGAAGGACGGGTCGTGATCGTGCCGTGACCGAGGCGGGGGAGGCCTGGGCTTTGCTCCTTGGCCCGGCCTCCTCCACGCCGGTGCCGGTCGTCGTTCGTCGCTTGCCGCCCCCGTGATTTCAGGGTCAGCGCAGCCTTTTCGCGTTGATAGGCTTCAGGCCTTCCCAGGGCGATTAGCTCAGCTGGGAGAGCGCCGCCTCGACAAGGCGGAGGTCACTGGTTCGAGCCCAGTATCGCCCACTGCGAAATCGCGGCACCGTCGGATTGCGGGGGGTTACTTTCGTTTCAGCAGCCACGCGCATACGAAAAGCCGCGACCGTGCACGCGCGCGCGGCAAAGCCGATCAGGTAGAAAAGCGCTGATGGTCGCTGGGGCTGCATCGGTCGATCCTAAGCGGAGGCGAGCCCTGCCGGTCGTGGATCGTCGTCCGCTTTGGCAAAGGACGGCTACCATGGAGGGCCAGTAGAGCCCCCCTGTAATAAGGAGAGCCAAGCAGCCTAGGAAGCTCTGCGACCCTCGCGTCGATTTGTTCGCAGGAGCTTCTGGTACTAGTGCCAGTCCGGGAAAGGATCGGGTTGCGAGGGATCGGCCGCGTGACGCCGGTATTGGAGAAAGGTCGCGCGAAGCTCGGCCATGGCGGCAGACGGCTCGGGTGGCGGGGCCACATCTGCCGGATCGGCCGGTACACCATCCAAGACGCGCACCGCTAGGAGCATCCTGGCGAGGGTGTCGGGACGAAGGCTATTCAGCCACTCGTAGGTTTGCCGTGGGTCCTGGCCGGGTCCTGCATCGCGCAACGGCCAGAGCACACTCAAGCCCTCGTCCACGAGCCATGCCATTTCCTGAATCTCGCTCGGCTTAGGGACGTTCACAGATAGGGCTTCTTACGCCGCTTGGTTTTCATATCGACAAAAGCGAGGAAGAGGCCGTTGCGCTTCATGGATCGCCAACGCTCGACTTCTTTTTCGGCGGGCGACATCCTTGCGTAGCGTTCACGGTAGGAGCCGCCACTTGCTGCCAGCAGGTAGCGCCACAGTTGGGCGGGCGAGCGCATTTAGCAATCGTAGCCCGCCGGCGATCTGCGGACGCAGCCCAGGTAGCCGCAACTCGCGCTTCGTGGCAGGTTTACACGGGCATGGCGCCACGGGTCGCGTTAGCCCTCATTCTGTGCTGCGGGGTTTGTCCCGTAGCAGCAGCCCACGCGAGCACCGGCGTCTCGCACGAGCGGTGCACGATCGCTCGGGGAGAACGGGTCGAGCTGCGCAACAGCGTGGGTATCATCTCGCTTCGTGTCCGTCATCCCCGTACCGCGGCTGAAGAAGCTGTCTACACCGGGTGCCTGAGGAGCGTGGGACGGCGCGTCCGTTCTCACGCTGCAAAGTCGCTGGTGGTAGCTGCGGCGACACGGACTTCCGCCTCGCCGGCACGTACGTGACGTTCGACTACTCCACCGCTGGACTGTCTCCTTCGGAAGTGGTCACGATTGAGCAGTACGACCTGCGAAGCGGCAAACGGACATTCGCCGCGCGCAGTGAACCCGCAGAACTGGTGCCACAGGATCAGCTTGCCGGCCGCGAGGCACAGCTGGTCACCAACTCCGCCGGGGACGCCGCGTGGGTAATCCGTTACGGGCGCAACGAAACCGGGATGAACCTCGATGGGGCGAAGTACGAGGCATTGCTGCTCCACGATTCAGCTGGTACACGACGGGCGGCCACCCGGGCCGGCGTGCTTCCAAACGCTCCCGAGCGCATTCAGAACCTCCAGATCACAGGAACCACGGTCTCGTGGTCGGAAGGAAGCGAACAGCACGCCATTGCTCTGACGTAGCTGCGTCGGGGGATACCGGGTGCTCGGAGGACTGCGCTCGTCGCAAGGAAGGGCGGAGGGGTTTCGTCAGCCCGGGCCTCGCGCCCGCGGGTCGCGACTAGAGATGCGGTCCGGTCGCGCCCTTGTTCGCGAGCGATCTCCGGCGTATCCAGAGCAGCGGCATCGAAAGGCCACGGAGAGGATCCAGCCGTCGCCATGCCGCTTCAGGTTCTGGCTCCGTGCTCTGGCGCCGGGGCACCCGACGACGTTTCAATCGGGGAACTCCGACGCGGCCTGCCGCTCAACGCCCGAAGGGCCAGGAACGAGCCTGGCTGTGCCTTGAGCGGCAGGGACGCATCCCTCTCCCTCGTCCTTGCCCCGGTTGCCGGGGGGAGAACCGGGGCACTGCTGAGCTACCCAGAGGAACTCACCGACAAACGAGCGCTGCCGAGCCGGGCCCCAGCGGTCGCGTTACTTTGGACGCAGCGGGTAGGTTGAGTTCGTGAACGACGCCGACTTCAAGAGCACAGTGGACACCGTGTCCAAGGTCATCGACGGAGCGGGCGTCTCGATCATCGTGATCGGACTGGTCGTCGCGACATGCGCGTTCGTCCTCGCGCTCAACGATCGGGATCGAGCACAGGTGGCGTATCGCGTATATCGCCAGCAGGTTGGCAAAGCGATCCTCCTGGGGCTCGAGTTCCTCGTTGCCGGGGACATCATCCGAACCGTGGCTGTCGCGCCGACGTTCGCCGGCGTCGGGGTGCTCGCGGTACTCGTGGCGGTGCGTACGTTCTTGAGCTTCACGCTGGACGTCGAGCTTTCCGGCCGGTGGCCGTGGCAACCCCGCCCCAAGGCCGCCGGTCCCTCCGGTTAGCAAACAACCCTTCCGGGCATCGAGGCAAGTGCCGTTTCCGTCTGCTCGCGGGCTCCCTTTCGTCGGCCGGCGGAACTCTCAGCGTGCCGAAAACCCCGGCAAGCACGGTGTTTCCCCCCGCCGAATCGCCGCACCTCCCGATCGTGGGCGTTGCAGCGGTACTCCTGAGATGCCGCTGTGTTGATAGAAGTACGGACATGAAACGTGCGCGCGCCATCTGCCTGATCCTGTTCGGCTCCGTGATGCTCGCGGCGCCGGCCCAAGCCGTGGCCGAAGAAATCCCTGCGCCGACGCTGAAGGTCAAAGCGGCGGCCGTGCCGATCCCGGGGTTCCCGGGCACGGGCAACTTCTACGGCAAGGGCGCCGACGTGGAAGCCACGCTCGAAATCGCCGGTTCCGGATACGGCGCCACGCCGCAGAACCCGAAAGGGAGCGTGCCGCCGGTCTCGGCCGTCAACGTCTACCTGCCGAAGGGCGTGAAGCTGCACCAGTCCGGCTTCGGCTCCTGCGCCGAAGCAACGCTCAAGAACATCGGCCCCAGCGGCTGTCCCAAGAACTCGGTTGCCAGCCCGCTCGGGAGCGTGCTCGGCGAAGTCACATTCGGGACCGAACGAGTGCCCGAGACGGCCACGCTCCAAGCCTTCTTCGGCCCCGGCGGCAGCGTCCTGTTCTACACGCAAGGCTCGACGCCCGTCAGCCTCGAAGTCGTCTCGACCGGTCGATTCGTACGCAGCTCCGGCAAATACTCCTGGGAGCTGAAGACGCTCGTGCCGCCGGTCGCCACCGTGCCCGGTGCGCCGTTGGCCTCGGTCAGCAGGATCCACCTCAAGGCGGGCGCCGCCTACCGCAAGCACGGCAAGGTGATCCCCTACGGCACCGTGCCGAAAAAGGGCGAATGCCCGAAGGGCGGCTTCTACGGCAAGACCGAAGTCACCTTCGGCGGGACCTTCGGCGGCGAACGCGAATTCGGGATCCCGGCGAAAACCGTGACCAACGTGATCCGCGTTCCCTGCCCGCGCAGGTAGCGCCGGCCGCCGACAGGCGGATGCCGCTCGGAGCGATACTCACCGATGATCTCTGAGTAGTCCTCGAGTTGGGCTCATCTGGAGGTGGGACGTGTCGAAGCTGGATCTCGCGCGCAGCGTCGCGCTCAACGAGCAGGAGTTGTGGCGGGACATGGTTCGGTGGGCCGGCGGACTGGTCCACGAGCAGGACGGCCTGCTGTTCGTTGCCGGTCCGAGCAGCTACCTGCGTGTGGCGATTCGCCTGGACGAGGCGCTCGACGGGGCAGAGGCGATGCGCCGGGCCGGGGAGTTCTTCGCGGCATCCGAGGGCGATCACATCGTGCTCGTGCGCGAGCCCGCCGACGCCGATCTTGCCGCTGCGGCGCTTGCCGCCGGCTACACCCCGGCGTGGACCGAGCGACCGATGGCACTCTCCGACCCGCCCGAGCCCTCGGCGCTCGCAGCGGACATCGACGTTCGCGCCGTGTCGAGCACCGAGCACGTGCTCGACTACGGGATCGTCGTCGCCGAGGCGAACGACGATCCCGGCGAGCGCGAGCGCGCGGGGCTGCTGTTCCACGGTCAGACGATCCTCGCGCCGCACAGCGAGGCGTTCGTCGCCTACCTCGACGGCGCGCCCGTCTCGTGCGCGATGACGCTCGTCTCCCACGGCGTGGCCGGGGTGTTCTACGTCGCCACCGTCGAGCGCGCCCGCCGCCGCGGTCTTGGCGATGCGCTCACGCGCATGGCAGCACGTGCCGGCTTCTCGCTGGGTGCCCGTGCGGCGTGGCTCGGCGCCTCGGAGATGGGAGCGGGCCTCTACCGCCGGATCGGCTTCTCGGAGCTCGGCACGAGCATCGTCGAGTACGAGTCGCCCAAGGGCGCCGGGCCGGTCAGCGCTTGAAGTCCCAGCGGAACAGCAGGTCGAGCCCGGCCATCGTGTAGCCGTCGACGCGTGGTTCGCCGACACGCGTCATCGGGAAGAAGCCCGTCGCCAGCGGCGTGCCGTCGACGATGCTGCCGACCGCTTCGCCGCGGCTGAGCGGCAGCGTGCCCGGTCCGACCGCGCTCAGTGCCAGCCCGTCGCCGGAGTGGATGCGGTCCTGGATCGCCTTGCTGCGCACGTCGAACACGTGGATCTTCACGCGACGCGTCGTGATCGCGTTCGCCTTCGGGCGGAACGGGGGCCCGACGTAGCGGGCCGTGCAGCACGTGTAGGTGCCCGGCAGGTCGCGCCCGGCGAACGTGTCGACGCGGCTCGATCCGGTCAGCACCGTGAGGCGCAGCAGCGCCGGGTTCGGCCCCGACTTGACCTGGATACGCCTGACCCATCCGGTCCCCGGGACGATCGACGTCGGGCGCAGCGAGTTCAGGTAGCCGCCGTGGCGGTAGGTGCACGAGGTCTGGTTCGTCGGGGCGAGTTCGACGCCGCCGAGCGGGCCGAGGATCAAGGCCGACTCGCAGCCGTAGCCGGCGTTGGGCGCGCCCGCCATCGTGCTGCCGAACCACTGCGCCGACGCCGGAGCGACCGCCAGCAGCGCCATCAGCGCGGCAAGCGCCGCCGTGAGAGCGGCTCTCGATACCCCAGGCACGCGGCGATCCTCGCACATGACAAGCGGGCTTGACAATGCCCGGCGCCCGCCGACCGATGCCGGTCGACGGGCGTGGTGAGCGATCGGTCAGACGCCGGCGCCGACGCTGACCGGTTCAGTGCGCGGGTCCGCCGGGCGCGAGAAGAGCTCCGTCTCTGCCGGCGTGCGCCGCGCGTGACGCAGGCCGAGGCCGACCAGGATCAACATGATCAAAGCCAGTCCAAACGAGGCGATCGCTCCCCAGAACATGATCACGCCGATCGTCGAGAAGCCGTATGCCTCGAGCAGCAGCCCCCGCAACGTCGTCCCCTGGAACGACGACTGCTCGAGCGCTTTGAGGCTTGCGTCATTCGGCTTGGCGAGCGCTGCCGCGCTGATCTTCGCGTAGACGCCGTGGTAGGGCATCTGCGAGAGGTGCACCCCGATGAAGTGGTCCGCGTACGCCTGTGCCTGCTGACCGTCCAGCAGCTGCTGGCCGGCGTACTTCTCCAGGTAGGGGATCATCCCCGGCGTGATCTCCGTACCGGGCTTCGCATGAGCGAAGGCGGCCTTCGGCGGGAAGTAGATCTGCTGCTGAGAGAGTTGCTTGTGGACGTTTGAATGGGTGAAGCTGTAGCCCCACATCAAGAGCCCGCCGGCCACGAGCAGGACAATCACGAGGACAGCCCCGCCGAAACTGGTGAGAGTGTCGAAAACCCTGCGACGCATCGTGCTGGCTCCTTTGGTTCGGGTTGGTGAATCGATCGCCACGATCCAATCAGCGGCGCCGACCTCATCCATCGGGGGTATGCGGCAGCCTCGCTCAGGGGTTTGCCGCACGCGGCAAGGTGCGCAGGACGGCGGTCAGGGCCGAGGCTGATAGGAATCCTCAAGCGAGCGCGCCATGCCGATCACACCGACCCCAGCCCAACTCGAGCAACTGATGGCCGCGGACTTCGAGGGTCCCGTGATCATGCTCAACCTGCTCCGCTTCAAGGATCAGGCGGATGGGATCGACGCGGGCGTCAGCGGCGCCGAGGCCTATCGTCGATACGGCGAGGCCACCGCGCCCTTTCTGCAGCGGGTCGGCGGTCGGCTGCTGCTCGCCGTCGAGGCCAAGTCGATGGTCATCGGTCCCGAGGCGCTCGAGTGGGACATGGCGCTGATGGTCGAATATCCCTCGCGAGAGAAGTTCTTCGAGATGGCATCCGACCCCGACTATCTCGCGATCCACGAGCACCGCGCCGCCGCCCTGAGCGACTCGCGGCTGATCGCCTGTGAGGGCGTCTCCGGCCTGTAGGTCTCAGCGCGCGGCGAACAGCGAGAGCGCGTACGCCCCGGCCGGGTGCTCGCGCGCTCGTTCGACCATCGCCGCCGTCTCCGGGCGCATCTCCTGCGGCTGCGGCAGCGCCACGCCGTAGACCGGCGGCACGATGACCGATGCCGACAGCGACGCAAATGTCAGGTCAGCCGCGGTGAACCGCTCTCCGCAGAGGTGGGGACGCCCGTCGGCGAGCAACTCGGCGACGAAATCGAGCTCGCCCCAGACGGCAACCTCGTCGTCGCGCTCGATGCCCGGGCTGATCTCCAGCACGCGCTTGATCACGAGCTCGATCGCCGGCCAGCCGTAGCGGATCGTCCGCTCCTCCCAGCGCGGCACGCCCTCGTTGTTGAAGCGCAGCGCCAGCGGGCGGTCGCGCAGCAGGTGCACGTACATCAACCGCCGGCCCTTCGGTCCGAGCTCTGCGTTGAAGCGCCGGCAAAGGCGCTCGACCTCGGCACGCGCCTGCGGCTCGGCCGGGAACAGGCGCTGCCCGGCCGGCGTGCGCTCGTCGACCCATTCGAGGATCTCGTGCGACTCGCCGATCGCGCCCTCCGGCGTGACCAGCACCGGCACCGTCGCGCCGCCGCCCGCCCGCGATGCCTCGAGCCGGTGGATCCCCTGCACGTGGCGCTCCTCGCGGTAGGCGATCCCCGCTCGCTCCAGGCCCCAGCGCGCCTTCTCGCAGTAGTGGCTGATCGGGATCGTGATGAGGCGCAGCATGCACCCACCAGTATCGCCCCTGTGCGACTGCCCGGCTCGCGCCGGGCGTCGTGCCGTCGAGCGAGATGCCGAGCGAGTAGTCCGGCTTCCGCATCGCGCCCGCCATTCGGCCCCGTGTCCAAACGCCCCGCGCCGAACGCTGGCCAGATGACCCTTTCTACGAGCGCCCGCCGTCGCGATATTTTCAACCATGTTCCGCCCCCAACCGCTCACGAGCGATCCGGAGATCATCGGCGGGCCGACCCCGATCAAGGCACCGCGCCCGGGCGTCACCTACCGCTTCAAGGTGCAGCACGGCACCGCCGAAAAGCACGTCTACGTGCAGATCGCCGATTCCCTGCGCCCCGAGGCCTTCGCCGAGCCGCTGCGTTCGGGGATCGAGTCCAAGGGCGAGTCGGTGCTCGTGAAACTGCTCGAGCGCGGCAACGTGCCTACGCGGATCAAGATCACCTCGGCCGGCATCACCGAGGTCGGGATCGATCGCCGCCAGCGCGCCTGCGCGCTGTGAGCAGCCAGTAGACGCCGAGCGTCATCCCGGCGCCGGCGACGGCGTCGAGCAGGTAGTGGTTGCCCGTCGCCATCACCGCGTAGGTCGTCGCGAACGGATACACGCAGGCCAGCGCGCGCAGCCAGCGCCGCTCGCTCAGCGCCCACACGCCGAGCGCGCTCCACGTGGCCCATGCGATGTGCAGCGAGGGCATCGAGCAGAGCTGGTTCGAGTGAAGCGCCGTCGCGCCGATCTGCCACACGGGCAGCTCGTGCGTGCGCGCGACGAGGTCGACGTAGGCGCTCGAGACCATCCGCGGCGGCGCCACCGGAAAGCTCCAGAAGACGGCGAGCGCGATCAGGTTGACGGCGACGAGCGTCGAGCGCAGCGCGCCGAGCGCATCTGAGCGCCGCCACCACAGCCAGGCGAACACGACCAGCGTCACGACGATGTGGACGTTTTCGTACCAGAACACGACGATCTCGCTGAGCGCGCGGTGGCGCGCCAGCGAGACGTCCAGCGCGCGCTCCGGGTCGAGCCGCAGGGCTCGCTCGAGGTCGAGCACGCTGCCGCCGTTGCGCACCGCCAGCTCCTGGCGCACCGGCGCGAGGTTGTTGACCCAGTCGAACAGCCAGCACAGCCACGCGACGATCAAGACGTCGACGAGCAGCCACACCTGTTCGCGACGGGCGCGCAGCCGCGGGCCGAGCGGCACCGGCGGCAGCGCCGAGCCGCTGCTCGTTATCTGACTCGCCACGCCCACGGCTCGATTAATGCAGACGCCGCCCTGCGCCGGAATCGACGCGCCTGGACGCTCGACCGCGCCGAGCCGCGCTGAGCATCTCGGCTGCCCGCGCCGGGGCGGGCGGGCAGCGGGTTCGAGGCCACAGAGCCCCGGCTAGACTCGCTCGAGAGCCGTCAAATGAGGAGGACGTGATGCGCGCCGTGCTGCTGAGCGAGACCGGAGGCCCCGAGGTGCTGCGCATCGAGGACCTCCCGACACCCGAGCCCGCCGACGGCCAGGTGCTGATCCGCGTGCGCGCCGCCTCGATCAACCCGATCGACTGGAAGCAGCGGCGGGGTCTCTCCCAGAAGCAGCTGCCGGCGGTGCTCGGCAACGACATCTCCGGGACCGTCGAGCGCTCGCGCGCAGATGGCTTCGCCGAGGGCGACGACGTGTTTGGCTTCGCGCCCGGCGGCGGCTACGCCGAGTTCGCCGTCGCCCCGACCGCGGCGATCGCCAAGAAGCCGGCAGGCCTGAGCCACGACCAGGCGGCCGCGATCCCCGTCTCCGGGCTGACCGCGTGGCAGGCGCTGTTCGACCGCGGCGGGCTGCAGAGCGGCCAGACCCTGCTCGTCGCCGGCGCCGCCGGCGGCGTCGGTCATTTCGCCGTGCAGTTCGGCAAGCACGCAGGCGCGCGCGTGATCGGCACCGGCTCGGCGCGCAACCGCGAGTTCGTGCTCTCACTCGGCGCCGACGAGTACGTCGACTACACCTCCGAAGACGTCGCCGAGGTCGTCGGCGACGCCGACGTCGTGTTCGACACGGTCGGCGGCGAGACGACCAAGACGCTCGTGCCGAGCGTGCGCGCGGGCGGCATGATCGTGGTGATCGCCGGCGCGCCGCCCGAGGCCGAGGCGGCCGCGCGTGGCGCGCACGCCGAGCTGCTGCTGATGGGCATGAGCGCCGAGCAGCTCGCGAAAATCGCCGAGCTCGTGGCCGCCGGCGAGGTCAAAGTGGAGATCGCCGGCACGTTCTCGCTCTCTCAGGTCGCGCAGGCGCACGAGCTGAGCGAGGCCGGGCACACGCGCGGAAAGCTGATCCTCGAGCCGTAGCAGCGTCGCTCGGCCGGCGCGCCGCCGGGGTCCTTCGCACGGTTGGGCGAGGGCGCCGCTAGGGCGAGAACGACAGCGCGACCGTGTTCGACTGCCATGCGGCGCGGTCGGCGCTCGCGTCGTAGGCGCCTTCCTCGTCGTAGAGGAAGCCCCAGCCCCACCAGATCCCGGTGCCGTTGACGCGGCTGCCGTCGCCCAGCGCGGCCGCGACGGCGGCGGTCGAGCTTTCGATGTTCTCCACGCTCGGCGAGTGCCAGCGGTTGGCCGAGTAGGAGGGGAGCACCGGCACGATCCGCGTCGCCGCGGCGGCGTTCGCGCTGTAGTAGACGAGGCTGTCGCGCACCCACGCCTCGTACGCCGCAGCCGTGCCGATTTCGCTGTCGTAGTAGAGCGGGTCGATCTGCGTCAGCAACTGCGAGACGGCTTTCAGATAGGCAGGGGACCAGCGCGAGGTGTTGGCCGGCGCCGCCACCGAGAAGCGGCCGTGAAAGCCCACCCGCGCGTACATTGCGTCGAGTTCTTCGAGCAGCTGCACGTAGCCGGGGCTCGTCGGGTAGGGCTCGAAGTCGAGCTGCACGCCGCTGATGCCGTAGCCGAGCGCCGCCTGCACGCCGGCGACGATCTTCGCGCGGACGGTCGCGCTTTCGAGGTCGACGCCGCCGCCTCTGCTGCCTTTGACCTTGGCCGGGACGACGAGCGTGATCTGAAGCGTTGCGCCGTGCGCGGCGTCGTAGGCGGCCGCGCGGCTGCTCCAGCGCTGGAGCATTTCCCTGTTGCGCTTGGGCACTTTGACGACGCCTTCCTTGCTCACTTTGGGCGTGGCGAAGATCAGCTGCCCGATCCCGTAGGAGTCGACTTCGCCGAGCGCTTCGTCGACCACTTCGCTCGAGTGCAGCGAGTGCACGAGGCCGTAGGGCATATAGATCAGCGAGTCCTGAGGCCGGAGGGCGGCACTGGCCGGTGCCGGCGCGCCGAGGGCGAGCAGTACGACCGCTGCGAGCGTCGCGAATGCCGAGGCGCAGCGGATGCACGCGTGTCGCGTGAGCGCCGCGCCGATCTGTGTCATCCCCCCGCTTGAGCCCATCGAGACAGACTGTACCCAGCACACGCACGAGCCGTTCGGGCGCTGCGGCTCGAGAGCCGCTCAGCCGGCGGCGGTGAGGCCGGCGCTCGCTTCGACCGGCACGCGGTTCTCGCGGCAGATCGCCGGGACGTTCTCTTCGTCGGTGAACACCGCCGCCATCACGCTCCCAGGCGCGAGCGAGTGGGGGTGACCGAGCAGGTGGCCCAGCTCGTGCACGACCGTCAGGCAGAGCATGTTCCAGTCGGCCGCCTGCCGCGCCCGCGTCGGCCATTGCCAGCGGGCGAGCGAGATCGTGCAGGCCGTGTACGTGCTCGCCGGCGCCTGCAGGTCGTTCGCGCCGAGCGGGGATTGGAAGGTCACCCACGCGTCGGTCGTCGCGTCGGTCCCCGCGGCCAGCGGCTGCGCGCTGAGCACGGCGACCTGTCCGCCGCAGGGCACGGCGCCCCAGTAGCGCTCGGCGAGCGTCGTCGCGAGCCCCGCCGGATCGCGCGCGGCGAGCCTGTCCGTCGCCGCGCGCTGCGCGCGAACGTGGCGCACGCCCGCAGCCGCAGCCGTATGGCCGTGGCGCCCGGCGAGCGTCGACTTGGCCACGGCTGTCGTCGGCAGCGCCAGCGCCGCCAGGAGCCATGCGCTGAGCAGGAGTCGGGGCATCTCCGACATGCTCGACGAGCGCCGCGCTCGTTTCGTCCTCCCGGCGGGGGGATCTTCGGGTGCTGCACGGGGGAGGCTCGGGGGAGGCTCGGCTCACCCATCGGCTCGGTACTGCCGATGCAGAGCTATGCGCCCGCCCTCATCCAGCTCACCCGAGACGAGCACGAGCTCGGTCGGCGTGGTGCTCGGCCGCTTCGACGACCTGTTCGCGCGAGGGCTGCGCCACCTGCTCGGCGGCGATCCGAGCATCGCGATCCTCGCCGAGGGGATCGAGCAGCGGCGAGTCTCGGTCGTCCTGCGCGCGCACCGGCCGCAGGTCGCGATCCTCGACGTGGGCGCGCTGGACAAGCTCGCCGACGTGCGCGAGCTCAGCCGCGCACACCCATCCACCCGTCTCGTGCTGATCGCCGACGAGCTGTCGAGCGTCGAGTGCGCGCAGCTACTCGCCTTCGGAGCGAGCGCCTGCCTGGGGCGCGACACGCAGTCGCGCGACGTGCTCAACGCCGTGCACCTCGCCTCGCGAGGGTTGCAGCTGGCCCCGCGGGCTTCGAGCCCGCCCGGCCCGGCGAGCGCCGGCGCGCAGCTGCTGACGCGACGCGAGTCCGAAGTGCTGCCGCTGTTGCAGCAGGGCCGCACCAACCCGCAGATCGCGCTGACCCTGCACGTCGGCGTCGAGACGGTGCGCACGCACGCGCGCCACATCTACCGCAAGCTCGGCGTCTCCTCGCGCGGCGATCTGCTCGCGCCGCGCGCCTAGGCGTCGCTAGACGTTCGATTGAGCTATCCACCCGCGGCTAACGCTGCGGCGGCGAAGCGTCGGGTTACATAACAGGCCGATCCAGGCCGGGGAGCCATTCCCTTTCTATCGCGGCGCCCAGCGCCGCAGCGAGGAGACGCCGATGAGCACAGGCGTCCCAACGAAGCACGAGCCGCTCGCGAGCGGCTCCCCCGCAGCAAACCGGCGTCGCCGCCCGCGGGCGCGCGCCAAGACTTTGCGAATTGCGGTCCTGGCGTTCGCGGGCCTGCTGTCGAGCGCGCTGTTCGCATCCAGCGCGATCGCCGCACCTGCGACGGTCGGCCTGGGAACGGCCACGAGCTTCTCCGTGCTCGCCGGCTCGACCGTTACCAACACCGGCCCGACGACGATGTTCGGCGACCTCGGGCTGGCCCCGGGATCCTCGGTCACCGGGGCACCCGTCGTGCTCGGCCAGACGCACGTGAGCGACGCCGTCGCGATCCAGGCCAAGACCGACCTGACGACCGCCTACAACGACGCGGCCGGGCGACCGACCGAAGGCTCGGCCGGCACCGACCTCGCCGGGCAGACGTTCACGGCCGGCGTTCGCACGGCCAGCAGCGCTCTGCTGCTCTCCTCGGGCAGCGTGATCCTCGACGCCCAGGGAGACCCCAACGCGGTGTTCATCTTCCAGATCGGCTCGACGCTGATCACCGGCTCGAACACGACCGTGCAGCTGATCAACGGCGCGCAGGCGTGCAACGTCTTCTGGCAGGTCGGATCGTCGGCGACGCTGGGCACGGGCACGCGATTCGTCGGCACCGTGATGGCCGCCGAAACGATCACGGCCAACACGGCGGCCACGATCCACGGCAGGCTGCTCGCGCAGACGGCCGCGGTGAACCTCGACACGAACACGATCACGCAGTCCAACTGCGCGATCGAAGGCACCGAAACGACGACGCCCGAAGAAACGACCGCGCTGGAAGTGACGACGACGGGCGGCGGCACGACGACCGGCGGCACGACGACCGGTACGACCCCGAGCACCACTCCCACGCCGTCGAGCGCCGTCACGGGCGCCGTCCCGGTGATCACGCCCGCGGTGATCCCTCCGCTGGCATCGAAATCGACGGTTGCCAGCAGGCGCGCGGCTGCGCACCGAGCCGCCGTCAGGCGAGCCCGTCGCGTCGCGGCGCGACGCCGTGCCCGCAGGGCCGCGACGACGCGTCGCATGCAGGCGCGGCCTGCCCGACCGCAGAGCCCGGGCGCATTCACGGGTTGATCGCATCCGCCGAGGCTCCCGGGCGACGAAGCGCTCGCCCGGGGCTTCGACGCGTGCGCCTGCTGCTGGCGCTCGCCGGCTCGAGCTGCCTGCTGGCGGCGGTCGGTGCGCAAGCGCCGGCGCCGGCGCTCGCCGCCGGCCCGACCGCAGCCGACACGAGCCAGGAGCTGGCGGTCCTGCTGAGCGGCCACGCCGTGCATCGCCGGCCGCGAGGCGGTTCGGACGTGCTCGTCACGGTGCCCGCGGTGCGGCCGATCACGGGCGAGCGAACGGCGTTGCCCGTGATCGGGCACGCGCACAGCGGCGGCGGCATCGCGTGGCTGCGCGTGATGCTGCCCGGACGCCCCAACGGGTCGAGCGGCTGGATCGCCAAGCAGGGCACGCGCACGACCAGCACCGGCTGGCGCATCACGGTCAGCCTCGGCGCGCGCCGCGTGACGGTCTACCGGCACGGCCGCGCGATCAGGCGCTTCGCGGCGGTCGTCGGCAAGTCCTCGACGCCCACGCCGACGGGCAGCTTCTTCGTCGAGGAGACCTTGCGGATGACGTCGGGCGAGCCGGGCGGGCCGTATGCGCTCGCGCTCAGCGCGCGCTCGGACGCGCTGCAGGAATTCGAAGGCGGCCCAGGGCAGATCGCGCTGCACGGTCGCGACAATCTCGGCGGCGTGCTCGGCGCGGCCGAATCGCACGGCTGCGTGCGCCTCGCCACGGCGAGCATCGACTGGCTGGCGCGGCGGATCGGCCCGGGCGTGCCCGTGAGGATCTACGCGGGCTGAGCGTCCTCAGCCGATGTGCGTCGTCGGTTCGCTCGCCGAGAGCTGGTCGGGCAGGTTGATGTCGACGCCCGCCGGCGGGTCGACGTGCCCGGCGAGCAGCGGGTCCCGGTCTCTTCCATCCACAGCTGCAGGCGCATGCGCAGGTCTGCGAGCACGCCCGCGTAGGCGGGATCTTCGAGCAGGTTGTTGGCCTCGTTGGGGTCGAGCACGAGGTCGTAGAGCTGCTCTTTGGCGATCTCGCGTGCTCGAGCACCTCGAGGGGCTCGAGGCGTCCGAGCCCGTTTGAGCGCCCGGGCCGCCCGCCGGACGCCGCCGACGGCACGCGGATAGGCTGCTCGCATGCGCGCCCACCACGTCCACATCGAGCACGACTTCGCCAAGCCGCCCGAGCGGATCTTCGCCCACCTCGCCGAGCACGAGAACCTGGCCGAGGTGTTCGGCGCCAAGGTCACGCGCCTGCGCGACGGCGAGGGCGAGCGCAACGGCGTCGGCTCGGTGCGGCAGTTGAAAGTGGGTCCGATGCCGCCGTTCGAGGAGACAGTCGAGGAGTTCGTGCCGGCGCGGCGGATCGTCTACCGCATCACAAAGGGCAGCCCGCTGCGCGGGCACGTCGGGGTGATGGAGTTCGAGCCCACGGTGGCCGGCGGCACGCGCTTCGTCTACGACATCCGCATCGCCTCGCCGATCCCCGGCGTCGCGCCGCTCGTGACGGCCTCGCTGACGCGCTCGATCTCCAAGGCGCTGGCGAGCGTCGAAGCAGCCGCCTGAGGCGGTCGTGGACCGGCACGCTGCCTACGAGGAGGCGCGCAGCGTCCGCAAGGGGCAGGAGGCCGGCATCGAGGGGATGGCCGAGGCGCTCGCCCACGCGTTCTTCGACGATCCTGTGTTCAGCTGGGTGCTGCGCCACGACCCGCGGCGGATGCGGGTGCTGCGCAGCGGCTTCGCCCTGTTCCTGCGGCGCATCTGGCTCGAGCACGAGCACACGTACACGACGGCCGGCACCGCCGGCGCAGCCGTGTGGGAGCCGCCGGGGATGTGGAAGCTCGGCATCGCCAAGCAGCTCGGCCTGCTGCCGGCGTTGCTCGGCGTCTTTCGCCGGCACAGCCCGCGCGTGCTGCGCTCGCTGGCGATCCTCGAAGGCGGACACCCGTCGGAGCCGCAGTTCGCAGAGCACTACTACCTCGCCTTCCTCGGCGTGCGCCCCGAGTGGCAGGGACGCGGGCTCGGCGCCTCGCTGATCGCGCCCGTGCTCGAGCGCTGCGACGGCGAGCGCAAGCCGGCCTTCCTCGAGGCTTCCTCGCCGCGCAACCGCGCGCTCTACGAACGGCACGGCTTCGAGGTGATCGAAGAGTTCGCGCTCGGGCGCGACGCGCCGCCGCAGTGGCGGATGTGGCGCGAGCCGAGCGGCGCCGGCGGCGCCGCGCGCGCTTGAGCAGCTTTGTCGATCTGTGAGGGGGTATGCGGAGAGGTTGACATCGAGGACGCCTGTGGTTACCTTCGTGCCCGATGGGGCTGCATTGGGGGCAGCGCGCCGCGTGATCGCGGCGCCTGCGACGGAGGGACAACTGTCGGTTTCCATGCGGCTTGCGTCTGAAGCGCCCCTGGAGGGGGTCAACCGCCTGCGAGCTTCGGTTCAGAGGGCCCCGTAGAGAAAGACGAATGGAGACCACATGACTGGAAAGATTCCAAGCAGAGTCGCGAGGCTGGGCGCTGTCGCATTTGCGTTGGCCGCTGTCTTTGCAGCGACGTCGAGCGCTGCGATGGCGGCTGAAGTGATCTACAACGACCTCGAAACGCCCAAACCCGGCAACGTCGTCTCGGAGGCCTTCGAGGCCACCCAGACCTCATCGTTCGGCGGTCAGGTGGAATTCGGCGGCACCGCGCGCAACAACCCCACGGTCGCCGTGATCATGAGCAGCTGGGCGTGTCAGACCGGCTCGTGGAACGAAGGGAACTGCAAATCCGAAAAAGGCGCGAAGTTCGAATGGCCGATCACCTTCACCGTGAACGCAGTCGGGCCCGGCGAAACGGTCGGCGCGCTGCTGGGCAGCGGCTCGAAGATGGCCAAGATCCCGTACCGGCCGTCCGCGAGCCCCAAATGCACCGGTGAAAGCGCCGGCGCCTGGTACCACATGGGCGAATGCTTCAACGGCAAGGCCGCCAAGGTCATGCTGCCGCTGAAAATCGCCAACCTGCCGTCGAAGGCGATCATCACGATCTCGTTCAACACGAGCGACTACGGCACCACGCCGCAGCGCCCGCAGCCGTGCAACTCCGAACCGCAGGGCTGTCCGTATGACTCGCTGAACGTCGGCGTGCAGGACGGCTTCGCCAACCCCGCCGGCACGCCGCCCACGGTGGGCGCGTTCCCCGCACCCGACACCGCTTACGTCAACGGTGCGCCGGAAGCGGAATGGACCGGCTTCCAGCCGCAGTTCGAAGTGAAGGCTCGCTAGCAGCAGCAGCCGCAGGGGGCAAACGCAGCGCAGAAGGGCCCCGGCCGCCGGCCGGGGCCCTTCCTGTTTGACCGGTCCCGCGCGGCCGCCGCCGGCGCCGGCTCCGCATTCGGGCCTATGCTCGGAACATGTGCGGGCGCTACACCAACACGGCCGGCGTGCAGGAACTGAACGAACGCTTCAAGGTGCCCTTCCCGGGCCAGGAGGGCACGCACCGCTACAACATCGCCCCCACCGAAGAGGTGCTGACGGTCGTCGCGCCGAAGCGCGAGCCGCGGGCCGAGCTGATGCGCTGGGGTCTGATTCCCTCGTGGGCCGATGACCCGAAGATCGGCAACCGCATGATCAATGCGCGGATGGAGACGGTCACGAGCAAGCCCGCCTACCGGCGCCTCGTGCCGCGCGGCGAACGCCGCGCGCTGCAGATCGCCGACGGCTACTACGAGTGGCTCAAACCGGAGCGCAAGGGCGAGCCCCGCCAGCCGTTCCTGTTCCAGGTCGACGGCGGCGTGCCGTTCGCCTTCGCCGCGCTGTGGACGCCGTCGAAGATCGGCGGTGAGTGGGTGCACAGCGTCGCGCTGCTGACGTGCGACTCGGCGCCCAACCGCGTCGCCGCGTCGATCCACGACCGCATGCCCGTGATCCTCGCCGACCGCGATTCCCGGCAGGCCTGGCTCGACGCCGACGTAGGCGCCGAGGAAGCACTCGCGCTGTGCGGGGCGCTGCCCGAATCGCGCCTCTCGGCGACGCCAGCCAATCCCGCCCTGAACAAGCCCGGAGCCGCCGAGGAGGGCCCCGAGCTGCTGCGCGCCCCCGGCTAGCGCGCGCGGTTGGCGGGACTGTGTATCGCCGGCCTCCTCGGGCCGCCGGCGGGCATCGGTCCATCGCGCGTTGCAATTGACAAGTCCCCTCGCCAGTCTGCCGATGAGAGGCCATGGCGTGCGATCACTCCGCCCTGCACAGCGGCGGCGCCCGGTTCGCGCCGGGGACCGGTCGACTTCAGCTGGTGCTGCTGTGCGACTCGTGCGGCAGCGAGCTCGCGCCGCTCGGCAGCGTCGAGTACGAGCTGCGCCCGCGCCGGCTCGTCGGCCACCTCGCCGAACTGACTGCGCGCGAGCTCGGCCTCGCCGAGCCGCAGGTCGCGCGCGTGCGCTTCGCCGCGCTCGTCTGCGGCCAGTGCCGCGACCAGATCCCGGCCGAGATCGTGCACAAGCAGGGCTCGCTCACGCCGGCCGAGTGGAGCGAGGTGCAGCGCCACCCCGAGCTCGGCGCAGCGTTGATCGCCGACGTCAGCCTCGAGGACATCCGCGAGTGGATCCTCTGCCACCGCGAGCGACCCGACGCGCGCGGCTACCCGCGCGGGCTGAATCGCGAGCAGATCCCGCTCGAGGCGCTGATCCTGTCGGTCGCCGACGCCTACACGGCGATCACCAGCGACCGTCCCTATCGCCCCGCGCGCACGCACGAGAGCGCCTGCGACGAGCTGCTGCGCTGCGCCGGCACGCAGTTCGACGAGCGCGTGGTCGAGGCGTTCCTCGCGGCCTCCGAGCAGCGCAACCCGCTGCTCGCCCGCGCCGCCGCCTGAACGGCGTCCCGGCGTCTCGGCGCTCGACCGGCGCCGGGCCTGGGGTCAGATCTGCGGCAGGCGGTACTTGCGCGTGCGCGGGCAGCGCTCGAGTAGGCCGAGCTCGACGAGCGTCAGCGCGTAGCGGTGCGCCGTGCTCGGGCTCATGCCGAGGTCGTCGGCCAACTCGACGATCCCGCGCTGCTCGCCGTCCGGGCCGAAGCCCGTGAGCAGCGAGAGACCGCGCAGCAGCGAGCGCGACAAGCGCGCGTCGGTCGTCTCGCTAGGCATGTAGCCGCGTGCCGCCAGCGACCCGCGCGAGGCCGCCGTCTTGCACCTTTGGCCGCGCGTGGCGAGCCGTTGCCGTTGCGCGCGACCGGCGTCGCCAGCGAGTCGGCGATCAGCGTGGAGATGCTCGGGGCTCGCCCGCGCGCCGCCGCGCGCACGATCGCGTCGACCTGGGTGGGGGAGAGGGTGATCGTGATCGCTGCCGGCGCTCGATCGGGCATGTGGTCACTTTCGCATATTCAGACGATCGTCTGCATAGGTGTTTCTCAGTCGATTGTCTGCATCGATCTCGATCCCGCGCCGACCCACGCGCACACGCGCTGGGTGGATAGCCTCCAGCACTGAGATGACCGTGACCGTGACATTGCCCGACGGCAAGCCGCTACAGCTGGCCGACGGAGCGACCGGCGCCGACGCAGCCGCCGCGATCGGCCCCGGCCTCGCGCGCGCCGCGCTGGCCGTCGAGGTCAGCCACCCCGAGGCGGGCGAGGGGCCGCAGCCGCGCGACCTCTCGCGTCCGCTGCCCGACGGCGCGCACCTCGCGATCCTCACCAAGACGAGCGGCGACGGCGCGCTCGAGCTGATTCGCCACGACGCCGCGCACGTGCTCGCCGAGGCCGTGCTCGAGCTGTACCCGGGCGTGAAGATCTCGATCGGCCCGCCGATCGCCGACGGCTTCTACTACGACTTCGAGTTCCCCGAGGGCGTGAGCATCTCCGAGGCGGACTTCCCGAAGATCGAAGAGCGCATGCGCGCTCACGTGAAGGCGGCCGAGCCGTTCGAGCGCCGCGATGTGACGCCCGGCGAGGCGCGCGAGCGCTTCGCCGGCGAAGGCCAGGACTACAAGGTCGAGCTGATCGACGACCTCGTGGCCACGGCGCAGCACGGGCACCCGCCGCGCGAGCTCGAGTCGGTCTCGCTCTACACCAACGGCCCGTTCACCGATCTCTGCCGTGGCCCGCACGCGCCGAGCACGAAGACCGTCGGCGCGTTCAAGCTGCAGTCCGTCGCCGGCGCCTACTGGCGCGGGGACTCCGAGCGCACGATGCTCACGCGCATCTACGGCACCGCCTTCTTCACCAAGGACGAACTGGCCGAGCACCTGCAGCGGATCGAGCAGGCCAAGGAACGCGACCACCGCAAGCTCGGGCGTGAGCTGGGGCTGTTCATGTTCTCCGAGCTCTCGCCGGGCAGCCCCTTCTGGAAGCCCGCCGGGATGGCGATCTGGAACTCGCTGACCGAGCTGTGGCGCAGGGAGAACCTCGCGCGCGGCTATCGCGAGGTGAAAACGCCGATCCTCTACGACGTCGAGCTGTGGAAGCAGTCCGGGCACTGGGACAAGTACCAGGACAACATGTACTTCACCGACGTCGAGGGGCGCGCGATGGGGATGAAGCCGATGAACTGCCCGGCGCACATCCAGATCTACAACGACGAGCGCCACTCCTACCGCGACCTGCCCGTGCGCTACTCGGAGGCCGGTCTCGTGCACCGCCACGAGGCCAGCGGCGTGCTGCACGGGCTGCTGCGGGTGCGCCACATCACTCAGGACGACGCGCACATCTTCTGCACCGACGAGCAGGTGCAGCAGGAGGTCGTCGAGTGCCTGCGCTTCGGCTTCGACCTGTACGAGCTGTTCGGCCTGGAGCCGCGCCTGGAGCTCTCCACGCGCCCGGAGAAGCGGATCGGCAGCGACGAGATGTGGGACCGCGCGGAGGCCGCGCTCGCCGGTGCGCTCGATGCCGAGGGGCTGGCCTACGAGCTGAACCCCGGCGACGGCGCCTTCTACGGCCCGAAGATCGACCTGCACATGACCGATTCGCTCGGCCGCTCGTGGCAGTTGGGAACAGTTCAGCTCGACTACTCGATGCCCGAGCGCTTCGATCTGACCTACACCGGCGCCGACAACGCCGAGCATCGGCCCGTGATGATCCACCGCGCGCTGCTCGGCTCCTTCGAGCGCTTCATCGGGATCATGCTCGAGCACTACGGCGGCGAGCTGCCGCTGTGGCTGGCGCCCGTGCAGGCGATCGTGCTGCCCTTGTCCGATCGCTTCAACGCCTACGGGGCAAAGGTGCAAGAGCGCCTGCGCGCCGACGGGCTGCGCGTCGAGCTCGACGAGCGCAACGAGTCGGTCGGGCGCAAGATCCGCGAGGCCGAGCTGCGCAAGCTTCCCTACATGCTGATCGTCGGCGAGCGCGAGCAGGAGGATGGGACGGTCTCCGTGCGCGAGCACCGCGGCGGCGACACCGGCTCGAGCACGCTCGAAAAGTTCTCACAGCTTCTGCAGGGGGAGCTATACTCACCCGCCTTGCAGCCGCAAAAATCTCAAGAGCGCGACGCCTAGCCGCTTGACGCGCGCGCAACACAGCTAGTGCCGGTTCCTCGCAGGTTCGACCGGCGCCCGCCCGAGCGGGACACGACCAGGATCAACGAGCGCATTCGCGTGCCCGAGGTGCGTCTGATCGACGACGAGGGCAACCAGGTCGGCGTACTGAAGACGCCTGACGCGCTCGCCTTCGCCCAGGATCGCGATCTCGACCTCGTCGAGGTGGCCCCCGAGGCGCGCCCGCCGGTGTGCCGCGTGCTCGACTACTCCAAGTACAAGTACGAGCAGGCGCAGAAGGTCAAGCAGGCGCGCAAGCACCAGCAGCAGATCACGGTGCGCGAGATCAAGTTCCGCCCGAAGATCGCCGAGCACGACTACGACACCAAGAAGCACCACGTCGAGCGCTTCCTGCGCCACAAGGACAAGGTCAAGGTGACGATCATGTTCCGCGGGCGCGAGGTGACCCACCCCGAGCGCGGCATCGCGATCCTCGACCGGCTCGCCGAGGAGCTCGCCGAGCTCGGCGTCGTCGAGCAGCGCCCGATTCAGGAAGGGCGCAACATGACGATGATGATGGCCCCCTCCAAGGCCGTGCTCTCGGGCAAAGCCGATTCCGGCGAGGCCGCCGACGAGGTCTTCACCGAAGGCGAGCAGGGCGACGTCGCCGAGAAGGCGCTCGAGTCGCCGCTCGGCGCGGACGTGACGCCGACGAACGAGCCGCCCGAGGTCGCCGAGCCGCCGGCCGCGGAGCCGGTCGAGCCGGCTGCGCAGAGCACAGCAGAGCCTGCCGGCGACGGTGCGGACGCATCTGCTGAGACCGCGGACGCGTCCGCAGACACAGCCGTGTCATAATCTTCCGCTGCCCATGCCGAAGATGAAGACCCACTCGGGCGCGAAGAAGCGCTTCAAAGTAACCGGCACCGGAAAGGTGCGCGGCCGCCACCCCTTCACGAGCCACATCCTCGAGAAGAAGTCGCCGAAAAAGAAGCGCGCGCTGGGTGGGCCGAAGATCATGAACGCGCATGACGTGCCGCGGATCAAGCGGATGCTGGGGGAGGGCAAGTGACCCGCGTCAAGCGATCGGTCCACGCGCGCAAGAAGCGCCGCGCGACGCTCGAGCTGACGAAGGGCTTTCGCGGCGAGGCGCACTCCAACTACAAGCGCGCCAAGGAGGCCCTGCTCAAGGCCGACGCCTACGCCTACCGCGACAGGCGCAACCGCAAGCGTGACTTCCGCCGCCTGTGGATCACGCGCATCAACGCCGCCGCGCGGATCAACGGCATGAGCTACTCGCAGCTGATGCACGGCCTCAAGCTGGCCGGCGTCGAGCTCGACCGCAAGGTGCTCGCCGACATCGCCGTGCGCGACGCCGACACGTTCCGACGTTTTGCCGAGGTCGCCCGCGAGGCGTCGGCTGCCTGACCCGGCCACCGACATCGACCAGCCTCCCGGGCGCCGTTTCTCAGCAAGGAACGGCGCTTTTTTTATGCCTATCACGATCGAATCCGCACAAAATCCCAAACTGAAGGAGCTCAAGCGGCTCGCCACGCGCCGCGAGCGCCAGCGCAGCGGGCGCTTCGCAGTCGAGGGCGAGGATCTCGTGGCGGCCGCCCGCGCCGCCGGCCGTGACGCGGTCGAAGGTTTTCGCGTGGCCGGGTCCGGGCTGGGCGACGCCCGCTTCCACGACGTCGAGCCCGGCCTGCTGCGCTCGGTCTCCACGCTCGGCTCCGGCGCGCGCGTGATCGGCGTCTACGAGCAGGTCTGGAGCGAGCCCGCCGGTCCGCTGTGCGTGTACCTGCACGGCGTCGGCGACCCCGGCAACGTCGGCACCGTGCTGCGCTCGGCGCAGGCCTTCGGCGCCTCGTGCGTCGCGCTCGGGCCCGGCTGCGCCGATCCGCACTCGCCGAAGGCTGCGCGCGCGAGCATGGGCGCGATCTTCTCCGTCTCGCTCGCGCGCGTGAGCGACGTCGGCGAGCTGCCCGGCGAGCGCGTCGCGCTCGTCGCCGACGCGCCCGACGTGCTTCGCGGAGCCACGCCGGCCGCGGCGCCGGCGCCTGAAGCGGACGCCGCGGCGCCCACGCCTGACGCGCGCACCACCGCGCTCACGCTGCTGATCGGCTCCGAGCGCTACGGTCTGCCCGAGGAGCTCGCCGCCGCCTGCGAGCGCGTCGCGCGCATCCCGATCGCCTCCGAGTCGCTCAACGCGGCGATGGCCGCGACGGTCGCGCTGTACGAGGTCACGCGGGACGGCCGGCTCGCCCCCGCGTCATCTAGGGTCCGGGCGTCATGATCGAGCGGATCCAGGAGCTGCGGGAGCAGGCCGAAGCGGAGATCTCCCAGGCCGGCGGCGGCGAGGCGCTGGAGGAGCTGCGCGTGCGCTGGCTCGGGCGCAAGGCCGAGCTGCCGCAGCTGCTGCGCGGGGTCGCGCAACTGCCCGCGGAGGAACGCGGCGCCGTCGGTAAGGCCGCCAACCAGGCGCGCCAGGCGCTCGAGGCGCTGATCGAGTCCCGCGGCGAGCAGCTCGGCGGCGCCGAGCTCGAGCAACGGCTGCGCGAGGACCGCGTCGACGTCACGCTGCCCGGCGCGCCGCCGCAGCCGATCGGCCGCCTGCACCTGCTCACGCAGACGCGCCGCCAGCTCGAAGACATTTTCCTCGGTCTCGGCTTCACCGTGATGGAGGGCCCAGAGGTTGAGACCGTGCACTACAACTTCGACGCGCTCAACCACAGCCCGACGCATCCCGCGCGTGCGCGCACCGACACCTTCTACGTCGCCCCGCCGCCGCTCGAAGGGGAGGGCAGCGAGAGCGCGGCGAGCGCTTCGGACGCGGGCCTGCCGCCCACGGCGCTCGCCGCCGAGGAGCTCGTGCTGCGAACGCACACCTCGCCGATGCAGGTGCGCGCGATGGAGGCGCACCCGCCGCCGCTTTACGTCGTGATCCCCGGGCGCGTCTACCGCCCGGACTCCGACGCCACGCACACGCCGCAGTTCCATCAGATCGAGGGGCTCGCCGTCGATGAGGACATCACGCTCGCCGACCTGAAGGGGACGCTGCTCACGTTCGCACAGGCCGTGTTCGGCGATCAGCGCGACGTGCGCCTGCGCCCTCACTTCTTCCCCTTCACCGAGCCGAGCGTCGAGGTCGACGTGTCCTGCTTTAACTGCGACGGCAAGGGCTTCCTGCGCGACGGCTCGCGCTGCAGCCTGTGCAAGGGCGAGGGCTGGCTCGAGGTGCTCGGCGCCGGTGAGGTCGACCCGAACGTCTACTCCCACGTGCCCACGACCGAGGCCAACGCGCCCGGCTACGACCCCGAGAAGGTGCAGGGCTTTGCCTGGGGAATGGGCGTCGAGCGAATCGCGATGCTCAAGCACGGGGTCCCGGACCTGCGCCTGTATTACGACAACGACTTCAGGTTCCTGGAGCAGTTCTGATGAGGATCGAAGATCTGATTTCGGATGCCTGGAGGGCGGACGTTGCAATCAGCAGAGCCGACTGGATGGAGGCTCGAGCATGAGGATCCCGCTCGACTGGCTGAGGGAATACTGCGATCCGGCGCTCAACGTCCATCAGATCGAGCAGCGCCTGACGCTGACCGGGACGAAGGTCGAGGCGATCCATCATCACGGCGTGCGCGGCGGGGAGGGGTTCGTCGTCGGGCACGTGCTCGACGTGCAGCCGCACCCCGACGCCGACCGGCTGCGCGTGTGCAAGGTCGACCTCGGCGGCGCCGGCGGTCCCGATGCGGGGGAGAGCGCGCCCGCGACGATCGTCTGCGGCGCGCCCAACGTCGCCGCCGGGCAGACCGTCGCCGTCGCCCGGCCCGGCGCCGTGATGCCCGACGGCACGAAGCTCAAGCAGGCAAAGCTCCGCGGCGTCGTCTCCGAAGGGATGATCCTTGCCGAGTCCGAGCTCGAGATCGGCGCGGGCGGCGAGGGGATCATGGTGCTCGACGAGCTGACGCTCGACGCGGAGTTCGCGCCCGGCACGCCGCTCGCCGACGTGCTGGCGATCGAGACCGACGTGATCGAGCTCGAGATCACGCCCAACCGGCCCGACTGCCTCGGCGTGTACGGCGTCGCGCGCGAGCTGCACGCGGCCACCAACGAGTCGCTCGCGCCCGAGCCGTGGCTGGACGACGAGGGCTCCGAGGGCCCTGTCGAGGGCGCCGCGGTGGTCGTCGAGTGCCCCGAGCAGTGCCCGCGCTTCACCGCGCGCGTGTTCGAGGACGTGAAGATCGGACCCTCGCCGCCGTGGCTGAAGGCGCGGCTGATGGCGGCCGGGCAGCGCCCGATCAACAACGTCGTCGACATCACCAACTACGCGATGCTGCTGACGAGCCAGCCGCTGCACGCGTTCGACCTCGACCGCGTCGCCGGCGGCAAGCTGACCGTGCGCCGCGCGCGCGAGAACGAGCGGGTGCAGACGCTCGACGGGCAGATGCGCACGCTCGACGCCGAGACGATCGTGATCGAGGACGGCGAGGGGCCGACGTCGATCGCCGGCTTGATGGGCGGGGCGCGCTCGGAGGTCGTGCCCGAGACGACGCGTGTCTTGATGGAGGTCGCCACGTGGGACGGTCCCACGATCCACCGCGCCTCCTGGCGGCTTGGGCTGCGCAGCGAGGCCTCCTCGCGCTTCGAGAAGGGGCTGCAGCCCGAGCAGTGCATGCACGCGCAGGCGATCGCCACGAAGCTGATGATCGAGTGCGCCGGCGCGCGCGTCGCGCCCGGGACGATCGACGTCGCGCAGCCGCTGCCGGCGTTGCAGGTGCTGCGCCTGCGCGAGGCGCGCGTCGAGTCGATCCTCGGCATCGCCGTGGCCGCCGACCGCCAGCGCGAGATCCTGCAGGCGCTCGACTTCGGCTGTGAGGCTGCCGAGGGCGGAGATCCGGCCGACGCCGGCCTCGACGTGACCGTGCCCGCGCTGCGCCGCGCCGACGTCACGCGCGAGGTCGACCTGATCGAGGAGGTCGCGCGGATCGACGGGCTCGAGCGGCTGCCCGCGACGCTGCCCGCGCGCCGCGCCGCCGCCGGGCGCCTGAGCCACGCCCAGCGCGTGCGCCGGCTCGCCGAGGACGCGATGGCCGGGCGCGGGCTGTACGAGGTCGTCGGCTGGAGCTTCGCCGAGCCCTCGCTGCTCGACCGGCTGCAGCTGCCGCCCGAGCACGAGATGCGGCGCGTCGTGACGCTCGAGAACCCGATGTCGGACGCGCAGTCGGTCATGCGCCCGACGCTGCTCGGCTCGCTGCTCGACGCCGCCCGGCACAACGTCGCGCGCAACGGACCCGACGTGGGGATCTTCGAGTCCGGCACCGTGTACCGCGCGCAGGCCGAGCCCGGCGCCGACGAACACCATGCGCTCGGCGTGTTGCTCAGCGGGGCGCTCGCGCCGCGCTCGTGGCTGGGCGAGCCCGCGCAGGCCGACTTCTTCGCCGCCAAGGCGCTGCTCGCCGGGCTGCTCGACTCGCTGCACATGCACTGGTCGGTGAAGCAGGCGCAGTGGCCGTTCCTGCACCCCGGCCGCAGCGCCGCCGTGCTGGCGCGCGTGCCCGAGGGCGCGGGCGGCGACCACGCCGAGGGCAAGCCGCTGACGCTCGGCTTCGTCGGCGAGCTGCACCCGCTCGTCGCCGGCGCCTGGGGGATCGAGCGCACGACGGCCGCGTTCGCGATCGACCTCGGCAAGCTCGCGCTCGTCGCACCCGAGGTCGTCGCCTTCGAGGCGTTCGGCTCGTTTCCGGTCCTGCGCCAGGACATCGCCGTCACGCTGCCCGAGGAGGTGCCCGCGCGCGACGTGCTGCACGGCGTGCGCCGTGCCGGGGGCGATGAGCTCGACGGCGCCGAGATCTTCGACGTCTACACCGGCAGCCAGGTCGACGAAGGGCGCCGCTCGCTCGCGCTCGCGCTGTCGTTCCGCTCAATGCAGCGCACGCTGACCGACGAGGACGTCGCGCCCGCGCGCGAGCGGATCGTTGCCGCGCTGGCCGAGCTCGGCGGTGAGCTGCGTGGCTGAGCTGTCCGCCACGCGCTCGGCCGCCGGCGAGAGCGCCGCGCAGGTCTTTGCCGAGGGCTCGCCGCGCGTGATCGTCGCCGGCGCGACCGGCTTCGCCGGGGCGCTCGCCGCGCACCTGCTCTGGCGTCACCCGCGCTTCGAGCTCGCCGCCGTCACCGGGCGCTCCGAGGTCGGACGCCGCCTCGACGACCTCTACCCGCGCTATCGCGTGCCGCTGGCGCTGAGCGAGCTCGACCTCGACTCCTACGAGCAGCTCGACGCGGCCGTCGTCGCCTACCCGCACGCCGCCGCCGCGCCGGCCGTCGGCGAGCTGCGCGACCGCGGCGCGCGCGTCGTCGACCTCAGTGCCGACTTCCGCCTCTCATCGCTTCAGACGTACGAGCAGTGGTACGGCAAGCACCCGCGGCCCGACCTGCTGGCCGATGCCGTCTACGGCCTGACCGAGCTGCACCGCGATCAGATCGCCGGCGCCACGATCGTCGCCAACCCCGGCTGCTACCCGACGGCCTCGCTGCTCGGCCTCGCGCCGCTCGCGCGCGCCGGGCTGATCGCCGACGTCGTGATCGACGCCAAGCAGGGCATCTCCGGCGCCGGGCGCGCGTTCGACGAGACCACGCACCAGTCGATGGCCGGCGAGACGATCCTGCCGTACAAGGTCGCCGAACATCGCCACACGCCCGAGATCGAGGAGCAGCTCGCGCCGCTGCGCGCGCAGGGCGGCGCCACCGACGATGTCGCCGTGCTGTTCCAGGCCCACCTCGTGCCGCTCGATCAGGGCGAGCTCGCCGACTGCTACGTGACGACCACGCGCCGCGTGCAGGATGCCGAGCTGGCCGAGCTGTTCCTCGCCGCCTACGAGCACGAGCCGTTCGTCGAGGTCGTCGGCTCGCCACCGGGCACGCGCGAGGTGCAGGGCACCAACTTCTGCCGCGTGTTCGCCAAGGCCGACCCGCACAGCGGCAAGGTCGTCGTGCTCGCGGCGCTCGACAACCTGTGGAAGGGCACCTCCTCGCAGGCCGTGCAGAACCTCAATGTGATGTTCGGGTTGCCCGAGACGGACGGCCTCACATGAGCGCCGAGGGCAAGAAGGCCCCCGGGACGAACGTGTTCGGCGGCGTCGCCACCGGTCCGCCGCAGCCGTTCTTCCACTCGCGCTGGGTGCCCGCGCCCGGGCACGTGCGCGACCTCGGCCCCGACGCCGGGCTGCCGGGCGGCTTTCGCGCGGCCGGCGTCGTCTGCGGGATCAAGCCGAGCGGCAACCACGACCTCGGCCTGCTCGTGTGCGACGCCGAGCAGCCGGTCAGCGCGGCGCGCTTCACCGCCACCGGGCTGCCGGCCGCGCCGGTGATCGTCAGCCAGGAGCGCTGCCGGCTCGACTCACTGCGCGCGGTGCTCGCCAACTCCGGCTGCGCCAACGCGGCGACCGGCGGGCGCGGGCTCGACGACGCCGCCAAGACGCAGGGCGCGGCGGCGATGGCGCTCGGCTGCGAGCCGGCTGAGATCGCGCTCGCCTCGACCGGCGGGATCAGTCACCACCTGCCGGTGGAGAAGATGCTGCAGGGCATCCTCGCCGCGCGCCCCGCGCTCGAGCAGGGGGGAGACGTGAGCTTCCAGCAGGCGATCCAGACGACGGACGCCTCGGAGAAGCGGGCCAACCTGGCCGTCGAGCTGCCCTCGGGCACGGTCCGCCTCAGCGCCCAGTGCAAGGGCGCCGGGATGATCTCGCCGAACTTCGCCACGATGCTCTGCTTCGTGCAGACCGACGCCGCGCTCCGGCCCGAGACGGCCGACCTGCTGCTCGGCGTGTGCGTCAAGCGCTCGTTCGACCGCGCCTCGGTCGACGGGCAGCTCTCGACGAACGACACGGCGATCCTGATGTGCTCGGGCGCGAGCGGCGTGCAGGTCGCGCCCGAGAGCGAGGACGAGCTGCTGCTCGGCGAGGCGCTCGACGCGCTCTTGCGCCAGCTCGCGATCATGATGGTCGCCGACGGCGAGGGCGCCGAGCGGATCGGGCGCGTGATCGTGCGCGGCGGGCACCAGCCGAGTGCCGAGGCCGCCGCGCGCGCCGTCGCCAACTCGCCGCTCGTGAAGACGGCGCTGCACGGCGCCGACCCCAACTGGGGGCGGATCGTGCAGGCGATCGGCGGCGCCCTGCCCGGCACCGCGCCGCTGCAGGTCGAGCTGAGCATCGAGGGCCTCCTCGTATGCGTAGCCGGCACGGCAATCGACTACGACGAGCAGGCGCTCGCGAAGGCCGTGCAGGGCATGGAGATCGAGTACGAGGTCGGGCTGCCGGGGGAGGGGGTCGAGACCGAGGTGTTCTTCTCCGACCTCGGCCACGAGTACATCCGCATCAACGCCGAGTACACAACATGAGAGGCGCATGCCATGCGTGACGTAGCAACGCTGCTCGAGGCGCTGCCGTACATCAGGGAGTTCCACGGCAAGACGGTCGTGATCAAGTACGGCGGCGCGGCGATGGAGGACGACGCGCTGCGCGAGGAGTTCGCGCGCGACGTGGTGCTGCTCAAGTACGTCGGGCTGAACCCGATCGTCGTGCACGGCGGCGGACCGGAGATCAGCGCCTACATGAAGCGCCTCGGCCTGCCCGTCGAGTTCGTCGGCGGCCTGCGCGTGTCCGACAAGGACACGGTCGAGGTCGCGAAGATGGTCCTGATGGGCAAGGTCAACAAGGAGATCGTGCTGCGTCTGAACCGCCACGGTCAGCCGGCGGTCGGCCTGTGCGGCGACGACGGCTCGCTGTTCCGCGTCGCGCGACGCAGCGCGCCCGGCGGCGAGGACATCGGCTTCGTCGGCTCGATCGAGCGCGTCAACATCGGCGTGATCGACCACGTCGCGAGCGACTACATCCCGGTGATCGCCTCGGTCGGCGCCGACCGCGAGGGCAACTCCTACAACATCAACGCCGACGAGGCCGCCGGCGCGGTCGCGGGCGCGCTCGGCGCCTACAAGGTGAT
Organism: Solirubrobacteraceae bacterium; assembly: GCA_035473995.1. Lineage (GTDB taxonomy): Bacteria > Actinomycetota > Thermoleophilia > Solirubrobacterales > Solirubrobacteraceae > Palsa-744. The sequence goes on from DATINR010000009.1 coordinate 45,843, forward strand.
CTTCCTCACCGACGTGCCCGGCTGGCTGGGCGACGCCGAGGATCGCGACAGCCGGATCGCGCGCGCCAGCACGCAGCAGGTGCGCGAGGCGCTGCCCTCGCTCGCGGGCGGGATGCGCCCGAAGCTGGCGGCGTGCGTCGAGGCGATCGACGCCGGCGTCAGCGCGGCGCACATCCTCGACGGGCGCGAGCCGCATTCGCTGCTGCTGGAGCTGTTCACCGACGAAGGGATCGGCACGATGATCGAGGCCACGACATGAGCCTCGCCGAGCTGCAGGAGCTCGAGCGCACGAGCGTGATCGCCTCCTACGCGCGCCAGCCCGTCGAGTTCGTGCGCGGCGAAGGCACGAAGCTGTGGGACGATGACGGCAACGAGTACCTCGACTTCCTCTGCGGCATCTCGGTGACCAACCTCGGCCACTGCCACCCGCGTGTCGTCGCGGCCGTGCGCGAGCAGGTCGGGCACCTGATGCACGTCTCGAACCTGTTCTACACCGAGCCGGCGATGCGTCTGGCGCAGCGGCTGTCGGACTCGAGCCTCGGCGGCAAGGTGTTCTTCTGCAACTCCGGCGCCGAGGCCAACGAGGCGGCGATCAAGCTCGCGCGCAAGGCGCGCCCGGCGGGCGACATGGTGGTCGTGTTCGGTGCCTTCCACGGGCGCACATACGGCTCGCTCTCGGCCACTCCGCAGGAGGCCAAGCAGGCGCCTTTCGCGCCGCTCGTGCCGGGCTTTCGCGCCGTCGAGGCGACGCCCGAGGCGCTCGCCGCGGCGGTTGACGAGAACACGGCCGCCGTCGTGCTCGAGCCAATCCAGGGCGAGAGCGGCGTGCACATGCTCTCCGAGGAATGCCTGCAGGCGGCGCGCGCCGCCTGCGACGAGCACGGCGCGGCGCTGATCTTCGACGAGATCCAGTGCGGCATGGGCCGCACGGGCTCGCTGTGGGCCTACCAGCAGACCGGCGTCGTGCCCGACGCGCTGACGACGGCGAAGGCGCTCGGCGGCGGGCTGCCGATCGGCGCGCTAGTGACCGGCCCGCGGCTGGCCGACGTGTTCCAACCGGGCGACCACGGCTCGACCTTCGCCGGGGGCCCGACGGTCGCGGCGGCGGCGCTGGCCGCACTCGAGCTGACCAGCGATCCCGGCCTGCTGGCGGGCGTGTTCGAGCACGGCAGGCGCCTGGCCGAGGGCCTCGCGCGGCTGCCGCACGTGCTCGACGTGCGCGGGCGCGGGCTGATGCTCGCCTGCGAGCTCGACGTGCCCGCGCCCGAGGCGATGCGCCGGGCGCTGCTGGAGCAGCGGCTCGTGACGAACGCGACCGGGCCGACGTCGCTGCGCCTGCTGCCGCCGCTGACGGTCACGGCCGATCAGATCGACGAGGCGCTGCGCCGGCTCGGCGCCGTGCTCGGGAGCTGAGCATGCGGCGCGAGCTGCCGGGCGGCTTCGAGCTCGACGACGACCGCGAGCGGATCGACATCGACGCGGTGCACGCCTTCATCAGCGGCGAGTCCTACTGGGGCCTCGGCCGCGCGCGCGAGCGCGTGGTGGAGGCCGTGGCGGGCTCCCAGCGCGTGCTCGGGCTCTACCACGAGGGCGCGCAGATCGGCTTCGCGCGCGCCGTGTCCGACGGCGTCACGCTCGCCTACCTCGCCGACGTCTACGTGCTCGGCGACTATCGCGGACGCGGGCTCGGCCTCGAGCTCGTGCGCGAGATCGTCGAGAACTCGTTCGGCGAGGTGCGCTGGATGCTCAACACGGCCGACGCGCAGGGGCTGTACGAGCGGCTCGGCTTCAGCGAAGAGAAGCCTCCGTATCCGTTGATGGAACGCGCGCCCAGGCGCGCAGCGTCCGTGGAGCCCCGGCGCTAGCCTTCCCCGCCCGTGAACATCGATCAAATCAATAAAAATAAGACGATCCCGACGGCCTCCTACGAGGCAGATCCGTCGCAGGTGAGCCGTGTGCTGTTGCTCTACTCGGGCGGGCTCGACACGAGCGTGATGCTCAAGTGGATTCAGGACGAGTACGAAGCGGAGGTCGTCTGCCTGACCGTCAACCTCGGCCAGCCGGGTGAGGTCTACGGCGTGATCGAAGGCAAGGCGCTGAAGCTCGGGGCGCTCGAGTGCCACGTGGTCGACGCGCGCGAGCAGTTCGCCCGCGAGTACGTCTCGCCGGCGATCAAGGCCAACGCGCTGTACGGCGGCGGCTATCCGCTGTTCACGGCGCTCGGGCGGCCGCTGATCGCGAAGCTCGCCGTCGACTACGCGCGCAGCTCCGGCTGCGACACGATCGCGCACGGCTGCACCGGCAAGGGCAACGACCAGGTGCGGATCGAGGCGACGATCGCCACGCTCGCGCCCGAGCTGAAGACGATCGCTCCCGTGCGCTCGTGGCAGATGGGCCGCGAGGAGGAGATCGCCTACGCGCGCGAGCACGGCATCCCGGTCAAGGGCGGCACCGAGGCCGCGCCGTACTCGATCGACGACAACCTCTGGGGCCGCTCCTCGGAGGGGCGCTGGATCGAGGATCTGGGGCACGCGCCCGAGGACGACGTCTTCCAGCTCGTCACGCGCCCCGAGCTGGCGCCGGACGAGCCCGAGACGATCGAGGTCGAGTTCGAGGCCGGCGTGCCCGTCGCACTCAACGGCGAGCCGATGGAGCTCGTCGAGCTGCTCGAAGCGACCGCCGAGATCGCCGCGCGCCACGGCGTCGGCATCGTCGACCACATCGAGGACCGCATCGTCGGGCTGAAGGTGCGCGACATCTACGAGGTGCCCGCCGCCGCGATCCTCTTGCCCGCGCACGAGGAGCTCGAGCGCCTCGTCTGCACGATCCACCAGAACCAGTTCAAGCCCCAGCTCGACCACCAGTGGGCCTACCTCGTCTACGCCGGCCTCTGGTGGGAGCCCCTGCGCGAGGATCTCGATTCCTATATGGACGCCGTCAACGAGCGCGTCAGCGGCACGATCGGCCTGAAGCTGTACAAGGGCCACGCCCGCGTGATCACGCGCTCCTCGCCCAATGCCGTGTACGACGCCAGCCTCGCCTCCTTCGCGCAGTCCGGCGGGCTGTTCTCGCAGACCGCCTCGCCCGGGTTCATCGAGCTGTGGTCGCTGCAGTCGCGGATGGCTTGGCGGCTGCGGAACGAGGAGTAGGGCTGTGCGTAGCCTCGCGCCGCGCCGGGTAGCATCAGGAGTGTGAACGGAACCGGCTACAAGCTCCTCGGCCTGGTCGTCTGGCGCGGCGGCAAGTGGTACCTGCGCAAGCGCGTCCCGTCGCGGCGCAAGCTCGTCCTCGCCGGAGCAGGCGGCGTCACGGCGGCGGCCGGCGCGGCAGTGCTCGCACGGCGCCTGGCGAGCTGAAAAGCGCCCCTTGCGGGGGCTTTGCGGACGGGCGCAAACCGTCCGAGCCTGAGCGTAGTTTGCGGGCACTGTGATCGCCGAGGGGAACGAGACGCCGGGCGGTGACTCCGGCAGCGCCGCCGAGGGTCGCGGGCGTCGCAGCGAGGGCGATCTGCTCGCCGAACGGCGCGCGCGTCGCACTGCCGAATCGGGCGAGCACGCGTTGACGCTGCGCGCCGAGGCGGCTGAGGCGACGGTGCGCACGCTGGAGACGCACCTGGCGAGCCTGCAACAGCGCCTGCGCGAGGCCGAGGAGGACCGTCACCGCCTCGCCGAGCGCATCGACCAGGCACGTGAGGCACGTGAGAGCGAGCGCTCCGAGGTCGCCTGGCGCCCGCCGGTCTCCCGCGGCGCGGAGGCGCTCGAGCGCGAGCTTCAGCGCGTCTCCCAGCGCGAGTACGCCGAGCAGCGTCTGCGGATCGAGGCCGAAGATCGCTGCGGCGACCTCGAACGCGAGGCGCGCGCCGAGGTCGACCGCCTCTCCCAACGCATGCAGGCAAGCGAACGCGAGGCTCAGGCCCTGAGCGCGAGGCTGGAGACGGCCCAGCGCGAGCTGGCGGAGGCCGAGCAGGCAGCCGCCGCGCGGCGCTCGGCGCTGCTGGGCACCGAGCACGCGCTGCGCATGCGCCTGAGCGAGCTGGAGCACCAGGCGGAGGAGCTGCACGCCGGGCTGGCCGTCGAGCGCGCCGCGCGCGAGCGGGCCGAGCGGCTGCTCGAGGCGATGCAACAGGCCCAGCGCGGCGCTCTCGCCCTGCTCGGCGGCCTCGCCGACACGGTCTCGCGGCTGCGCGAGGCGGCGCTGCGCTCCGCGAGCGCGCCGCCGCCGCCCTTGCCGGCGCCCCCGGCTGCAGAGGCTCCCCGGGCGCCTACGCCCGCCGTGACGGTCCCGCCCCGTGCCGTGCGCCCCCCCGCGCAGAGCCTGCCCTCGACGCCCGAGCCCAGGCAGGCATCGGCGCCCGCAACGGTGCCGATCCCGCAGCAGCGCCCGCTCGGCACAGGTGAGGCGCGCGGTGGCGAGATGGCCGAGGCGCTGGCCGCCGCCGTCGAGCGCCTGCGGGCGCGCGTGGAGGAGCAGCCGCCGCTGCCCGCGCCGGCCGCGGTGCAGCGCCAACCGCACAAACACAGCATGTCGCTGATCGGCCACATGCGGCTGCGCATGCGGCGCCGGCGAGAACGACGCAAACAGCGACGCGCCGGCTGATCGGCCGCCGCCGCGATACCTAAGATCGGAAAGACCTTGAGCACACCGTCCTGCGCCCATCTCCACGTGCACTCCGAGTACTCGCTGCTCGACGGCGCATGCAAGATCGAGGCGCTCGCTAAGCGCGCCGCCGAGTTCGACCAGCCCGCGTTGGGGCTCACAGACCACGGCGTGATGAACGGCGCGATCGAGATGTACGAGGCGTGCAGGAAGCACGACGTCAAGCCGATCCTCGGCTGCGAGATCTACCTCGTCGACGACCACGCGGCGCGCGGGCCGGGCAAGGTCGAGCGCAACCACCTGACGCTGCTGGCGTCGAACGACGTGGGCTATCGCAACCTCGTGAAGCTCTCCTCGGCGGGCTTCCTCGACGGGCTGAACCGCGGCAAGCCGTCGGTCGACATGGGCCTGATCGAGCGCTACTCCGAGGGCGTGATCGCGCTCACCGGATGCCTCGCCTCGCGCTTCTGCCAGCGGCTGCTGGACGACCGCGTGGACGACGCTCGCGCGCACGCCGACGAGCTGATGGGCGTGTTCGGCTCCGAGAACGTCTACTTCGAGGTGCAGAAGAACGGGTTGGCGCCGCAGGACAAGTGCAACGAGGGGATCGTCAAGATCGCGCGGGAAGTCGGCGGCAGCCTGGTCGGCACGGGCGACGTGCACTACCTGCGCCGCGAGGACTACGACCATCACACGGCGCTCTTGTGCGTGCAGACCAAGAGCACGATCGCCCAGCCGAAGATGACGTTCGAAACGAACGAGTTCTACCTGCGCGACAGCGGCGAGATGATCGCCGCCTTCGAGCAGTGGCCGGAGGCGATCGCGAGCACGCTGGAGATCGCCGAGCGCTGCAACGTCGAGCTCGAGCTCGGCAAGCAGCTGATCCCGAGCTATCCGACGCCGGACGGCGAGGGCGAGCGCGAGTACCTGCGCGCGCGAGTCGAAGAGGGCTTGCGCCTGCGCTACGGCGACCCGATCCCGGGGGAGGCGCTGCAGCGCATGAACATGGAGCTCGAGGTGATCGACGGGATGGGCTTCAACGCCTACTTCCTGATCGTCTGGGACTTCGTCAAGTACGCCAAGGAGAACGGCATCGCCGTCGGCCCGGGCCGTGGCTCGGCGGC
>DATINR010000010.1:0-10134 GCA_035473995.1 Solirubrobacteraceae bacterium
GCCGCCGCCAGCAGGCAAACGGCGATCGCAGTGAGCGTGGCGGTGAACCCAACCCGCGCACGACGCCGAGACGCCGCTCCAACGATCCGACGGCGACGCTCCCGGTCACCGTTCACGAGACGACGATCCACACTCGCATTACCCCGCTCCATCTCTCCCCCTCCTGCGCCCACACGCGCATTTAGCCCGGTCACTTGCCCTGAAATCCCAGCTTTCTCCAACGCCAGCTGGAATGCATTTCTAAGTACCCATGCCGACGCCGTCTAAACCGCAGCAGCCGCAACTATCTCGGCACAGAACCCAAGAAGGCAGCGGCGCGCTCGTAGAGCTTGTACAGCTTGAACGCGCGCGCGAAGTGCTTGGCGCAGAGGCTGTCGAACAGACGGTAAGCCCGCGATTCGCTCAGCGTCGGCCCGTACTTCCTGGCATTGGAGGAGCCGATCGGGCTCGTCGCGAACTTGCGCAGACGTTTCAGCGCGCCATGGCGCTGCTGCACGGTGCCCTTGCGCCACTGCTCGCACGTGTCGCTGCGCGCCGATTCGCCGACGTCGGCCGTGACGGGGCCGGCCAGGTGCGTCGGGAACGTGCTCGCGTGACTCGTGCTCGCATCGCCGCAGCCGCCGAGCAGCACGGCCGTGGCGGCCAGCAGCGCGAGGCAGCAGAGCGTCGGTGCGACGACGCGCGCGAGGCGCGCCCTCACTCCGGTTTCGAGGGAGTCGTGAACCACGGGCAGGCGTCCGATTCGAACGTGATGTCGGCGAAGCAGTTGAGCAGCTCGGCCTCCTGCTGAGGGCCGCCCGTGCCGACGCTCGTGCTGTCGCATTTGCTCGGCAGCAGCGCCAGCAGCGGCGTGCTCGTGACGCTCGACGGCGTGCCGTCCTTGCCGACGTTGTCGTGCCAGCAGTTGCCCGTGTTGCCGACGTAGTCGTCCCACCAGAAGTCGGTGCGCCCTTCGGCGACGTCGCCGTTGCCGTTGGGCTGGACGGTCCCGTCGGGCGCGATGCCCATGATGTTTTCGTAGAACTGGTCCCGGTAGGAGGTCGACGGAGGGGCCGCCGCTGGGTTGCAGCCCGCGAGCTGGGCCGGGTCGACGCCCTCCGGCCCGCACACGAGCTGGTCGGGCACGGCGAACAGCATCACGCCGCGGCGCCAGTTGTCGTAGAAGCGGTTGTTGCGGATCACGTCGTCGTTGCCGCCGGCGATCCACAGCCCCGTGCCGACGGGCAGCGGCACGGACGGCGCCACGTCGGAGCCTTCTGTGTACGGGTTGAAGTTGTTGTCGTAGAAGTTGTTTTTCTCGACCAGGTCGGAGTCCTGCGGGAAGCCCGGGTGCCCGGCGGCCGTGAACACGTCTGTCGTGAAGCCGAGCGCGTTGTCGTAGAAGTTGTTGTCGTGCACGTGCACCGCGTTGCCGTCCGTGCCCGAGTAGCCGCCCGTGTTGTGGTGGGAGTCGCAGTTGCGGATCTCCTGGCTGTAGCGGAATTCGGGGTAGATGCTCGTGTCGCGCTGGTTGCCCGTCTCGGCGCCGGCGCCGGGGTACAGTCCGGAGTCGCCGTTGCCGGCGGCCTCGCAGTTCTCCATCAGGCCGTGGTCCTCGACGAACGTCAGCACGCCGTACTCGCCGGCGTAGAAGGTCTTGAAGCGGTCGAGCAGGTAGCCGTCGGTCTCGAGCACGTAGATGTCGTGCTCTTTGGCGTGGCGCACCTTGACGTTGCGCAGCACGAAGCCGTCGGCGCGGTCGGCGCGAATGCCGACGTCCTTGACCGCGCCGTCCGGGCCGCCGTCGCCCGAGGCGACATTGCCCGCGTCGATCGTCACGTCGTCGGGCGACAGGCCGGAACCCTCGATCTGCAGGTTGCAGCGGATGCACGGCCCGAGGTCGGGGATCCCGTGGCGGTCTTCGAGCGGCGGCTGCGGCGGCGGGTTCGGCCCCGGCGCTCGTCCGATCACCGCGATCAGGTTCTGGTCGTTGGGACAGTGGTACTGGTACTCGTAGGAGACCGCGCCCGTTTCGCCCTTGTCGTTTTCGATCTGGTACTGCGCACACGCCGGATCGTGCGTCGGCGCTTCGCGCGATTTCTGCTCGGTGTACAGGCCGGGCATGATCACGATGCGATCGTTGTTGCCCGAGGCCGTGACCGCTGCCTGGATCGAGCTGAATTTGCAGCGTTTCTTCAGCGCTTTGTTGACCTGGCGGAGAGCCTGCGCTTCGGCGGAGTTAATTTTCACGCGCGGCTGGGTCGGGCGCAGAACATACCCGGCTTTGTTCAGTTTGGCTGCCCGGATCGAGGCATTCAGGCGCGTCATCGAGTCGGCTTGGCAGACCACGCGTGTTTCGCCCGGCCCGCCCGCTTCAACCGCCGATGCGAGCGAGCGCGGCGTGGGCACGGCCCCTCCTGCGCACGGATTCACGGAGCAGTCCGGCGCCGGATCGGGCCAGTAGGAGGCGCGCTCGATGTGAGCAGCAGCGACCGCCGGCAGCAGCAGCACCCCGATGAAAACAACCCCCACGCGTCCCATGACCTGTCGCACGACGGCCGTTTACCCGAAACAATTGAAGGTAAACCTCCGCTTAACGAGACTTGCGCCGCGCGATCTCCACCGCCCGCGGCCACGCCTCGGCGCGCAAAACCTCACCAGACCTAGCCAAAGGTCTAGGTCGAACGGACGGCCTCAACCGTCGATCGGTCGAAGCGCGCTTCGCCGTAGGGGCGATGCGCCGGAGCCCGCGCTGCCACTCCATCTATCGGGGGAAGACCAATGAACCGCATTTCGAAGCGTGCGCGAGTCCTTGTCTGCACGGCGATCGCAGCTCTCGCGCCGGCGCTTGCGCTGTTCGCGCTGGAGCCGGCGAGCACGCTCGCCGCGGGCAACAACGCCGCCTATACGACCTTCAATCCAGAAATCGAAGACGGCGGCTTCACCGGCGGCTGCGTGCACGGCAGCGAAGTCAACTGCAACACCTACGTGAGCAAGCCCGACGTGTACGTAAACGGCGGCCCGACCGGAGGCAACGGGCTGGCCGACGGCGAATACGTGCTGTTGCAGCACTGCCCGGCCAGGGTCGTCCCTCCGGCGGCGGCGTTGCGGTCCGCGCCGGACGTCCGCATGGCGCCGGCGCCGGCGCCCTTCACGGGAAACCATCGACGGGAACGAGCCACGCGCGTGGCTCGAGCGCGGCGGCCGGCGCCAGGAGCGCACACGAGTCGGGAGCACCCACGGGCAGGGACCGCGAACTGCCCGGGACGGCGCCCGGCAACGCACACGCCGAAGGCAGTCACGACCGACCCGGCCAACCGGCTAGCGCCGGCGAAGAGCACGGCCGGTCGGGAGAAGCATCGAACGCACCGCCGCTCCAATCCGAACCGCCGGGCTCGGCCGGCCAGACGCAACAACCGCCCCCGGCGCATGAAGAAGCGGGCAGCCATGGACCCGGCGAACAGCACGGCGGCCCCGGCGTGTCCTCGCCCCAGACGAGCGGCGGCTGAGGCGAGCGGCCCCGGCGCCGCCTACGGAAACCGCTCAGCCCACGGCTCGAGCTCGATCCGCGCGACGTTGATCACGTAGGAGATCAGCCGGTACCAGCCGGCGAGGATCACGAGCTCGAGCAGTTGGTCCTGGCCGAGCCGTGCCGACAGCTTCGCCCACAGCTCGTCGGGTATCCCGTTGGTGTCATACAGCGCGTCGGCAGCCGCGATCAGCTGCGCATCGGCCTCGGGCCACGCCGGATCGTCGGCCGCGCCGAGCGCGGTCGCCGCGACCTGCTCGTCGCTGAGGCCGAGCGGACGGGCGAAGGCGACGGCGTGCACGCCCCACTCGTACTCCGCTCCCGCCCGCGCGCACGTGCGCAGGATCAGAAGCTCGCGCTCGCGTGGATCGAGTCGCGGATGGCCGAGCAGGCCGGCGCCGAGTGGTCGCATGCGCGAGAACAGGCCGTCGTGCACGGCGAGCGTGCGAAACAGCGCCAGCGGCTCGACCTCGCTTCCGGGCGGCATCCACTTGGCGAGCATCGCCGCCATCTGCGGCTCATACGGCGGCTGCAACGGGGCGATCCGCGGCCCCTGCGTGTCGAGCTCCGGCATCGTCGCTATCCTTTCGCTTCGATAATCAAAGCAAGGAGTGTAGCTTCTGTTTTCGCAGCACACAAGTGCAGGAGGAACGCCGCGCCCCGGCGCCCCGGCGCGCGGATCGCGCAGCGGCCGGCCGATCATGGCCCTGTTCGACCTGCTCGGGCGGCGCTGGACGCTGCGCGTGCTGTGGGAGCTGCGTCGCGAGCCGCTGACCTTCCGCCAGCTGCAGACGCGCTGCGAAGAGATGTCTTCGAGCGTGCTCAACCAGCGCCTGCGCGAGCTGCGCGACGCCGGCGTCGTCGAGCAGCAGCGCGGCGAGGGCTACAGCCTGACGCTCGAAGGGCACGCGCTGCTCGAGGCGCTCAAGCCCCTGAGCACGTGGGCCGACCGCTGGAGCGCGCGGTCCTGACACGTCGCCGCGGCGCGACCGTCGCGGAATTACGTGTCCTCTTTTTATTTATAGATAATCGATATCCGGCGAGCGCAGAGCGATCCCGAGGCCGCGCAGCGACACCCGCCCGCTGTCCGGGTAGAAGCACATGTCGCCCGGCTCGCGCGTGCCGTATGCGAGATAGGTGAGACCCCGCTCGCCCGCCCGAAAGGCGTGCGCCACGCCCGTGCCGGCCGGCCGCGCGATCACGTCGCCCGCCGACAGCGCGTGCTCTTCGCGCTCGCCGCGCTGCCACAGCTCGAGCACGCCGCCGCCGTCGAGCACGACGAACGCCTCCTCCTCCAGCGAATGGCAGTGCGCCGGCGCGCCCGGCTCGCCCGCCGCGAGCGCCACGTGGTTGAGGCCCGTCGCGCGCGCCCCCGCCGCCTGGCCGAGGCGGCGCATGCGCCCCGCGAACGCCGTCGGCGCCGCCTCGAGCGAGACCACATTCGCCGGACGCTCGCCGCTCGGCTCAGGGCACTGCGGCGCGCCGACCGACGCCTCGCGCGCGAAAGGACCATCGCCGTCGCCGAGGTCGAGCCAGCGCGCGCCCGACCACGCCGTGGCCGCCCGCGGCAGCGCCGTCAGCGCGGCGTCCAGCCGCTGGCCGAAGGCGAGCACGTCGAGACCGTCCTCGCCGGCGCGCAGCGTGTGCACTCCGCGCATCGGCCGGTGCACGATGCAGTCGCCCGCCGCCACCGCGAACGTCTCGCCGTCCTGCCACAGCAGGCCCTCGCCGCCGAGCACGTAGAAGATCTCCTCCTCCGCGCCGTGCTCGTGCGCAGGCGTTGAGAAGTGCTCCGGCGCGACCTCGATCCGCCGCAGGCCGATCGTGCGCGTGCCCGCTTCGCCGCCGAGCTCGTGCCACACGCCCTTGATGTGACCCGCCGCGCGCTCGCCCTTGCGCCCAGTGTGCAGATTTCCCAATCTCACGGCCCGCGACGCTACCAGCGAGCGCCCGCCGGGCGTACACTCACGGGATCCACTCCCCTCCCCTCGAGGAGTCGCCATGAAGAGCCAACTGCCCCCCGGCCCGCGCATGCCGAGCGCGCTGCAGACGATCGGCTGGTGGAGTCGTCCGACCGCCTTCGTCGAGCGCTGCCGCGCGCGTTACGGCGGACGCTTCACGATCCGCCTGCTCGGCCAGTCGCCGTTCGTGCTGATCTCTGATCCTGAGGAGATCAAGCAGATCTTCCAGGCGCCGCCCGAGGTGCTGCACCCCGGCGAGGGCGCGCGCATCCTCGAGCCCGTCGTCGGCCCGCACTCGGTGATCCTGCTCGACGAGGGCCCGCACCTGCGCCAGCGCAAGCTGCTGCTGCCGGCCTTCCACGGCGAGCGGATGCAGCGGCTCTCGGGTCTGATGAGCGAGCTCGCCGAGCGCGAGGTCGCCTCGTGGCCGCTCGAGCAGCCCGTAGCGCTCCACCCGCACCTGCAGAAGCTCACGCTCGAGGTGATCCTGCGCGCCGTCTTCGGGCTCGAGCGCGGCTCACAGCTCGACGAGCTGCGCGAGCTCTTGACCGAGATCCTCGCCTTCAGCGAGAGCCCGCTCTCGCTGCTGCCACCCGCCCAGCGCCTGCTCAAAGGCCGCGGTCCCGTAGGGCGCATGGAACGGATCGGCGCGCAGGCCGACGAGCTGATCTTCGGCCTGATCGAGGAGCGCCGCGACGAGCACGGCGATGGCGAGGACGTGCTCTCGCTGCTGCTCGGCGCCCGCGACGAGGACGGCGAGCCGATGACGCGCGCGGAGCTGCGCGACGAGCTCGTCACGGCGCTCGTCGCGGGCCACGAGACGACCGCCTCCCAGCTCGCCTGGGCGTTCGAGCGGATCGCGCGCGAGCCCGCTGTCCAGCGCAGCCTGCACGCCGAGCTCGACGAGGACTCCGACGACGCCTACCTGACGGCCACCGTCAACGAGATCCTGCGCCGGCGCCCCGTGCTCGGCAACGCCGAGCCGCGCCTGGTCAAGCAGCCGATCGAGATCGGCGGCATCCGCTACGAGCCCGGCATCGTGCTGTTCGCAAGCGCCTACCTCGTGCACCACGACCCGGCCATCTACCCCGACCCCTACGGCTTCCACCCCGAGCGCTTCCTCGGGCAGTCGCCCGGCACGTACACCTGGATCCCCTTCGGCGGCGGGCGGCGGCGCTGCATCGGCGCGAGCTTCGCCCTGCTCGAGATGAAGCTCGTGCTGCGCGCCGCGCTGCAGCGCCACGAGTTGCAACCGGCCGGCGTCCCCGAGGTCACGCGCCGGCGCGGCATCGCCTTCAGCCCCTCCGGCGGCAGCCGCGTGATCCTCACGCGACGGGCGCCCGCGCAGGCGCCGCTGCGAGCGCCCGCCGCCGCCGCGCCCGTCGCCGCCTGAGCCCCCTGCGCTGCTAGTCGCTGACCGGTTCGCGCGCGAGCTGGTGGCGCACGCGCTCGCGCGCGTCGGCGTAGCGGATCGCCTCGTATGCGATCAGCGCGCACAGCAGCGCCGCGAGGATCCCCAGCGTGGCCAGCGCCGGCAGCGAGACCGCCGCCGGCAGCAGCGCCAGCAGCACGACCGCGCAGACCAGCCGCCGGACGCTCAGCGTGTGCATGTTGCGCAGGCGGAAGGCCACGTGCGCGAGCAGGTACAGCGCCGCGCCGCCGAGCAGCGCCACCGCCGGCACGAGCGCCAGATCATCGCCAACGTGCGCCAGCGTGATCTTCAGGCCGACCGCCAGCAGCGCGATCCCGGCGATCATCGGGAAGTGCAGATAGGAGTAGGAGTCGCGCGCGATCCCGTTGCGCTCATGGCCCTCGGCCGCTTTCGCCAGGCGCCGCCCGGCGACGATCGCCGTCACGTCGAAGTAGATCCACCACAGGGCCGCCGCGACCACCATGCCAAGCACCGACGCGCCGACGATGCCGGCGTCGATCGACTCCTTCGCGCCGACGCCGATCGCCACGATCGACTCGCCCAGCGCGATGATCACGATCAGGCCGTGGCGCTCGGCGAAGTGGCCCGGGACGAGTTTCCAGCCGTCCTGGCCGAACACGAACGGTCCGCCCGCGTCGAGCAGCAGCGCGACCCCCCAGATCGCGATCCGCACGTCGCCCGACGCCGCCGCCGCCGCGAACAGCAGGCCCGCCCCGACCGCGGTGCTCCCCGCGAGGCCGAGCACCGACTTGCGCAATGTCTCATCGTCGCGGCTGGCGAGCATGAACAGCACGATGTGCGCCGCGCGCACGACCGCATACGCGCACGCGAACAGCAGCGCTTGGGAGCCGAACGCGTGCGGTACGCAGATCGCCGCCACCAGGAACGCCGCCATCGCGGCGAAGATCGCCAGGCGCACGGCCCCCTCCTCGGGGTCGAGCACGCTCGTCAGCCACGCGTAGCCGACCCACGACCACCACAGCATGCCGAGCACGAGCAGGCCCTTGAGCACCCCTCCCCACGTCGGCGTGTGCGCGATCAGCGTCGTGCACTGCGTCAGCGCCAGCACGAACACGAGGTCGAAGAACAGCTCCAGCGGCGTGACCCGCTCGTCCTCGCGCATGACCGCGCTGACGCGCGGGGATTCGCGTGTCGCGCTCACGCGGGCATCTTCGCAGCCGGGTGCACGACACCGACCGGGGCCTCACGGCCGGTGTCGTGCGACTCCCACCTGACCGACGCCCGATCCCTGCGCTGCCGCAGCTTGGAGCGCCGGCGCAGGGTCGGTAGAGCGCCTATTTCAGCAGCATGTTCGGCTCGCCGGCCGCGTTCAGGCCGGTTCCCGACATCGTGCACGTGCCGCCTTTGGGCGTGCCCGCGTTGTAGGCCTGCGTCAGGCAGTTGCGCAGCGCCAGCTGAGCCCAGTAGTTCGGGTGGATGTCTTCCTGCAGTTCGTAGGGCCCGAAGATCGCTTCGAGCGTGCGAATCTGGTTGAACCACTCCGTTTTGTCGACCGCGCCGGACGATTTCCAGTTGGCCAGGCCCTTCTCCTCGAGCAGCCCAACGGTGTTGTCACAGAGCCTGCGCGCATTGAACGCCGAGCTCAGTTCCATCGTCTTGACGTTCGACAGGCCCGCCGCCGAGGCAGCGCCGAGCACGGCGCTGTCGATCGTCGGCAGCATCGTCGCGTTGGCGTAGTTGGCGTCTTTGTTCCAGAAGCCGCAGCCGCCCGTCGTCTGCCTGCTGTAGCCACTTTGCGTGTAACGGAATTCCGACCCGTTGGGGATCGGCGAGGGGTAGTTCTGAACGAGGATCGTGTACTGCGAGCTCGAGTAGCCCGCGTTCGTCATCGCCGTCGCCACGTTTTTGACCGCCGTTGTGATTTCGCCCTTGACTTTGTTGACGTTGGCCGTCGTGAAGTTGTTCGTCACCGAGCTTTCTTCGCTGCAGTAGAAGTCCCAGAAGAACGTCGACTCGAGGAAGTCTTCTACGCACGTCTGCACGATCGGAGCGAAGTTGAAGTTGTTGCCGCCGATCGACAGCGCCACGAGCTGGACGTTGTGCGTCGCGGCGAAGTGCTGCAGCATCAGCGCTTGGCCTTCTTTGCCGCCGGAGTTGTAGAAGTCGATCCCCGGCTTGAACGTTTCGCCTTCCGTGAAGGTCGACGTCTTCGCGCCCGAGCAGGCGAGGTTCATGCCGCTGACGCCGCCGCCGATGTAGACCTCGGCCGACTTCGAGCGGTGGCAGCCTTTGATCAGTTCGGCCGTGTTCGTCGCGTTGTCGTAGTAGGCCGTCGAGCCGAGCGCATCCGTTTTCGACGAGCTTTCGTCCGTGTTGCCGGCCCAGCGTCCAGCCTCGCCGGAGATGAACGAGTCACCGACACTCGCCGTCCAAGGCGCCCCGACGCCAGGGCCGTCGGCGCGAGCCGCTGAGGTGAGCCCGCTGAGGCTCCAGGCAAACGCGATCGAAGCGAGCGCGACAAGAGTCAGCAGCACTGCGTTGCGACGGCCGGCGCCGTCAAGAGATCGATGCATGCGGTTCTTCTCCCCCTGCTGCGCGCCTCGCGCCTACCGCGGGCGCTGTCTGAACGACCCTATCCGGAAGGTCCAATGTATTTCAACTGTTCCAGCGTCCGACGCGGCGCGGGTTGCCTCGGCGGACGCGCCGGCCGCGCTCCACGTCTCCAATTGGGCGCGCTACGCGCTGTCGGCAGTGCGCGAGGGCGCCTCGCCCCACAGCTGCTCGAGGCGGTAGTACTCGCGCGCCTGCGGCGTGAAGATGTGCACGACCACGTCGAGGTAGTCCATCAGGATCCAATCGGCGCGGCTCGCGCCCTCGACGCGGCGCGCAAGCGTGCCGTGCTCGCGCTTGAGGCCCTCGAGGATGCCGTCGTGGATCGCCTTCGTCTGGCGCGTCGTGTTGCCCGAGCAGATCAGGAAGTAGTCGGTGTAGCCGAGCACGCCGCGCAGGTCGAGCTCGACGATCTCGATCGCCTTCTTGTCGGCCGCCAGCCGGGCGATCTCCGCCAGCAGCTGCTGCGGCTGCAACGACCCGCCGCGCTCGGCGTCCTCAGGGTTGGCGCTCGCTGGGCGCTCGCCGCCGGCCACCGGCTCCCCGCCCGCCATCAGCTCACCGCCCGTGCGCCGGCGCCCGCGCCGTACAGCGCGTGCTCGGCCACGTACTCGGCCACGTCCGCGCCGACGAGCCGCTCGATCGGCTCGCCCGCCGCCGCC
>DATINR010000011.1:0-72691 GCA_035473995.1 Solirubrobacteraceae bacterium
AACGAGTAGGCCGAGTGGCAGTGCAGCTCGACGTACGGCGGCGTCGGCGGCGCGGACATCGCTCAGCGCCCTCTTTGCTGCGCAGACATCTACGCCCCCTGGACGAACCAGCCGCCGGCACGCCTGTCGCCGGCTCCCGCACCGAGGTCGTGGAAGACGACCATGTTGCGCCCGCTCGTCGTCACCACCTCCCAGTAGCGCCGGCACAGCGGCCGCTCCGTCCACCAGCGATCCTCCACCAGCCAGGACTCGCGCACCAGCTCGACCGTGCGCCCGTCGACCTGCAGCGGCGCGCCCTCCGCGCCCGTGCGCACCCGCGCGGGACGAGGGAGGTTGAGCTGGACTCGCGCGGCGACGGCCATCAGCCCGGTAGCGGCGTGAGCACGACTCGCCGCTCCGGCACGCGCGAGTCCGGATCGACGCAGACAGCCCGCATCGCCGCGTTCTCTCCGCCCACCGCGCGCACCTGGGCGACGGCGTCACGCAGGCGCGCCATACGCGCAGCGTGCGCCTCGTCCAGCAACGCACGCTGCTCGCCCGCCGGCGGGCCGAAGCGCTCGACGGCCAGGCTGAGCGTGGCGGCGGGGGCCGGCAGCATCAGCAGCCGCAGCGACAGCGCCAGCGAGATGCGCTCGCGGTCGGCCAGCGGCTCGCGCAAGACGACGCGCTCGCGCCATCCCCCGCCCGAGAGCAGCCGTGCCGAGAGCGTGAGCGCACGCAGCGTGCGCCCGCGCCGCTCGCCACGCGCCAGCAGCCGGTCGACCAGCACTCCGAGCACGCGTTCCAGCGAGGGGCCGGAGCTCGCGTCGCCGACGCTCATCGTCTCCTGCAGGCGCTCTTCGAGCAGGCGCGGCTGCAGCGGCGTGTCCTCACCGCTCGCGAGCCGATGCGCGAAGGCTCCAGCCTCCCCGAAGCGATCGGCGAGCGCGGGACGGCCGAGGCGCGCCAGCTCGCCGAGCGTGCACACGCCGAGGCGCACCAGCGGCTCGAGCAGATGCTCGGTCTCCGCGCGGAAGCCGAGCAGCTCGATCGGGCGACCCGCGAGCCAGCGCAGCGCCTCCTTGCCCTCGAGCACCAGCGGACGGCGCGAACGAACCGCCAGCGCCGCCGCCAGCGCGCAGAAGCGGGTCGGCCCGGCACCGACGCGCATGTAGCGGTCCTCGCTCCCCGCCGCCGAGCGCGGGGCTCGCGCACGCCGGCCGCCTCCGGCAAGCGCCCCCGCGGCTCCCGCGCCGCACGCCGCCGCGATCGTGGCGGCGTCAGAGCCGTGCAGCCCGCGCAGCGGCTCCGTGTCGAAGTAGGCGAGACCGGGGCGGGCCGACTCGACGGCCGCCCCGATCTCCTCCAGGCCACGCAGCCTGGATTCCCACGCCTCCTGCACGCCCACGGGATCGGGCGCCACGAGCACCAGGTCCGGGCAGCGCGCAAGCGCCTCCCCAAGCGCCATACCCCTGCGCACCCCCCGCGCCTCGGCCGCTCCCGAGGCTTCCCCGATGCGCTGCTCCGAGCCCGGCGACGGCGCGATCGCCAGCGCCCGCCCGACGAGCTCGCGCGCTCCTCCGGCGGCGAGGACCAGCTCGAAACGGGGCAGTCGGACGCATACGATCATAGGCGAACATATGTTCGCATAGAGCGGCGACGGATGCGCCGGAGAAGCTCAGTCCATCGTCAGCGGGCCCTCTGCGGAGCCGCTGAGGAACTGCCTGACGAAGGCGTTGTCCGAGGAGAACATCCGCTCGGCGTCGCCCGCCTCGACGATCCGCCCCTTCCACAGCACGGCGATGTATTCGCCGATCTGCCGCGCCGAGGCGATGTTGTGCGTGACGACGATGTAGGTGCCTTTGTGGATCTGGTGCATCTCCTGGATCAGGTCGCACAAGAGCGCCGTGCGCACGGGGTCCAGGCCCGAGTCGGGCTCGTCGAAGATCACGATGTCGGGCTCCATCACGAGCGCGCGCGCGAAGCCGGCGCGCTTGCGCATGCCGCCGGACAGCTGCGAGGGGGCGTCGTCCATCGCGTCGATCAGGCCGACGTCGGTCAACCGCTCGGTAACCGTTTTGACGATCTGCGCCTCGTTCTGGTCGGTGTGCTGGCGCAGCGGGAAGGCGACGTTGTCGAACACCGACATCGAGCCGAACAGGGCGCCGTCCTGGAACAGCACGCCGATCCGCTGGCGCAGCTTCAGCAGCTTGGGCATCGTCAGCCGCGGCACGTGTTCGCCGTGCACGACGATGTCGCCGGAGTCGGGGAACATCAGCCCGATCAGGTGCTTGATCAGCACGCTCTTGCCCGTTCCCGAAGGGCCGAGCACGACGGTGATCGTGTTGTCCGGGATCGCCAGCGTGAGGCCGTTGAGCACGGGCACTCCCCCCAGGCGCTTGTGCACGTCGGTGCAGCGGATCGACCAGTCGCCCGTGTCCGGATCGCCGCTCAGGTCGAGCCCGGTCGAGTGGTACTGGTAGTCGTTGTACTGCTCTTCGCTACCCATCATTTTCCACCGTAGACGACGTGCGGGAACTGGCCGGTCAAGCCGTTGAACGTGAACGGTCCCTGCTGGTTGCATGCCGGCGCCGGAATCGCGTTCGGCGTTTCCGGCGCGTTGGCGACCTTGAACTGGATCAGCTGGTCAATCAGTTCTTGGGGAATCGTGGCGCTCGGTGGGCCGCTGACCGACGGCACCGCGTTCGAGCAGTTGCTGTTGCTGAACACCTGCAGTCCGCCGTTGGCGAGCGAGCGGAAGGCGCCGGACTTGAAGTACGGGTTGGCGCGGTCGGTCCCGGGTCGCTGCGTGTAGACCGTGAGGCTCTCGGGCGTGAGCGTGTTCATCGCCGTCAGGTAGTGCTGCTGGGGCCCGCCAGGCGTGTTCGTGTTGTTGGCGTGCGCCTGCGTGGCGGCTGTGAAGTTGGCGAAGAAGGCCTGTATCTCGGGCACGTATTCGGATAGGTACTGCAGGAACGGGTCGAAGTTGTGCAGCACCGGGCGGAAGTTTTCGAGCTGCGTCGTCGTCAGGCCGAGCGCTTTGCTCGTCAGCGGCAGCCCCTTCTTGGCCGCCTTCGTCAGCGGGCCGAGCGAGGTGAGGAAGCTGTCGAACTGCGGCGCGAACGGCTTGGCCGCGTTCAGCAACGGCGCGAGCTTCTTCTCGACGATGCGGAATTCGTCGAGGAACGGGCTCGCGTCGTCGGCGAAGCGATCCAGTTCTTTCAGCGCCGTGCGCGAGTTCTTCTGGAACGTCGGCAGCGCACGGAAGGCCGAGGCGAACGCCTGGCTGCTTTCGGCCAGCGCGTGGAAGGTGTGCTCGCCGTTGACGATCAGCCCTTGCAGCTGATGGTCGCGGCTGGCCAGCGCGTCGAATACGACGCCCGTGTTCTTCACCAGCGCCCGCACAGCCCCCTCCTGCGAGTCGAGCACGCCGACGAGCGTGTTGGCGTGTTCGACGAACGGGTGCAGCGAGGAGAACGCGGCGTTGATCTGTTCGCCGCGCCCGTTGATCCCTTCGGCGACCGACTGCTGCCAGATCTGGAAGTCGCGGCGCGTCTTCGGGTCGAACGCCGAGAGGATTCCGTCGAGCGTGATCGACGGTTCGACCTGGGCGTAGGGGAGTTCGCCGCTGTCTTTCAAGAACGGCCCGCTGTGCCCGCCGTTCTGCGGGATCAGCTGCACGTAGGTCTCGCCGAGCAGCGTCTTCTGGCGCAGGATCGCGTGCATGTTCGCGCGAACCGGCGCGTACTTCTTGTTGATTTCCAGTTCGGCCTTGGTGCGGCCGACTTTGCTCGAGTTCAGCGCGACCACGCGTCCCACGTTGACGCCGCTGATGCGCACTTCAGACTGTTCGGCGAGCGCCAGCGAGGCGGGGAAGGAGACCGTCATGCGGTAGCCCTTCGGCTTCAGCGGCAGCGGGCCGCCGAAGGACTCCCACAGGAACAGCAACAGCCCGAAGCAGCTCAGCACGAACAGGATGATCACGAGCATGTTGCCCAGGGTCGGCGCGCGCTTCTGCATCTAGCGAGCACCCCCCTTGGCGCCGGCGGCGGCCTTCGCCTTGCGCCGGCCCCGCGTCTTGGCGGCGGCCTTCTTCGGTGCCTTCGCCGCCGCGCCGAACGCCGGCGTGAGTCCGTTCAGCAGTTTCGAGCCCGGGGCTTTCGGTTTCTTCAAGTTGTTGACCGCGCTCGCTCCCTTGAGGATGCCCGCGGACTGGCAGGCGGCTCGGTCGGGCGGCTGCAGCAGTCCGATCAGCAGCTTCACGTTCGGGTTGATTTCGGCCACGCCTTTGAGGATCGGAGCCACTTCGCAGTTGAAGTAGACCAGCGTGCGGCCGAGCACGCCGTTGGCGTCGCTCGAGCTGACCACGCTGTTGAGGTTGTGGTTGGCCCAGTCGAGGAAGAACAGGAAGCCGCCCTGGCTCTTACCCGGGTTGTACGCGAGCTCGTTGAAGAATTCGTTGAACACGCCAAAGCTCGTGGCGAGCTTCGGGAACGCTTCCGCCAGGGCTTTCGTGCTCGGCGCGATCTGGTTGATCGTCGGCAGGATTTCGCGCGCGAACGGGCGGATTTCGTTCTTGATGATCGGCGTCGTCAAACGCGTCGTTTCCTGCGTGGCTGCGTTGGCCGGCCCGAGCGCCTTCGCGAACGGCTTCAACTCGTGCAGCGTCGGCCCGAGCACGTGCGCAGCCGTCGCGAGCTTGCCCAGGCCGCTGCGGGCCTTCGTCAGCGCTCCCGGCAGCAGGTGCAGCGTGCTCTGCACGTTCTGGTCCTCCTTGGCGAACGTCGCGAACACCGCATTGGACGCGTCGACCAGCTCGGCCAGCTGCTTGTCCTTGCCTCCGAGCGCTTCCATCAGCAGGCGGAAGTTGTGGATCGCGCGCGCCGTGTTTTCGTGGCGTGCCGTGAGTTCCTTGGCGATTTCCCGGACCTCGCGCGTGAGCGGGTAGAAGCGCTTGAGCGTCGCCGAGAACGCCTTTCCGTTGTTCTTGAAGCCTTCGCCCGCACCCGCCAGCAGCTCCTGCAGGTACGCACGCGTTTCGGCGTCGAGCGATGAGAGGAATTCGTCGAAGTTGACGTTCGGCGCGGTCTGCGACAGCGGCAAAGTCGAGCCGCTCGGCAGCTTACCCGCGCCCGGCGTGCCCGGATTGACCTCGACCGTGATGTCCTGCAGCTGCGTCTTCGGCCGCAGCAGCAGCGTCGCGTTGCGGTAGATGCGCGCATATTTCGGCGTCACTCTCATCGTGATCGTGGCGATCCCGTTGCGTAGGTCGACGCTGCCGATTTCCCCGATCTTCGCACCGGCGATCGTCACCGCTTGGCCCTGGCCGGGGGTGACCGCCTGCGCGGTCTGGATGTCGGCCTTCAGCGTGTAGTAGTCGCGCCCGAGCACCGGCACCCAACCCGGGAGCTTGAGGTTCTCGTGGGCGAGGATGTAGCCGCCGACGGCCGCCGCGATTATGACCATCGTGACGACCGCGATGAACGCCGTGCGGTAGCGCTCGATCTGGTCGCGAACGCTGAGGCCGCCTTCGCGTTTGTGCCCGCGTGTCGGCGTCGGTGTCGGCTCGGTCGCGGCCATTACGACGCCTCCTCCCCGCACTCAAGCCAATGAGCCGATCGAGGGACGAGTGAGACAAGGACGCAGGGAGCGTTGCGTACCGATCGACGACCGACGGGGTCGTCGATCGGCCAGCACGCGAGCGACCGAGGACGCAGTATCGGGAAGTTCATCGGTCGGCTCATTGGGAACCGTCCGCCGGGCCCTGCGAGAGCGGGCCGTTGAATTCAGGCAGCGCCTGCTTGTAGCACGGCACGAGCGGCTTGTAAGCAGGCTCCGTCTTGGGGAACGCCGGACGCGTGCCTTCGGGCTGAAGCGAGGCGTGCGCGAGCAGCTTCAGACCGTTGATGCTCTTGCCCTCGACCGTCGCCGCTCCCGAGCGGATCGTCGGACCGCCGCTGCCGACCAGGAACTTCGTCAGCGCGCCGTTGCCGTCGAAGGTCTGTCCGATCCCGGCGAGGCCGGTCAGGCTGTACCAGAACTCCTTGTAGTCCTCGACACCCGAGGTCGACGTGCCGTCCTGCAGGCGCGTGTTGCCGGCCGGAATGAACACTTTCGTCAGGCACTTGTTGAACGCTTCGGTCTGCACCTGGAAGGTGGTCTGTTCGGCGGTCAGCTGCGCCAGCGGCGGCGTCGCTTCGAGCAGGCCCTTGGCCACGCCGCCGAGCTCGGTCGGCGCAAGCGACGCTTCGACCTGTTCGATCCACGGCAGCAGCGCCGTGACCGTCTTCGGCGTGCTTTTCACACCCGGCAGGATGTCCAGCGCGAATGTTCGCGCCGGCGGGAACGCGGCGTTCAGTTCGCGCAGCCCTGCCGTGATCTTCGTCAGCGAGCTCGGCAGCACCGCGACTGCGCTGCGCAGGCTGCTCGATTGCGCGGCGAAGGAGTGGAAGAAGCTGTTGAAGTTGCCGATCAGTTCGCCGAGCTGCTGCTCGTGCACGTTCAGCGCGGACGTCACTTTGCCGACGCTCTGGACGAGCTTCGAGAGGTCGTGCGTCTCGGTACCGCCGATCGCCTGGTTGACGATCGCGGCGCCGCGCTCGGCCGAGGGGGCGATGCTGTACGTCTTGTTGAGCGCTTCGGCCGCGTTGATCCCGCGCACTTCGCGGTCCTGTTCGGCGTTGTCGGCCGCCGAGGGCTTGCGCACCAGTCCGTTGCCGTAGCCGATCAGGAAGTCCTGCAGGTTCTGGCGGGTGTCGCTGTTCAGCGCGTCGAGCACCTGGTCGATCTGAACCGGGTCGGAGGACTGCGTGCTCGGCAGCGTCGAGCCCGAAGACAAAGTCTTTGCCGAGGGGCTGCCCGGCTGCAGTTCGACGAACCAGTTGCCTTCGAGGAAGATCCGCGGACGGATCTTGACCGTCGCGTCGGAGTGGATCGGCAGCCCGCGGCTTTCGATTTCCATGCTCACGAGCGCGGTCGAGCCGTGGCGCTTGACGGCCGTGACCTTGCCCACGTTGACGCCCGCGATCCGCACCGGCGACTTGCCTTTGATGTTCAGCGCGCTCGCGAACTGGGCGTTCAGGCGGTAGCCGTGTTTGAACGGGAGGTGCTTGGTGAAGCCGAAGTAGATCGCGATCGCGACGATCACGAGGAACACGATCGCGAAACGGACCGGGCTCGTGCGGTTGAGCTCGACGACGGGGATTTCGTCGTGGCGGCGCCAGAAGCGAAGACGGCTCACTTCTTCTTCCCCTTCTTCGTCGTCTTCTTCGTCTTCGGCGCGGTCGAGATGCCGAGATCCTTGAGCGTCGCGGCCGGGTACTTTTCGCCCGCCACATTCTGTTCGCGGCTTGTGAATTCGCGGTTGTTGGCCACGTTCGCCGCCGAGTTGTTGCCGTCGACCAGCTTGCCCACTTCGTAGTGCTCGTTGCCCGCTTCGCAGAGTTTCGGCTGGCCTGGGCCGGCGACGTTCGGGTAGGGGTTGACGTGCAGGTGGTTGTTGTCGACGATCGCCGTCGAGCCGAGGGCCGCTTTTTCGACCGACGGGCCGTTGGCTGGCACCGCTGAGGGGAAGCCCTCGTTGTTCGGGCCGACCGGCGCCAGCTTGCCCCCCGCGCGGGCAACCGTGCCGACGCCGATGTTCTCGGACTCGAGGCTCGCCACGTTGCGGAAGGCGAGCGTTATGTAGTTGCAATACGCCTGCACCGGCGCCAGCCCGGCGAGCAGCGGGTTGCCGTATTGCAGCGTCTGCGTGAAGTCTTCGAGGCCGGCCGTGACGACCGGGTTTTCCGCGAACTGCTGGAAGGCCACGGCCGATTCGGAGAGCGCGTCGTTCAGCTTGGTCGCTTCGCGCAGGTTGACCGCGCCGACCGCGATCGCGTGACCGAGCGGCGGCGCAACCGTCGTCAGGGCTTTCGCGCTCGGGCGCAAGAGGCGCATGAACTCGGTGCTCTTTTCCGTGAAGGCCGCCTCGTGCGGCAGCGAGTAGATCGCCTGTTCGAGCGCCGGCGGGCCGCCCTCGGTCGCTTCTTCTATCGATTTCGAGACGCTCGCGAAGGCCTTGAAGAAGGTGTCCTGCTCGCTGAAGAATTCAGCCTGCTCATTGGCCACCGGCGCGACCTGTTCGGAGACGCGCTCGAGCGCCGGGAAGAAGTTGGCGAGGTCGGTCTGCGGCGAGGCGAGGTTGCGCAGTACCGGGATCCCGTGCCGCAGCAGCGGGCGCAGCGTGTGGATCGTTTCGTTCAGCCCCAGCCCGCGCCCGGCGAGCCCGTCGCCGAAGTTGTTCGTGTTCTGCTGGATCGCCGTGCGCGTCTTTTCGTCGAACATGTTGAAGAGCTGGTCGATGTCGACCGGTTCCTTGGTCTGGCTGACCGGGATCTCGTGGCCGGCCTTGATCGTGCCCGACGAGTGGCCCTTTTCGAGTTCGAGGTACTTCAGCCCGATCGCCGAAACCGACAGCACGATCGCTTTCGTGTCGGCCGGCAGCGGCTCGACTTTCTTTTCGAGCTTCAGTTCGGCGATCGCCGTGACCCGTCCCGTCACAGGGTCGAGGTGCGGTTTCAGCGAGCCGACGATGCCGACGCGCGTGCCCGCGATCCGCACCTGGTTGGCCGGCTGCAGGCCCGAGCCCTCGGGCAGCGCGACCTTGATGTTGTACGTCGGCACGAACGGCAGGCCGTTGTTGGCGTTGTAGGAGAGGAACACGGCGACGACGACGATCAGCGTCGTGACCGCCCCGATCAGCAGCGGGCTGCCTGCCAGCGATGTGTTGCGACGGCGGTTCATGGTGTCTGCGTGGGGTCGCAGCTGAGCTTTTCTGAGTCGGTGAACGGCGAGGAGCCGTCTGCCGCGGGCTGTGTCGCACCGCCCGGGCAGCGTCGCAGCTGGCCCGATTTGAGCGGCGCGAGCGCCGCCGCCGCGCTCGAGGGCGTCAGGTTGTTGCTGCCGCCGCCCGGCGCGAAGTCGGGGAACACGGGGCTGAGCCGCGCGTAGTGGCCGTCGGCGTCGTAGTAGGCCCCCGCTTGCCCGAACCCGCGCAACGTGCCCTCGAGGTCGGGTGCGTAGGGGCCGAAGAAGGCCGTGATCGGTACCGATTCCTGCAGCGACTGCACGGTCACAGGCGTGCTCGACGTCAGCTGCGCGACGAGCGTCGGTACGGCGTTGGCGAAGTCCGTCAGGTCGTTGTTCGGTCCCGGGCGGCTGAACGCGGTCGCGAAGTTCTGCACGACCGGCGTCGCCTTCGTCAGCAGCGGTTTCAGGCTCGTGAACAGCGTCGTCAGCGGCTTGACCGTGGGCTTGGAGGCATCGACGAGCTTTTTCAGCGCGCTGAACGTCGAAGGCAGTTCGGCGAACGTGCGATTGCCCTGGCGGAGCGTGACCGGCAGCTGTTTGACCCCCTGCGCGAGGTTCTGCTGCTCGGCGCCGATCGCCGTGAACGTCGTGTTCGCGTTTTCGACCAGGCTCGAGAGCTGATCCTTGCGCGCGCCGATCGTCGTCACCGCCTTCGCCGTTTCGACGAGGAAGCTCGTGAACGTCGACTGGTCGCGCACGAGCTCGGCCAGGAAATGGTCGGTCGCGTTGATCGACGGCGCGAAGTATTCAGTCGTGAGCCCCAGCGATTTGCCTTGCCCGACGTACTGTTCGGCCGTCCCCTGGATGAAGTCCTGCAGACCCTTGCGCGTCTTCGGGTTGAACGTGTTGAACAGCTGATCGAGGTCGGTCACGTCCTTCGTCGCGCTGGCCGGGAGCCTTGCGCCGGAGGCCAACGCCGGTGCGTTGTTGGGCCCGGGGCTGAGCGCGATGTAGCGGTTGGCGACGCTCGACAGCGACGGCACCCGCACCTGTGCGGTGGTTCCCGCGTGCAGCGGCGTGAGCGAGGAGTCGATGTGAACCGTCACGAGCGCTTTGAAGTCGTTCGTCAGGTCGATGTTGGTGATGCTTCCGACCGGCACCCCGCCGACCTGGACCTGATCGCCGCGGACGAGCTGGAAGCCTTCCTTCATTTCGAGCTTGTACGTCTCCCCGCTGCCGCCGCCGAACACGATGAAGGCGACGACGAGCACGACGATCGCGAGCGCGCCGAACGCCAGCGGCCGTCCGTAGCGTCCGCGCGAGGAATGCGCTGCGCGCGGCGGCAGCGGGTCGCGCGGCGGCGGCGCGGCCGGTGGCGGCGGGCTCGGTGGAGTGGTCGTCGCCATCGCTTACCTCCCCCCGCCCTGCGCGTTGTCCGGGTGTACTGCAATCGCCGCGGCCGACGGACCGTTGGCGACCGCCGGATCGGGGATTTCACCGAGTCGCGCGATCAGCTTGATCCACTGCCCCGGCGTGATCGAGGAGGTCAGCGAGCCGGCCAGGCTGGCCTGCGCGAAGGGCATGAAGCCGACGTGGATGTGGTTGTAGTGGTCGGCTTTGGCGAGCGTGTTGTCGGTGCCCGGATAGCTCATCAGGCTGATGATCTGGTGCGGCTTCATCGAGCCCTGCAGCGTGAGCAGCTTGCGGATCGTCGTGTCGGTGATCGAGCCCGGGCCCTGGTGGCCGACGATCGGGATGCCGTTGATCTCCGAGATGTCGACGGCATCGCCCGTGGAGTGCTCGGACACGTTGCCTTCGGCCGTCAGCTCCGAGTGCCCGCACTTCAGCGCCGACACCGTCGGCTTCAGCCCGGAGACGGCGAGGAACTCGAGCGTGGCCAGCACGCGGCGGTCGATCTGCCCCGTCTGGATGTCCTGGCGCCCGCAGGGGTAGAGGTCGATGTCCGGGCTGCTCAGCACCTGTTGCTCGAGCTGTTCCTTGGACTCGAGCAGCACCTGTCCCGGCGTCGGTCCGCTGGTCGAGAACGGGGTCTGGCCCTTTGCCCTGAAGATCGAGCTGTTCTCGAGCTGCACCCAGCCGTCGAGGATCGGCTTGGGATCGATCAGCGGCGCGCCCACCCCCGCCGGGCGGATCTGGAAGAACATGTGCGCTTCGGCGCCTTCGCCGGAGGCGCCGTCGCCCACGTGCCCGAGCACGGTTCCGGCGATCACGCGCACGCCCTCGTGCAGTTCGCGCAGGTAGACGTCGTTCGGCCCGTCGCGGAACACCCGCGGCGTCGCGTCGCCGGACGTCGCGGCGGGCGGCGATGCGCTCGATGGCGCCGGTTCCGCAGCAGAGCCGGCTTCGGAGGAGCCGGCGGTGCCCGTGGGGGGCGTCCCGGCCGGGACGGCGGGCGCCGGCGTCGCAGCCGGCGCTGCCGATTGCGCGCTTGTTTCGGCGGAGCCGGGAGCAGCGCTTTCGAGCCCGCTCGGCGTGCCCAGCGAGAGCGCCGACAGTCCGGCTCCGTCGCCCGCCGGGGCGCTCGCGCCGGTGTGCGTGCCGGCGCTCGCCGGAGCCGTCGGCTTCGGTTCGTCCGGGCCTTCCGCCTGCTGCGCCGACTTCTGCGAGGAGCCCGCGCCTTCGTGCGGCTTGAGCACCGGGTAGAGCTCGGCGACGCTGCCGAGTTTGGCGTAGGTGTAGGTGTTGCCGTAGGCGTCGCGCAGCGAGATGAAGTGGCCCAGCTCGGGCGAGTCGCCGATCTGCACGACCTGGCCGTCCTGCACCGCGATCACCGGAGCGCCGGCTTCGCTGTAGATCGTCGTGCCCGCGATTTCGCCGCCGGCCTTGGAGCCGCTCGGCGCCGCGATGAAGCCGTCGCTGAAGTGCGACTTGGCGTGCACCGGGAAGCGCGCCTCGGTGAGACCCGTGATCGCCCCGAGCAGCTGGTCGGGCGTGCCGCCGAGCAGCTTCGCGCGCAGCATCACCGATTCGACGTACGCCTGCGAGTGGTTGTAGGAGAACACCGCGCCGCGCACGTCCATGGCCGCCCCCGCGGCGCGCAGGTAGCGGGCGGCGGCGAAGATCGCGTCGGCCGGGTTGTACGGGTCCTTGAAGCCGTCGCCGTTGGCATCGACGCCGTAGCTTTCCCACGACGAGGGCAGGAACTGCATCCACCCCTCGGCGCCGGCGCTCGAGACGTTGAGGTCGCGGCCGTAGTCCGTCTCGACCTCGTTGATCGCCGCGAGCACCTGCCAGGGGACGCCGTAGGCCGTACCGGCCGCCTGGAAGATCGGCAGCAGGAACGGCGGGATGCGGAAGCTTTCGATGAAGAAGCCCGGCACGCCCGCGATCGAGGAGGAGAGCGAAAGCGGCAGCGGCGGCGTCAGCGCCGAGGGCTTGGGGGCGCGCTTGCCGCGCTTCGGCTTGGCGGCCGAGCCGCCCGTCTTGCCCTTGGCCGTGGTCGAGCCCTGCCCCTGCGTGCCCGTGCCCGCGCCCGCGCCCGCGTTCGTGCCTTTGCCCGACGGGGTGCTCCCCTGAGCTCGCTGTGCGCTCACCTGCGGCGCTGTCGCGGTCGGTGCCGGGGTCGTCGTCGTCGGCGGCGGTTCGGCCGTCGTGCCCGTGCTCGGCGCGGGCGTCGTCGGCGTCGTTTCAGGCGCCGGCGTCGTTTCCGTCGGCGTGCTCTTTTCAGCCGGCGTCGTGTCCGTCCCCTGCCACGGTTCTTCGGCGGCGAGCGAGCTGGCCGGGGCGAGCGCGAGCAGCAGTGCTGCTGCGGCTGCGAGCGGGAGTGTGTGGAGCCGGGTCATCGCGAAGGCCTCAGTTGCCGAGCAGGTAGTTGAGGAGCATGCCGTCGGCGCCCGAGCCTTCGGCCGAGGGCGAGTAGTAGGTGGTGCCCGCGCTCGCACCGCCGACCGGCTTGGCGACGGGCGTCGCTTCGCTGCCGCTCGTCTTGCCCGCCGCGCCCGGCGCGACTTCGGTGGCGCCGGGGTATTTGGCGAGCGCCTGCGCCGGCGTCGCGCCGCCCAGGACTGCCAACGTGCGCGCCATCGTCACGCTCGTGCTGCGATTGCGCGCGATCGAAGCGCTCGTCGCCGATTTGCTCGATCCGGTCGCGAACAGTTTCGCGTTGGAGCACTGCGAGGCCGTCGTCACGACGTAGGTCAGACACCCTGTGCCGACGATTTCCGAGCGCAGGAAGTGGCCTAGTCCGTCATATCCGTTGGCCGCGCCCGTGCCGAGGAAGATGAAGTCGAGCAAACGCTCCAGACCACCGGTGTCGCGCAGGCTCGTGAGCAGTTCGGAGGCGTTGAACGCGAACGGCTTGGCTTCCTTGCCGAGCGCGCCCAGGCGCGAGAGCAGCGGCTGGATTGCCGTCAGCGCCGGGCCCGACACCTTCGCCGTCTGACCGAAGTTCTTGAAGAACTTGGTCGAGCTTCGTGAGAAGGCCGGCAGGTTCGTGAAGGCCTTGTCGATCCCCGGCGCCGCGACTTTCAGGTCGGTGAAGACCGGCGTCGTCTGGTCGGCGAAGCGACCGAGTCGTTCCATCGCCGGCTCGAATTCTTTGAGGAACTTGGGGAGCAGCTGCAGGTTGCGCGCGAGCGCGCCGCGATGGCGCGCGGTCGCCTGCGCCACCGTGTTGCTCTGCTGGATGTAGTCGGCGACCTGGTTGCGGACCGCCGCGAACGGCTGCAACGCGCGGTCGGAGTCGACGGCGAGCTTTGCGAGCACCTTGTTCTCGCCGGCGAGGATCGCGAGCACCTTGTCGAGTTCCTGCAGCGCCGGGTTGGCGCGCTGGATCACTTCGTGCAGGTCGCTGCCGCGCCCGGCCAGCCCCGCACCGAGCTCGTTGAGGATGATCGTGAAGCGCTGGCGCTCGGGCAGGCGCGAGATGTCGCCGAGCAGATCGACGTCGACCGGGGAGTGCGTGTTCTGCACCGGAAGCAGGTACTGGCCGGCGCCTTCGTGGCCCTTGCCGATCTTCTTCAGCGGCGGCGGCAGCGGTTCGCCGGACACGCGCGGCTGCGTCGGCAGGCAGTCGACGAACTTCTCGCCGATCAGCGCCTGCGGGCGAATCGTGCAGCTGGCGTCCGCGCGGAAGTCCTTGAAGCCCGCGTTCGTGATGTTCAGGACGACGGCCGCCTTCGCCTGCGGGGTGGCCGTCACCGAGCCGACCGTTCCGACCTTGACGCCTCCGATCTTCAGGTTCTCGCCGGGGATGATGTTGCCGGCGTCGTCGAAGATCGCGCGCACCGTGTAGCTGCCGTTCGAGCCGCCGGCCGAGGTGGCCAGCAGCACGACCGCGGCGAGCGCGGCCACGCCGAGGAGCACCGCGACCGCGGCAGCACCTCTCCTCCACCCGACGGTCTGCGCCCTCAACCCTTTCCTTCCTTGAAGTTCATACAACGAGCCGGGCGGCTCCACCATTGCGATGAAGCCGCCCGTCCCATCTCACTGCCGGCGATTCTACGCCCCCGAGGGGGGTGTGCTCGCCGTCGTTCCGTCTACTTGGGGCACGGCGACTTGTACGTCACCGTCGTCGTTTCTGCGGGGATTCCGAATTCACGTTCGCCGCCGTAGGAGCCGCCGAAGATCAGTTCGGACTTGAGCGGGAAGCCGCCCTTCGGGCACGTCTTGGGGAGCGTGCCGTAGGAGATCAGCTTCTTGCCCTTTTTGATCGCCGCGCCGACCTTGATGTTGATGTTCTTGGTCGAGGCGAGCGGAGCGCCCGGGACCGTGGCGATCGCCGGCACGGTCGTCTTCAGCTCGAGGCCGTAGCCTTCCTTGTTGTAGCTCACGTACGTGCCGGAGGAGACGAATTCCAGCGACACCGGGCTCGACCCGTTGACGTAGAACAGCAGTCCGTTGCCGTTGAAGAAGGCCTGCAGCGTCGCTTCCTCGGGCACACGTTCTGTACCGAAGGTCACTTCGCCGAGCGCATGGCCGACGGGGCTGGCGACGGAGTTCTTCGAGCAACCGGTTGGACCGGTGTTCTTCAGCACCGATTCCGAGCAGGCCGCGAAACCAGCCTTGTTGATCTTCGCGCCGGCCGGCAGGTAGAAGTTGACAGCGGCCAGCGGTGGGATGCCTCCGGCCGGCTTCTGCGGCGTCGCGCCGTAGCCAGAGCCTTCGATTACGTAGTTGGCTTCGAGCGCTGCGCCGAGGCCACCCTTCTTCGGAAGGATGTTGCCGGTGTGCGGGTAAGTTCCGCCGCCCGGCTTGGGGATCGGCACGGCCTTCGCTTTGAAGGTCGCGGTCGGTGCGGCCGAAGCCACAGCCGGAAGGCCCAGGACGGCAAGCGAGCCGAGCAAGGCCAGACAGGTGGATGCTCTGCGCATCAGTTTTTCTCTCCTCTGTTGATGGACAGGTCCGCCTCGATCCGGGTAGCTCCGGAACCATTGCCGGTCCGGCGATATCGAGATCCCCGGCAAACGCCGGAGAACAGTGGCGACAGTCTTCAGACAACATTATCCATCGCCACGGGCGGCTGCAAGCCAGAAGCGGTGTCGCATCCGGGGTTTGCAGGCAATCCTGCAGAACTGCCCGTTCTGAGTCGCCGTAATCGCCACCGGCCTGCCGAACGGCGTCATCTCCGCGAACACTAATGCTGCACTTGAGCGTTACTGTTTAACCTGCGGACAGCTCGAGCTCGTCGTCCTCGAAGCGCACCTCGACCGGCTCCAGCACGACCCGCCGCGGACCCTCCTCGACGCGTCCCGCGACGAGCGCCGACAGCCCCAGGCCGCCGGCCTGCTCGACCAGCCGCTCGCCGGCGCCCGCGGCGCAGTAGAGCGCGAAGCCGGCACCCATGTTGAACGTCGAGTAGGCGGCGTGGGGCTGCAGACCGGCCTGCTCTACGAGAAACTCGAGCACGGGCGGCACCGGCGGCAGACGCTCGATCCGATAGGTCAGCTCGCGTGCGGGACGCATCAACTTGAGCAGTCCGTGGCCGGTGATGTGACTGAGGTAGCTGAGCGGCAGCTGCGCCTCCATCGCGGCGGCGATCAACGGCGCGTACATCAGCGACGGCGCGAGCAGCGCCTCGCCGAAGCTCGTCCCGTCGGACAGCTCCGTCGCGTAGCCCTCGGGCAGGCGCTCGGCGATCAGCCGCGCCAGCGAGGCGCCGTTGGCGTGCAGGCCGCTCGAGGCGACCAGCACGATCTCATCGCCCGGGGCCAGCTGCTCGCCGAGGATCGGCGCGCGACCCGCCGGCAGCACGCCGACCGCGGCCCCCGCCAGCTCGATCTCGCGCGGATCGAGCAGTCCCGGCAACGACGGCGACTCGCCCCCGCCCCAAGCGCAGCCGGCGTCGGCGCAGGCACGGCGCCACCCCTCCAGCAGCGCCTCCGAGCGCGCGGCGTCCGCGTACCACTCAGACGCTCCAGTGGCGAAGTAGGCGTTGACGACGAGTGGCAGCGCCCCGACGCAGCAGAGGTCGTTGAGGATCGCCGCGACCGTGTCGTAGGCGACGTCGGCGAAGCGGTTGACGCCGCTGCGCTCGAGCACCTGTCGAGCGACGATCGACTTCGTGCCGAGGCCCTCGACGACGAACGCGAACGCGCGCCCATCCAGCTCGAACACGAACGCAGGC
The DNA here is from genome assembly GCA_035473995.1 of Solirubrobacteraceae bacterium. Taxonomy (GTDB): domain Bacteria; phylum Actinomycetota; class Thermoleophilia; order Solirubrobacterales; family Solirubrobacteraceae; genus Palsa-744. The sequence goes on from DATINR010000011.1 coordinate 16,355, forward strand.
TCACCCCTGGAGGCATCGAGCGCACGCCCGCCGCGCGCGCCGAGCAGCGAGGAGGTGGAGAGCGCCTTGGCCATCGCCAGGCGCTTGCCCGCGTCGAGCGCGGCGTAGTCCACGCCGGCCTCGCGGTAGCTCGCGCCTGCGCGCTCGTCGCTCATGGCCTGAGCCTACGGCTTGGACTGGCGCCACGCTGCGCCCGCCGGCACGAGCGCGCCCCGTGGCAGCGCTCGATCCGCACGAGCGCCCGGTGCAGCCTGAGCAGGCGTCGCGGGGCGAGCTGCGCGGCGATGTTGTGCAGCTCGAACGGGTCGCGGCGCAGGTCGTAGAACTCGCGTTCGCCCGTGGCGTACTCGACGTACAGGCTGCCTGGCGTTCGCAGCGCCTCATAGCTCGGCGGATTGCCCGAGCCGCGGATCGGCAGGTCCGGGTCTTCGGGGTCGAGCACGCGCCCGTGGTGCTCGATCAGCACCTCGCGCGGCCACCCCGCTGCGCGCTCCCCGTGCATCAGCGCGAGCAGGCTGTGACCGTCGACGCTCGGCGGGGCCGGCGCGCCGGCCAGTTCCTCGAAGCTCGGGCACAGGTCGATGTTCTCGGTCATCGCTCTCACCACCCGATCGGCGGGCACGCCGGGCCCGGTGACCACGAGCGGCACTTTGATGTCGGTGTCGAAGGCCGTGAGCTTGCCCGGACGCAACCGGTGCTCGCCCATGTGCAGGCCGTTGTCGGAGCTGAACACGATGTAGGTGTCGCGCGCCAGCCCCTTCGCCGCGAGCTTGGCCTCGATCGCCCCGATCATGCGGTCGACCGCCTGGACCGCCTCGGCGCGCTTGCGGAACTTGCTGTCGATCAGCGCGATCTGCGCACGGCCGAGCGGTTCGAAGCGGCTTAGCCACGCCGGCTCGCCCGAGCCGACCGTGTTGAAGGCCGGCGTGCGCGGTGCGCGCAATCCGGGGAACTCGCCGTAGTCGCGCGGCGCCGGGGTGTACGGGGAGTGCGGCGCGAACGTCGCCAGCTCGAGCATGAACGGCCGCCTGGCGGACGCGGCGCGGTCGATGAAGGCGAGGCCCTTGCGCGCGATCACGTTGGTCAGGTAGTCGCGCGGGCGGTAGCCGTAGGAGCGCACGTAGCCATCGCTGTTCATGTGGTAGCCGTACTCCGGGTAGCCGTCGCCGGCCACGTCCCACTCGCTCCACCCCGGCGGCACCGGCGGCCGCCCCTGCGCGGCGACGGCCGGGCTGGCGCCGTCGCCCGCCGTCGCGCCCACGCCGAGGCCCGCGACGGCGCCGTTCGGCTTGTAGCCGTTGAGGTACTTGCCCATCAGCGCCGTGCGGTAGCCCTCGCGCTGCAACGCCGGCGCAAACGTTTCCTGCTCCTCCCCGCGTTCGCGAAAGACGCTGTAGCCACCTTCGGGCGGGCTGTTGTCGAACACACGCGTGTCGTGTGGATAGCGGCCGGTCAAGATCGACGCGCGCGAGGGGCAGCACAGCGAGTCGGTCACGAAGTAGTTGCTGAAGCTCACCCCGCTGCGCTGCATCTGCAGCACGTGCGGCATGTACGGAACGAGGTTCTCCGAGAGGTCGTCGGTCAACACGAAGACGATGTTCGGGCGCCGGTCGCCGGCCGGCGTGCCGCCCGTTCCGGAGACGGCTGGCGCTCCGCGCTGCGCCGGCGGCGCGTGTGCCGTGCGCGCCCCCGAGCTGCTTGCTCCGCCGCCGCCGCAGCCCGCGAGCCCGGCGGCGAGCGCCAGCGCGAGCAGCGCCGCGAGCGGCGCTGCAGGGGTGCGGGAACGCTCGGCGCGGGCGCCCCGAGGGCATCGCCTGCATCGAGCTCGCTGGGCCAGGAGCCGCCTCATCGAGCGGCACACGCTAACGATCGCCGCCCCCCGCGCCCTGTGCAAAATCGCACGCGAGAGCGTGGCCGACCCCGAAGCCCGCGCGCAGCGGCGACCCGATATACACCTGTGTCCGGGCACGACGAGAGGAGAGACGATGGACTTCCAGCCGAGCGAGCGCTGTTCTGAGTTCAAGGAGCGCCTGAGCGCTTTCATGGACGAGCACGTCTATCCGGCCGAGGAGACTTACGCGCAGCAGCTGAGCGACTCGGGCGACCCGCACCACCAGCCGGCGATCATGGAGGAGCTCAAGCAGAAAGCGCGCGCGGCGGGGCTGTGGAACATGTTCCTGCCCGACGAGGAGGACGGCGCGGGGCTGTCCAACAGCGACTACGCGCCACTGGCCGAGCTGCTCGGCCGCTCGCCGATCGCCTCCGAGGCCTGCAACTGCTCGGCGCCGGACACGGGCAACATGGAGGTGCTGCACCAGTTCGGCACGCCCGAGCAGAAGGAGCGCTGGCTGCGCCCGCTGCTCGACGGCGAGATCCGCTCGGCCTTCGCGATGACCGAGCCCGACGTCGCGAGCTCGGACGCGACGAACATCGAGCTGCGGATCGAGCGCGACGGCGAGGACTACGTGCTCAACGGGCGCAAGTGGTGGACGACGAACGCGCTCCACCCGCACTGCCGGATCATGATCGTGATGGGCAAGACCGACCCCGACGGTCCGACCTACAAACAGCAGAGCCAGATCCTCGTTCCGCTCGACACGCCCGGCGTGAGGATCGTGCGCGGCTTGAAGGTGTTCGGCTACGAGGACCAGGACGGTCACGCGGAAGTGGACTTCTCCGACGTGCGCGTGCCCGCCGCCAACCTGATCGCAAGCGAGGGCGACGGCTTCATGATCGCCCAGGCGCGACTCGGCCCGGGGCGCATCCACCACTGCATGCGCGCGATCGGCGCCGCCGAGCGCGCGCTCGAGGCGATGTGCAGGCGCGCCGTCTCACGCGTCACCTTCGGCCAGCCGATCGCGATGCGCGGCAACGTGCAGGACTGGATCGCCGAGTCGCGTATCGAGATCGAGATGGCGCGACTGCTCACGCTGAAGGCGGCCTGGCTGATGGACACCGTCGGCAACCGCCACGCGCGGACCGAGATCGCCGCGATCAAGGTCGCCGCGCCGAACGTCGCGCTGAAGGTGCTCGACCGCGCGATCCAGGTGCACGGCGGCGGCGGCGTCTCCCAGGACTTCGGTCTCGCGACGGCCTACGCCCACCTGCGCACGCTGCGCCTCGCAGACGGCCCCGACGAGGTGCACAAGCTCTCGATCGCCCGCCGCGAGCTCGCTCCGTACGTGCCGCGCGAGCAGTAGCCGCGCCGCGCCGCGGAGCCGCCCGGCGCGGCCCGCGACACCGTCCCTATCCGTCCACTCCTGCGTAGAGCCCGCCAAAGCGGGTAACCCTCGGCTGTCCGGAAGCAAAGGCTCTATCAACCGGGCAGGAAGCCGCAGTCCAAACGGGAGGTAGGGAGTTGAAGGGTCAGATCGCCATCGGGTCGCTGGTTCGTGCCAAAGTCGCCTCGCTCGCCGCGGGCGGCTCGATCTTGCTCTGCTGCGCCCTGATGGCGCCGGCGGCCGCGCAGGCCGCGTTCGGGCCGGAAAGCTTCGAAGCGGGCACGTGCGTGAACAACTCGTGCACGTACTCGAGCGTCGAAGCCAACCACAAAGAAGCGTTCACCCAGGCGGCCGGACACCCCCCGTGGGGAATCACCACGTTCGTGATGAAACACAGCGGCAGCAATGTCGAAGGCGCGTCGGTCAAGCGCATCCGCGTCGACGTGCCGCCGGGCCTCGCCGCCAACCCGGAGGCGCCGAAACCGAAGTGCGACAAAGCGCAGTTCGAAGCAGATCCGACGGGATGCCCGGCGAGCAGCGTGGTCGGATCCACCGAAATGGAAGCGATCGCCGAACCGCTCGGCATCCCGCTCTCGCTTCCCTCGCTGTCCGGCACGGTCTACAACCTCAACGCACCGCCCGGCCTGCCGCTCGACTTCGGCATCGCCGTCGAACCGACCGGCGAACTCGTCTCGCCGATCCGCCTGTTCCTCGAAGGCCACGTCGACTGGAGCGGCGACTACCACGAGTTCTTCGTGATCAACAACGTCCCCAACGAAGCGACGGTCAACGCGCTGCTGCCGGTCAAAGCCCCGCTCAAGGTGCTCAAGTCGAAACTGAACTTCAACGGCCGCGCCGGCCAAGGCAACTTCCTCACGCTACCGAGCGTCTGCTCGAGCACGACGACCTCGTTCCTCGAACTCGAATCGTATGCCGGCGACATAACGCACACCGCAACGCACACGCCGGTCGGCGTCGAAGGCTGCGACAAAGTGCCCTTCTCGCCTTCGACGACGGTCGAACCCGAAGCCGGCGCCGGATCGCAGCCGGACGGCCCAGACGGCGCGACGACCATCGTGCAGGTGCCGCAGAAAGTCAAAGCCACCGAAATCAACACGTCCGACATCCAGGACGCGCGCGTCACGCTGCCCGAAGGGCTCACGCTCAACCCCGCCGCCGCGCACGGGCTCGAAGCCTGCTCGGCCGCGCAGATCGGGATCGGCACGAGGAACCCCGTGAGCTGTCCGGCCGGCTCGCGCGTGGGCAGCGTCGCGATCGAAACGGACCTGCCCCCGGGCACGCTCAAAGGATCCGTCTTCCTCGCCAGCCCCAGCGGGGCCCCGATCACCGACCCCCCCTACACGATCTACCTCGACGCCGAGAGCAACGTCGACGTGTCCGTGCGCCTGCAGGGCACGGTCGCGCCCGACCCGACCACCGGCAGGCTGACCGTCACGTTTTCCAACAACCCGCAGCTGCCGTTCAGCGAACTGCGGCTCACCCTCAACGGCGGCGACCACGCCCCGCTGGCCAACCCGCTGACGTGCGGCGCGGCGAGCACCGACTTCTTCTTCACCCCCTACTCCGGCGGCGCACCGGCGACGGGCTCGACGCCGTTCTCGCCGAGCGGCTGCCCCGCCTCGCCGCCGTTCCTGCTCGCGCAGTCGACGGCGACCAGCGCGCCCAACGCGGGGGCGTACACCAGCTACACGTTCGACCTCGCCCGCGACGACGCCAACCAGTACCTCGGCAAGGTCTCCACCACGCTGCCCGCGGGCCTCGTCGGCGAAATCCCGAAGGTCACGCTGTGCGGCGAACCGCAGGCGCAGGCCGGCACGTGCGGCACGGGCAGCCAGATCGGTACCGCCACGGCGTCCGTCGGCGCGGGCGGCGATCCGTACTCGTTCACCGGGCCCGTCTTCCTGACCGGCCCCTACGCGGGCGCACCGTACGGCCTGTCGATCCCGATTCACGCCGCGGCCGGGCCGTTCGACCTCGGCAACGTGGTCACGCACGCGACGATCAACGTCGATCCGCACAGCAGCCGCGTGATCGTCACGACGACCGACCTGCCGAGCATCTTCAAGGGCGTGCCGCTGCGCCTGCGCAAGATCCACGTCGTGGTCGACCGCAAACCGTTCCTGTTCAACCCGACCAACTGCGGCCCGCTGTCGACCGACACCGGGCTGAGCTCGACGCTCGGCGCCACGCAGAGCCTGTCGAGCCCGTTCGCCGTGAGCAACTGCAGCGGGCTGCCGTTCAAACCGAACTTCTCGGCGGCGACCGGCGCCTCGACGAACCCAACGCAGCTGAAAGCCAACGGCGCGTCGCTGCGCGTCAACCTGCTGCAGAACGCGCACGAGGCGAACATCCACTCGGTCGTCGCCGAACTGCCCAAATCGCTGCCCTCGCGCTTGACGACGCTGCAGAAAGCGTGCCCGGCGGCGACTTACGAAGCCAACCCGTTCAGCTGCCCGCCCGGATCGAAAGTCGGCAGCGCGACCGTCTCCACGCCGGTGCTCCCGGCGCCGCTGAAAGGTCCCGCCTACCTCGTCTCCCACGGCGGCGAGGCGTTCCCCGATCTCGACCTGCTGCTCGAAGGCAACGGCGTGCGCGTGATCCTCGAAAGCAAGACGGACATCAAAGGAGGCATCACCAAATCGACGTTCGGCTCGATCCCGGACGTGCCGGTGACGAGCTTCGTGCTCGACCTGCCCCAAGGCGCCAACTCGGCGCTTACGGCGGTCGGCACGCTGTGCACGCAGACGCTGACGATGCCGACGACGATCACGGCGCAGAGCGGCGCCGTGATCAAACAGAACACGCCGATCGCCGTCGGCGCCTGCACGGGCCACGGCAAAGGCAAAACGCGGCTGAAGATCCTCAGCAAAAAAATCAAGCACAACAAGCTCGTGCTGCGCGTGCAGACGTTCGCGCCCGGCCGCGTGAGCGTGAAAAACCGCAATCTGCGCACGACGTACAAGAAATTCGCCAAGGCAGGCAAGTTCACGGTCAAGGTGCCGCTGTCGCGCAAGGGCGTCAAGGGCCAGCGCGCGCACAAGCTGAAATTCAAGGCGCGCGTCGGCTTCCTGCCGAAGTCGAAGGCCGAAGCGATCTCGGTCGCCTTCACGCAGGTCGGCTTCCGCCACAAGAAGCACAAGCACAAGCACTGACCCTCGCCCGCGCCCGCCCGGCGCTTGACGGCGGGCGCGGTCGCTAGCCTCCCCCGTCGGTGGCCAAGCGACGTCCACTCCTGCTCGCGGCCGTGCTCGCCGCATGCCTGCTCGGCGGCATTGCCGCGCTGGCGCTCGCCGCCGGGACGGTGACCGGCGTGACGCCGCCGGCCGCCACGACGCAGCCGCCGAGCGCCACGGCGCCGCGCCAGGCCAAGCCGCTCCCGCCGGCCTACCCCTCGCGCGCCGCGATCGCCTCCGCCGTGCGCTACCTCGACGCACGCGCCGGGCGCACGTCGCTGGCCGTCGTCGACAGCCGCGGGCGCCTCTCCGGCGTGCGCCTGCGCGAGCACTTCCAGAGCGCGAGCATCGTCAAGGTGATGTTCCTCACGGCCTTCCTGCAGCGGCTGAACGCAGACCGCGCCGGCATCAGCGCGCTCGACCGCTCGCTGCTCTATCCGATGATCCACGAATCCGACAACGACGCCGCGTCGGCCGTGCTCGACCGGGTCGGCCTCGGCGCGATCGCGCGGGTGGCGCGCGAAGCAGGCATGCAGGACTACGCGCCGGGCATCGGCTGGTGGGCCTACACGCAGACCTCGGCCGCCGACCAGGCGCGCTTCTTCGTCGCGATCGAACGGCTGATCCCGCACCGGTTCTGGCCCTACGCGCGCGGCCTGCTCGCCGGCATCGAGCCCGAGCAGAGCTGGGGCATCCCCGAAGTCGCCCGCCCGCGCTGGCAGGTCTTCTTCAAGACCGGAGCGCTGCCGTCGGAGGGCCTGTTCCACGAGGCCGCGCGCCTGGAGCGCCACGGCGTCACGTTCACGGCCGCCGTCTTCACGACCGGCGACCCGTCGATGGCCTACGGCGAAGAAACGATCCGAGGCGTCGGCGCGCGGCTGCTCGCCGGGACGCCGCCCCGCGGCTGAGCGAGCGGCAGCGCTCAGGCCGCGTGACCGGCAGCAGTCAGGCCGCGCGATCGGCATCTGCTCGCGTCAACCCCCGCGAAGGTGCAGAATGCTCCAGGCAACGTTTGGAGAGGAAGCATGTCGGCCGCAGAAACCGCAGTACGCCCACCGAGCGCACCGAGGCGCAAGCCCTCGGTGCTGATCGTCGGCGCCGGCTTCGGCGGCATCGCGGCGGCGATCGAGTGCAAGCGCCACGGCTTCGATGACGTCACGATCCTCGAGCGCGCCCCCGAGCTGGGCGGCACGTGGTTCTACAACAGCTACCCCGGCGCGGCCTGCGACGTGCCGAGCCACCTGTACTCGTTCTCCTTCGCCCAGCGGCGCGACTGGTCGCGGCTGTGCTCGCCGCAGGCCGAGATCCACGACTACCTGAACGACGTCGCACGCAAGCACGACGTCATGCGCCACGTGCGCTGCGGTCAGACCGTCAGCACGTGCGAGTGGGACGAGCAGCGCGCGCAGTGGACGGTCGACACGACCGAGGGCGAGCGCTTCGAGGCCGATGCGCTCGTGCTCGCGACCGGACAGCTGCACCAGCCCGCGCACCCCTCGATCGCGGGAATCGACAGCTTTGCCGGTCACAGCTTCCACTCGGCGCAGTGGGACCACGACTACCCGCTGCAGGGCAAGCGCGTCGCCGTCGTCGGCACGGGCGCGAGCGCGGTGCAGTTCGTCCCCGAGATCGCCGAGCGCGTCGCCCGCCTGACGGTCTTCCAGCGCACCGGCAACTGGTTCATGCCGCGCCGCAACCGGCGCTACCCGCGACTTGTGCGCGCCGCGATCGAACACGTCCCCGGCGTGCAGGAGTTCCGCCGCAACTTCATGTTCCAGTACTGCGAGATGATCACCGCCGCGATCCGCCACCCGCGCACGATCGGACGCGTGGCCGGGCTGCGCTCGGCGGCGTTCATGCGCTGGCAGCTGAAAGACCCCGAGCTGCGCCGGAAGGTCTGGCCGGACTACACGTTCGGCTGCAAGCGCGTGCTGTTCAGCTCGAGCTTCCTGCCGGCGCTGCAGCGCCCCAACGTCGAGGTCGTGACGGAGCCGATCGCGCGCGTCGAGCCCGAGGGGATCGTCACGGCCGACGGCACGCTGCACGAGCTCGACTGCATCGTCTGGGGCACGGGCTTCAAGACGAACGACTTCATGTTCCCGATGCGCGTGATCGGCGCGGGCGGCGTCGAGCTGATCGACGCGTGGGAGCACGGCGCGCGCGCACACCTCGGCATGACCGTGCCGGACTACCCGAACATGTTCGTCATGTACGGGCCCAACACGAACACATCGGGCGGCTCGATCATCTTCTACCTCGAGGCGCAGGCGGCCTACATACGCCAGGCGCTGCAGCAGCTGATGGCCCATCGCGCGCGCTCGATCGAGGTGCGCCGCGAGGTCGAGCAGGCCAGCGACCGCGCGCTGCAGGCACGCTTCGCCGGCACGGCCTGGACGCGCTGCGACTCGTGGTACCGCGACGACAGCGGGCGGATCGTCGCCAACTGGCCGGGCTACATGCGCGAGTACTTCGAGCAGACGCGGACGCTGCACCCGGACGAGTACGAGTTCGCGAGCGCGCAGGTGCAGGAGCCGGGCGCGACCGATCGGCCGGCCGCGGCCTCGCCGGCGTAACGAGCAGCACGAAAGGGGACACAGATGTACGACTACGTGATCGTCGGCGCCGGCTCGGCCGGCTGCGTGCTGGCCAACCGGCTGAGCGAGGACCCGAGCGTGCGCGTGCTGCTGCTCGAGGCCGGCCGGCGCGACCGCTCGCCGAAGATCAAGATCCCGGCGGCGTTCGCCGAACAGTTCCACACGAAGCTCGACTGGGACTACGCGACGGAGGCCGAGCCGCACGTCGACGGGCGCTCGCTGTACATCCCGCGCGGCAAGAGCCTCGGCGGCTCGAGCTCGATGAACGCGATGCTGTACGTGCGCGGGCGCCCGTGGGACTACGACGCGTGGGAGGCCCAGGGCGCGCCCGGCTGGGGCTTTCGCGACGTGCTGCCGTACTTCGTGAAGTCCGAGGACAACGTGCGCGGCGCCTCCGAGTTCCACGGCTCGGGCGGTGAGCTGCGCGTCTCCGAGCAGCGCTCTCCGCGGGCGCTGGACAAGCGCCTGCTGGAGGCCAGCGCGGCGGCGGGCATCCCGCGGATCGCCGACTACAACGGCCCCGAGCAGGACGGCGCCTCGATGTTCCAGGTGACGCAGCGAAACGGTCAGCGCTTCAGCGCGGCCGACGCCTTCCTGCGCCCTGCTTTGAAGCGGCCGAACCTCGAGGTGCGCACGGGCGCGAACGTGCTCGGGATCGAGCTGCAGGGCGACCGTGCCGTCGGCGTGCGCCTGCGCAAGGGCCGGCGTGGCGAGGAGCTCGTGCGCGCCGAGCGCGAGGTGCTGCTGTCGGCGGGCGCGATCAACTCGCCGCAGCTGCTCTTGCTCTCGGGGATCGGCCCGGCCGAGGAGCTGCGCGCGGCCGGTGTCGAGCCCCGCCACGAGCTGCGCGGCGTGGGTCGCAACCTGCAGGACCACCCGTTCGTCTCGCTGATCTGGGAGGTCAACGACCAGAACACGCTATACGGCGCGGACAAGCCCAAGCACCTCGCCGAGTGGCTGCTGCGCCGCTCGGGCAAGCTCTCCTCGACGGTCGCCGAGGTCGTCGCCTTCGTGCGCACGCGCGGCGGGCTGCCGGCGGCGGACATCCAGTTCCACATGGGCGCGGCTTACTACGAAGACCACGGCGCCGAGGAATACGACGGGCACTGCATGGTGATCGCGCCGGTGCTCGTCGCGCCGAAGGCGCGCGGGCAGGTGTGGCTGCGCTCGGCCGACCCGGCGGCCAAGCCGCGGATCCTCACCAACAGCCTGTCCGAGCGCGACGACGTCGAGTCGCTGCTCGCCGGGATGGAGCTCGCGCGCGAGATCGCCGCGCAGGCGCCGCTCGCGCAGACGACGATCGCCGAGCTGAAGCCCGGTCCGGGGATCGTCGACCGCTCGGAGCTCGAAGCCGACCTGCGCCGCCGGCTGAATCTGATCTACCACCCCGTCGGCACGGCGCGGATGAGCGACACCCACCCCGAGGCGGTCGTCGACTCGCAGCTGCGCGTGCACGGCCTGCAGGGCCTGCGCGTGATCGACGCCTCGGTCATGCCGCTGATCCCGGGCGGCAACACGAACGCGCCGACGATCATGGTCGCCGAGCGCGGCGCCGACCTGATCCGCGGGCGCGTGGCGACCCCGAGCGCTGCCCCTGCCGCCGCGTGATCAACTTTCACCGCGAGGGCTCGGGCCCGCCGCTCGTGCTGCTGCACGGCGTGGGGCTCAACTGGCAGATCAACCGGTCCGTGATCGGCCTGCTCGCACGCGAGTTCGACGTGATCGCATGCGACTCGCCCGGCTTCGGCGACTCGCCTGCGCTGCCGGCGGGCACGGTGCCGGCGGTCCCTGCCTACGCCGAGCGCTTCGCCCGCTTCTTCGGCGAGCTCGGGCTCGAGCGCCCGCACGTCTCGGGCAACTCGATGGGCGGCGCGATCGGCCTCGAGCTGGCCCGGCGCGGTGCCGTGGCCTCGGTCAGCGCGATCTCGCCGGCCGGCTTCTGGACGCCGGCCGAACGGCGCTTCTGCCAGCGGTCGCTGGGCACGCTGGCAGACATACCGCGCGTCCTACGCCCGGCGCTGCTCGCCGCGTCGGGTACGCGAGCGGGACGGGGCGCGCTGTTCTGGCAGACGTTCGGCTGGCCGGCGCGCATGCCGGCCGAGGAGCCGCCGCGAATCCTGCGCAACGCCTGGGCCTCCCCCGCACTCGGCCCGGCGCTGGCGGCGTTCGACGACTACACCTTCGCTGCGCCGAACGAGCTCGACGGCGCGATCGGACTGACGATCGCCTGGGGCGTGCACGACCGCCTGCTGCCCTACCGCACGCAGGCCCCGCGCGCACGGGCGATGCTGCCGCGGGCGCGCCACCTCTCGCTCGGCGCCGGGCACGTGCCGTTCTTCGACGACCCGCGCGCCGTGGCCGAGGCGATCCGCTCGAGCGCGGTCTGAGCACCCGGCGAGACCGTCCCCGACACTTCTCATTTTCTCCATCAATTAAATAAATATTTATAGGAAGATGACGGCGGGACGGCACGGGACGGCGCCCGCGTTCATACTGCGCACGATGGACCCCACCGAGGCACGCGATCTGCTGGCGAGCGAGCGAGCGCGCATCGAAGGCGCACTGGCCGACGCCGCCAAGCCGGAGGGCGACGAAGAAGCTGCTGTGTTCGACAGCGCCGACGTCGCGCCGGAGCTGCTCGAGACGGAGATCGACGTGGGCGTCGAGGCGTCGCTGCGCGAGGAGCTCGCCGCGATCGAGCGCGCCGAAGGCCGGCTCGCCGAAGGCACGTACGGGCTCTCGGTGGAGAGCGGCGAGCCGATCCCCGACGCTCGCCTGCAGGCCGTCCCCTGGGCCGAGCGCACGGTCGAGGAGCAGGCCCGCCTCGAGTCCGCCGGCCAGTAGCGCCGGCGCCGCCGAGCACACCGCGCCAGTCCGAGGTGTCCATCCGGCGGGCGCCCGTTCGTCGTTCCGACGAGCGTTCATATCATCGTGCGCGAATCGACAGGAAGGCCAGGCCCTGACATGACCCCCAGCCCAGATCTCACCGCCGAGCCGCAGGCGATCGTCGTCGACGCACCCCCCTCGCTGCTGACTCAGCGGGCGAAGAACCTCGCGCTCGTGCTGCTCGCGATGACGCAGTTCGTCGTCGTGATCGACGCCTCGATCGTCAACGTCGCGCTGCCCTCGATCGGGCGCGCGCTGAAGTTCGCCCAGGACGACCTGACGTGGGTCGTCAACGCCTACACGCTCACCTTCGGCGGCTTCCTGCTGCTCGGCGGGCGCCTGGCCGACCTGATGGGGCGCCGGCGGATGTTCATGGTCGGGCTCGTCCTCTTCTCGCTGGCCTCGCTCGCCGGCGGCCTCGCGCAGTCCGAGGCGTGGCTGATCGGGGCGCGCGCCGTGCAGGGCCTGGGCGCGGCGATCGTCTCCCCGGCGGCGCTGTCGATCATCACGACGACCTTCTCCGAAGGCGCCGAGCGCAACCGCGCGCTGGGGGTGTGGGGCGCCGTGGCCGGCGCCGGCGGCGCCGCCGGCGTGCTGCTCGGCGGCGTCCTCACGAGCGGGCTGTCGTGGCGCTGGGTGCTGTTCGTCAACGTGCCGATCGGCGTGCTGTGCGCCTTCCTCGCGCCGCGCCTGCTCGTCGAGAGCCGCGCCGAGAGCAAGACGCGCCAGTTCGACATCCCCGGCGCCGTCGCCGTGACGGCCGGCCTCGCGCTGCTCGTCTACGCACTCGTCAACGCCGTCAACGCCGGCTGGGGATCGAGCGAAACGCTGGCGCTGATCGCCGGCTCGGTCGTGCTGCTGGCCGTGTTCCTCGCGATCGAGCTGCGCTCGCGCGCGCCGCTGATGCCGTTCTCGATCTTCCGCCTGCGCACGCTGCGCGGCGCCGACACGATCGCGCTGCTGATCGGCATGTCGCTGTTCTCGATGTTCTTCTTCATCTCGCTGTACATGCAGCAGGTGCTGCATTACTCGGCGCTGAAGGCCGGGCTCTCCTACCTGCCGCTGGCCGTCGCCATCATCCTCTCCGCCGGTGCCGCCTCGGCCGGCGTCACGCGCTTCGGCTTCAAGCCCGTCCTGCTCACGGGCATGCTGTTCGTCGCCGGCGGGCTGTTCTGGTTCTCCAAAGTCCCCGGCACCGGCGGGACCTTCCTCGCCGACGTGCTCGGCCCGTCGGTGCTCGCCGCGATCGGCCTCGGCCTGTCGTTCGTGCCCGTCACGATCGCCGCCGTCACCGGCACGCGCCCGCATGAGGCCGGGCTTGCCTCGGGCCTCGTCAACACCGCCCAGCAGGTGGGCGGCGCGCTCGGGCTGGCGATCCTCGCGACCGTCGCCAACAGCCGCACCAACTCGCTGCTGCACGGCGGCGAGCACAACGCCGCGATCGCGCTGACCAAGGGCTTCGACCGCGCCTTCCTCGTCGGCGCCGGCTTCGCGCTCGCCGGCGCCCTGCTGACGCTCGTGCTGATCTCCTCGCGCGACAGCCGCGAGCACTCCGATTCCGCGCGCGCCGAGGGCGCCGGCGAGTCGGCCGTCGCGCCGTCGGCCGGCTAGCGGGCGCTCTCGTAGATCAGCACGGCGATGCCGTCGCCGACCGTTTTCGAGCTCGCCAGCTTCAGCGCGTGCTTCTGCTCGGAGGCGCCGAACAGCCGCTTGCCGCTGCCGAGCAGCACCGGGAAGACCATCAGGCGCAGCTCGTCGATCAGGTCGTCGGCGAGCAGCCCCTGCACGAGCTGCGCGCTGCCGTGCACGTAGATGTCGCCGTCCGTCGCGTCCCTCAGCTTCGTGACCTCGCCGGCGAGCTCGCCGTCGAGCACGGTCGTGTTGTTCCACGACGGCTCCTTCAGCGTCGAGGAGACGACGTACTTGGGCATGCCGTTGAACTTGTCCGCGAACTCGCCCTCCATCGACGGCCACGCCGCGGCGAAGCCTTCGTAGGTCGTGCGCCCGAGCAAGAGCGCCTCGGCCTCGAACGTCTCCTGCAGCTTGAACTTGTCGCCGTCAGCGCCACGATCGACCTCGAACGTCCAGCCCTGGTGCTTGTAGTCCTCGCCTCCGCCCGGCGCCTGCATCACGCCGTCGAGCGAGACGAACTCGGTTGCGACGATCTTCCCCATCTCGGTGCTCCCTTCGCGGTCGTTTGCCAAGTCAGACGATCGCGCGCGAGGAAACTCATCGAGTGTCGATCCGCACACATCGGGCCGCACGCCGGGCGTAGTCTCCCGATTGCGAGCGTCGTGGGAAGGAATCGGCTCGCGCGCAGTCCTCGAGAGGACCGACTACGAAAGGGGTTTGAGCAATGAAGATGTATGCGATTCGCCGCAGGAACGCATGGGGCTCGGCCGAGGAGCTCGAAGGCGTGGGAGCCCGCTCCAAAGAGGTCGCCGACGGCGAGTTCCCCAACGACATCCGCTGGATCCGCACTTACGTGATCGCCGAAGCCGACGGCACGCTCGGCTCGGTCTGCATCTACGAGGCCAGCGACGTCGAGGCCGTGCGCAAGCACGCAAGCCGCGTCGGCATGCCCGCCGACGAGGTCGAGGAGATCGTCGACACCGTCGTCGTCAGGCCCGACCCGGCGCCGGCGCCTGCCGCGGGCTGACGGGGTACGCGCGCGGAGCGGGCGGCACGCGGGGGCCGCCCGCTCCCCGGCGAGCCACCCGATCGGGGAGTCGGACATCGCGCGCATTCCCGCAGCGCCGCTGGCCCTTTCGCCGAAGCCGATCCGCTGGAGACAGAGGTAGCGCGCGACGCTCATCTTCAACAAAGATTCCAACTATGAGGAAAATCTTCCTAAGCGCACTGTTGACGTTGCTGCCCGTGCTCGCGGCGTCGCCGGCGCATGCGAGCACGCTGTTCGGCACGACGACGATCGAATCGTCGGGGGACTCGCTCACGGGGACGCACAGCGAGGTCTTCCGCTACGAATCGCCGGTCACCGGCACGGCAACGGGCGTCCAGCTCTACCTGACGAGCAGCACCGGCGCGAAAGTCGCGCTCTACAGCGAGAGCGAAGGCAAACCGAAAACGCTGCTCGGCAAAGGACAGGTCGCGAGCAATACGGCCAAAAGCTGGGTCGCGATCTCGCTGGAAAGCAGCGTCGCGATCGCCAAAGGGTCGCACTATTGGATCGCACTCGAGCCCGAAAAAGGCGGCAAAGTCAGTTTCCGTGACCATGCCGTCAGCGGCGCCACCGATTACGAAGGCAGCGGCTTCGCCAATCCGTGGAGCACGATCGAAACGTACACAGACGGTCCGATGTCGGCGTACGTCACGGGCGAAGAATCGAAAGGGTTCACTTGTCCCGGCGGCTCGCTCACCCCGAACGGCGAAGGCGACATCCACATCACGACGAACAAACAGCTCGTGTGCGGTCAGGAAGTGAAAGAGATCTTCATCGTGCCCGGCGTCGACGGCACGACGATCGAGCACAACCTGATAACCGGCGGCGGTGAGGGCATCAACGCGGGCGGCGTCGACTGCAGCGTCGCCAACGCACCGGTGTACGAAGGCTGCGAAACCGAACCGGCGTTCACGAACACGCTGATCGCCTACAACGAGTTCAAAGGCCCGTTCTACGAGGACCCGATTCACACGAACCACTTCAAAGGGCTCACGATCGAACACAACTGGCTGCACGAATTCGCCGAGCAAGGCAACCACACCGACGGCTGGCAGAATGTATGGGGCGGTGAAAACGCCACCTTTGCGCACAACGTGATCAGCGACTTCGTCGGCGAGGGCACGCTGCTGAAGGACGGTGACGTGACGAACGTCGCCTACAACGACAACCTGGTCGTCTCCAGCGGTTACAACGAAGCGGCGCCGGAAGGTGAGGCGGAGCTTCAGACCTTCGGCGTGCACGGGCTGGAACTGATGCACAACACCTACGCCAACAACTACGCCGCAGGCGAGGTGATCCGCGCGGAAACGACGAGCTCGACAGCGAAATACAACGTGTTCGACAACCTCGAGATCATCGAAGGCGGTGCGCTGAGCGAGTCGCAGAACAACCTCGACCAGGAACCGTGGTCGTTCTTCCCCAGCGAAACGGACGTGTTCGGCACGCCGACCTTCACCGCCGACTGGCAGACGGCGAAGAAAGCACAGGACGGGACGACGCTCGGGATCGACTTCCCGGCAAGCGAAGTCGAGGAAGAAGCCGGGCTGCCCTGAGCGGGGGCTGGTCTGCAGTCGATCGCTAAAGGGCTATGGGCCCGGGCGTGAGGACAGCCGGATCGTGGCCTGGGAGTACGGTCGCGCCTGCCTCACGCAGTTCGCACAGGCGGCTTGCCGAGCGGTCCTGCGCGGCGAAGTCGTCGGCGAAGCTCGGGAAGCGGCGGTCCTCGAGCGTGGCCGCGAAGTGCGTAACGTCGGCGCCGAGGATCAACCGCTCGCCGACGCGCACCGACTGATGTCCGGGGGTGTGGCCGGGGGTGCTGAGCAGCTGCACCGAGCCGTCTCCGAACAGGTCGTGATCGCCGTTGACGAGCACGATCTCGCGCTCCTCGGTTGCGTAGTCGCGGGGGAAGAAGAAGTTGCGCGCGATCGTCGCCTCGTCGTGCCCTCCCTCCCACTCGCGCCGCTGGATCACGATCGGGACCGAGGCGGGCATCAGCCCGAGCGCGCCGACGTGGTCGAAGTGCAGGTGGGTGAGCACGACCTTGCTCAGCGTGCTCACGTCGAGCTGCTCGGTGATGTCCTGCTCGACCTCCAGCTCGAAGATGCCGGCCTCGGGCCTGCCGTAGAAGCCGGCCGGGTCGGCCGCGGCCGCCGGGTTCAGCCCTGTATCGATCAGGATCCGCTCGTCGGCCGTCTCGATCAGGTAGGCCGGCACGGGAAAGCGGATTCGCTCGGCCGGATCCTCGCCCTGGCGCCAAACGGCCGCCGAGGATGAGATCCAGCCCACGTTGAACATCTCGACCTTCACGGGGCTGCAAAGTATCAGACCGTCAGTCGGTTTACAATATGGCGATGGCGGTTGAAGTCGAGATCGACGGTCGCAGGGTGCGCGGAGCGGCGACGCGCGAGCGACTGCTCGCAGCCGCTCGACGCCTGTTCGGCGAGCGCGGCTACGAGGCGACCTCGATCGAGTCCGTGCTCGAGGCTTCCGGTGTCGCCCGCGGCGCGCTGTACCACCACTTCCAGAGCAAGGCCGAGCTGTTCGACGCCGTCCTCGCCGACGTGCTGATCGAGATCGCCGAGCGGACCGCCGCGGCCGCGGCCGCCGCCGGCCGCAAGGACACGCCGGAGGGGCTGCGAGCAGGCTCGCACGCGTGGCTGGAGATGGCGCTCGATCCGGCGATCCAGCGAATCGCCCTGCTCGACCCGACGACGGCCGTCGGCTGGGCGCGATGGCGCGCGCAGGACCAGGCGCACTCGCTCGGCGGGTTGCGCGCGACGCTGCTGCGCCTGACCGGCGAAGGGCGCGTGCCGGCGGGCCAGGCCGAGCTGCTCGCACACGTGCTGCTCGCCGCGCTCAACGAGGCGGCCTTGTTCGTCGCCTTCGCCCCCGACCAGCGCGCCGCGGCAGATACCGCCCGGGCGACCGTCGACACGCTGATCGACCGACTGTTCACCCAGCCGCCGTGATCGAGCCACCGCGGCCGGCTGGCGTGGCGGGCCCGTCGGCTCAGCAGGCCTTGCGCGCCCAGGGGTCGACCGGCGCGGGGTATCCGTGCGGTACGCGCGGCCGCCGCGCGTGGTTTTTGCGCGGCCGCTGGGGTTGGTCGAGCGCCATCACGATGGAGCTCGCCGCGGACTGCCCTTCGCCGTGGATCGAGAGGCGGACGCTGACGAGGACGTGCCCGCGGTCGGGCACGAAGGCGCGCAGGCGGCGAAGTGCGCGCGAGCCGATGCGGAAGGAGATCGGTGCGGTCTGCCGCGCGGCGACGCGGTAGTGCACGGTGGCGGCGACGCGCCGCGAGGCGTGGGCGGTCCTTCGATTCAGGAAGTACTCGTAGATCGTCGCCGTGCCGCTCACCGGGAAGGGATTGGTGTTGCGGATCCTCTCCGTGACGGTGCGCCGGCCGCGGGTGAGCCACAGCCGTCGCTTGCGAGCGAGCACGTAGACCGGACCGAGCCGGCGCCGGCTCTGCGGCGTCGGAGCGCCTTTGGGCGTCGGCCCGCCTACGGGTGAGACGGGACCGGGGACGTGCGCCTTCGTTCCTTCGAACACGACGGTGCGCGGCGTGAAGTCGTATTTTTCTTCGCCTTCGGGAGCCAGCAGTTCGTCCTCCCAAGCGGCCACGCCGAAACCTTCTCGGCCGAAGTCGAGCGCCGTTGCGCTGCGGTAGCCGCCGGCGCCGGAGGCGAGCGTCAGCGGTGGCGCCCAGGAGCCGCCCGCGAGCAGGGAGTCGACCTGCACGGCCGTAGCCCATGGCGATTCCGACTGGATCGCGGTCCAGCTCGCCAGCGCGTCGCCTTCGCCGTCGACGCCGAGTCGCATGCCGTACAGATCCCGGTTTTCGGGCACAGACGTGAGTCCTTCGCGGTCCCCCAGCCAGCTGCCGCCTGGGGCCATTCGCTCACTCGTCAGCCGGCCGGTGGTTTCAAGCCACAGCGCCCGGCTCGTGCCGGCGCTGTCGATCCCGATCTGAGGCGGAGCCTGGTCGCAGATCACGTGAATGTGGGTGGAGGCGGGGTTGGAGACCGTCCACGCTCCGCTCTGCAGACTCGCCGCGTGCACCGCTTCGCTGCTCGCGTCGGCCCACACCATCGCGGCCTGGCCGGCGGCGTTGGCGTCGAGCGAGAGCCCGTAGAGAGCATCGGGCCCGGATTCGATCGCCTGCTCGCCCGTCCAGCCTTCCCCTCCGAGCGTCTGCGCCTCGGCGGAGTAGAGCCCGGGCGACGGTTCCTCGATCCAGCCGACGACGAACTCGCCCCGACCATCGGAGACGATCGAGCGTTCCGGGGAAAGGCGCACGAAGCCGGCCGGGTTGGAGATCCGCTGTGGCGCGCTCCACGCGCCGGAGCGCCACTCGGCGGCGACGAGCCAGGAGGAGCTATAGCTGGAGTCCGCCTCGGCCCACACGACGACGGCGTCGCCGGCTTCGTCCTCGGCGACGACCGGGCCGTCGACGAGATGGTCTTCGGCGCCGTAGAGCGCCATCTGCATGGGGGCCTGCCACGCTTCGCCGCTTCGACGGCGGGACGTCCGGACGGTGAAAGGGTCGCCCACGTTGGCCGCGTCCAGCCATGCCGCCGTCTGCTCGCCGCCGGTGGCCGTCGCGAGTTTCGGGAAGATCGGCTCGACGCCGCTGGGAACCGTGACGCCCGACCCCCAGGCTCCACCCGCCGGGCGATCGAGCGAGACAAGCGTCGAGCCGGGGGATTGCCAATGGACGATCAGCGCGGTCGCTTCGCCTTCGCCGCCGACGGCGACCACGGGCGGCGCCCAGGACTGCGGCGTGCGCAGCGTTGCGATGAGCTGTTCGGGCGGCAGCACCCATCCCGGTTCGGCGCGCGCCGCGAGCGGCGCCGCCAGCAGAACGAGCACGAGCAGGCCGGCGCAGGCGAGAACCTTCGCCGGCTGCGGGAAGCGCTCAGCATGCATGCGACGATCATCGGCAGCGCCCGGTGCCTGCTTGACCATCACGCGCGTGGCCGACCGGAGCGTGATGACCCGCTCGGTGCAGGGAGGAGTACAGTCGCGCTGTGGCCGGCGGGGATGTCAAGGGTGCCGCAGACGTAGCGGGTTCGCCTGAGCGGCCGATCCGCGCTGCCGAGATCGTCGGCGCCCTCTCGATCGCAACCGACCTGGGAACGGGACAGCCGCTCGAGCACGCGTTGCGCACCGCCGTGCTGGCGGTCGCACTCGGCGAACTGGCCGGAGCATCCGCCGAGGAGCTGTCCGACACCTACTACGTCGCTCTCCTGCACGCATCCGGGTGCACGGCGAACGGGCATGAGGCGGCGCAGCTGTTCGGCGACGACATCGCTCATCGTGCCGCCTTCTACCTGGTCGATCCAACGAACCCGGCGGAGGTTCTCGAGTTCTACAGATCCAACGTCGGCCTCGGCCGCTCGCCGGAGGTGCGCTCGCGGCTGATCGAGGAGGCAATCGCCAACGCGGCCCCGAGGGCGCGAGAATCGTTCGCGACGATGTGCGAGGTGGCGCAGCGGTTCGCCGGTTGGCTCGAGCTGCCCTCGCGCGTCGAGCAGGCGCTCGAGTACATCTTCTCGCGCTGGGACGGCCTCGGGTTTCCAGCGGTGGCCGGTGACGCGACGCCGTTGCCGATGCGGCTCGTGCACGTCGCCAAAGACGCTTCGCTGTTTCTCTCGGCGGGCGGGATCGAGCGGGCGCGGGAGATCCTCGAGCGCCGGTCGGGCGCCGCGTATGAGCCGAGGCTCGCGGACCTCGCGGCGCGGAACCTCGACGAGTTGCTGGGCGGACTTGACGAGACGCGCATGTGGGAGCACGCGCTCGACAGCGAGCCGACTCCCCTGGTCTGGCTCTCAGGCGAGCGGGTCGACGCCGCGTTCGCGACGATCGCCGCGATCACCGGGCTCAAGTCCCCGTGGCTGCGTCAACACTCGACCAGCGTGGCCGAGCTCGCAGAGGGCGGCGCCTGGCGCATGGGTCTCGATGCCGGCTCGGTCACGTTCATACGACGAGCCGCGCTGGCCCAGGATCTCGGGCGCGTCGGCGTGTCGAACGCCATCTGGGAGAAGCCCGGAGCCCTCGGCTTCGGCGAGTGGGAGCGCGTGCGTCTGCATGCCCACTACAGCGAGCGCGCGTTCGCGCAGTCGCCGACGCTTGCGGCGATCGGGCAACTGGCCGGCTCCCATCACGAGCGTCTCGACGGCTCCGGCTATCACCGCGGCGCGAGGGGACCGGCGTTGGATTCGGCCGCTCGCATACTCGCGGCCGCCGACTGCTACGCCGCGATGCGCCAGGCGCGCCCACACAGAGCCGCGCTCGACGCGCCGGCGGCCGAGGAGGAGTTGCTGCGCGAGGCGCGCGAGGGACGCCTCGACCACGACGCCGCCTGCGCGGTGCTCGCCGCCGCGGGACATAGCGTCGCCAAACGCCCGCGCGAGCTTCCAGCCGGTCTCACACCGCGAGAGCTGGAGGTGCTGCTCGCGCTCGTGCGGGGGACGTCGAACCAGGGAATCGCCGACGAGCTGGGCATCTCCGTCAAGACCGCCGGGCACCACGTGCAGCACATCTACGAGAAGGCGAGCGTACGCACGCGCGCGGCCGCGACGTTGTGGGCTTTCGAGCGCGACCTCGTGCCCACCGCGGCATAGGGCGTTCGCCCGATGCGCGCCGGTCCGGCGCGCCAGATACTCGCTCCAACATCGGCACCGAGTCGCGGCGCCGAGACCACGGAGGAGGACAGCGATGCTTCTGGCAACGACACAGGTCGAGGACTTCGACCGCTTCAAGGAGATCTTCTCGACGAAGGGCGCGGAGAAGCGGCGGGCCCACGGATCCAAGGGTGCACTGGTGTTCCGCGACCCCAACGAGGACGGCCGGGTCTGGGTGATCTTCGACTGGGACGCGGAGGGCTGGGGGCGCTTCGCGTCCGATCCCGAGGTGCCGCCGATCATGCAGGAGGCCGGTCACAAGGGTCCGCCCCAGGTGGCGGAGCTCGGCGCCCGCTGCGACGCCTAGGTCATCCCGGACAGAGAACGGAGGACACGATGCAAGGATCAACAGCCGCTCCAATCAAGGTTGGCGTGATCGCCGACCAGACAGGCCCACTGTCGTTCATGGGCGTCGCCGATGCGAACGTCGCGACGATGGTGATCGACGCCATCAACGCCGGCGGCGGCCTGCTGGGACGCCAGATCGAGCTTCACCTGGAGGACGGCGAGACCGACGACAGCGCCGCGGAGGCGTGCGCCAGGAAGCTCATCCAGCAGGACCAGGTCGATGTCGTGTTCGGCGGCATCTACAGCTCGACGCGACAGGCGATCAAGGGTCCCGTCGTGGTCGAGGGCAAGACGCTGTACATCTACCCCGAGCAGTACGAGGGGCAGGAGAGCGACCCGCTGATCTTCTGCACCGGCCCCGTGCCGGCGCAGCAGGTCGACCCGCTGATCCCCTGGCTGATGCGGCAGACGGGAGCGAAGAAGTTCGCGCTGCCGTCGGCCGACTACATCTGGCCGCGCGTGCTGAACGACAAGGTGCGAGAGGTCGTCGAGGCCGAAGGCGGTGAGATCGTCGCGGAGAAGTACCACCCGCTCGAGCACACCGACTACGGCGAGATCGTCGAGCAGATCATGTCCAGCGGGGCGGAAGTCGTGTTCAACACGATCGTCCCGCCCGGGCTCACGCCGTTCATGCAGCAGCTGCACGACGCCGGCTTCAACGAGCGCGGCGGGCACCTCGTCTGCACGTACTTCGACGAGAACTGCCTGGGCCTCGTGCCGGCCGAGCAGGTCGAGGGGCTGTACGGCTGCCTCGACTACTACCAGGACGCGGGCGACCCGTTCAGCAAGGAGCTGCTGGAGCGCTACGACAAGCTGTTCCCCGGCAGCGCGATGTTCACCGGCGGCAGCGCGTGCTCGGGCATGTACCGCGGGCTGAGGCTGTGGGAGGCGGCAGTCCGAGAGGCGGGCTCGCTCGACCAGGACGACGTCATCGCCGCCCTCGACCACGCCAAGATCGCCGTCGGGCCCGGTGGGCCGGCGGAGATGGTGCCCGGCCAGCACCACGTGCGGATGAACATGTACATCGCCCAGGTGCGCGACGGCGAGTTGAAGATCGTCGAGAGCCTGGGGGTCGTCGATCCCGACGAGCAGCTCGTGGAGGAGCGCGACGTCGCGACGGCGTGAGCCATTGGAGATCCGTGCCCGGTCGAGCCGGCGAGGCTTGGGCCGGGCACGCTCTCCCTTGAGTGACCAGGCGACGGCGTGGCTTGAGATATAAGTTTTTAGTTATAGTAAGGGGATGGAGGCAGCCAGTTCAACTCCTACCTCGCTCCCCGGCAAGCTGCTCGCGGATGCTCGACGGCGCGCAGGGCTGACGCAGGCCGATCTCGCAAACAGGCTGGCAATCAGCCAGGCAGCTGTTGCTCATCTCGAGCGGGCCGACTCCAACCCACGCCTGGCCACACTGGATCGCGCGCTGCGGGCAGCGGGGTTCGAGCTGGTCGTTACGACACGCCGGCGACAGGCGGTCGTCGATGACAGCTTGATCCGCCAGCAACTCGAACTGCAGCCAATAGAGCGAATACGTGGCCTGGAAGCGATGTACGAGCAGGCCCGCAAGCTCACAACCGCCGGCGAGAAGCGTCGTGGCGAACTGGCCTGACTTCCGCCCCACCACGCTGATCGGCGCACTCGTCCGGGCCGAAATCGACTTCGTGGTCATCGGCGGCGTCGCGGTGGTGATCCAAGCGAGCCCACGCTTCACACGCGACCTCGACATCAGCTACGCCACCGACACAGCGAACCTCGAGCGACTCGGAACCCTGCTCGTCGCACTCGACGCCAGACTTCGCGGCATCGAGGACGATCTGCCGTTCACGCCCGACGCGCCCACGCTGCGCCATACACAGATGCTTACGCTCACAACACGCGACGGCGACCTCGACCTGCTCGTGGATCCGCCTGGCTCGCCCGGGTATCCCGCCCTACGCCGCCACGCCGACATCGTGGATCTCGACGGAGATTCCGTACGCATCGCGTCGCTCGAGGACCTGATCGAGATGAAGCGCGCAGCGGGACGCCCCCAGGACGAAATAGACATCGAGTCCCTCGAAGTGGCCCGCAGCCGTCTACGCGGGACGCGCCACAAGCCGGACGCTCAATAGCAGGCGGCTCAGGCGCA
This sequence comes from Solirubrobacteraceae bacterium, assembly GCA_035473995.1. Lineage (GTDB taxonomy): Bacteria > Actinomycetota > Thermoleophilia > Solirubrobacterales > Solirubrobacteraceae > Palsa-744. The sequence goes on from DATINR010000011.1 coordinate 40,089, forward strand.
TCGCCAACGGTTTGCTCAACGTCAGGAGCTCGAGCGTGACACGACCCTCCGGTTGATCGGTCGTTTCTACGGAGCGGCCGCGCCGCAGGCCACCCACCGGAGGCAGCAGTTGCCATGAGCCGCCGCCCCGCCGGCCGCTGAGACCCCTCGCCTACCGCTTCAGCGCGTTGTTCCCCACCGTGTGATGCGAGCGGTTGGAGGCGCAGGGGTGGTAGTTGCGCTGGGCGGCGTAGCGCCGACCGTGCATGCCGACCCCTTCGATCCTGACCGCGACGGCGCCCTGCGGCCTGCCGAGGAGGCTGATCTTCGTCGAGCGGGCCCCTCCGGGCAGGCTCCTGTAGATGACGCCGTCGAGGCGGACGGCGACGCTGCGCAGGCGTATGCCCTTGCGAACGCGCCAGTGAATGACCTCGACACGCCTGCTGGTGCAGGCCGGGACGACCTTCAGCGGGAGGGCCTGCGGGGCCGGGGTGGTGCTCGTGGTCTGAGTCGTGGTGGTCCCGGCGTCACGGGTCCCCGGCACGGGGACACCGCCGCCACCCGGTTCGTCGGTGCCGCCGCCGTCCGGCGTGGTCAAGACGAATTCGGCGCCGACGGAGGACTGAGCTTCGCCGATCGTGACCGTGCAGGCCCCGGTTCCGGAGCACGCACCCGACCAGCCCGCGAAGCTCGAGCCTGCGGCGGCTTCGGGGGTCAGGGTCACGGTGCTTTCTTCCTGGAACGCAGCGGTGCAGGTGGACCCGCAGTCGATGCCGGCGGGCATGCTGGTCACGGTGCCCGAGCCCGAACCCGCCCTGGTGACGACCAGTGGCGTCGGGATTTCGCGGAAAGAGCTCTTGATCTCGGCGCCGAGGGGAACTTCACCGTTCCAGACGACGACCGAATGGCCGCTGTGGTCGAGCGCGACGTGCGGCCCGTAGGCTTCTTCCCCTTCGAGGCTGAGCTGGCTCGAGGCTTGCCAGGTGCCGTTCGGACGCAGGCTGGTTGTGCGCAACGCGTAGTTGTGGGTGCTTTCGACCCAGCCGGACCAGACCACCTGTGCGGCACCAGCGGGCGACATCGCGACCTGTGGGGCTTCGGCTTCAGCGCCGACCGGGGAGATGCGCACCGGCGAGGCCCAGGCCCCCCCGGCCGCCAGCACCGCTCCTTCGACCGAGCCGACCGAGCCATCGAACCGGTACCAGGCGGCCACGGCGTCGCCCGCCGAATCGACGGCGACTACAGGCGCGTGCGCTTCGAGTCCGGGGGTGGAGATCTGTTCGGGCGCTTGCCAGCCGCCTGCGGCGGGTCGCGAGGCGACTTCGGCGACGAGCCCGGTACCGCTGCGCGACCAGATCGCGGTGAAGTCCCCCGTGGCGGGATCGGCGACGACGTGAGGCGGTTCGGTGACGGTCGCGGGAGCGGAGATCGCTTCTTCACCGGTCCAGCTCCCGCCGAGCGGCAGCTCGTTCGATTCGACCACGGATGTGGCTCCGGAGGACGACTGCCAGACGGCCGCCGCGGTCCCGCTCGCGCTCATCGCCACGTCCGGCGCTTCGGCGTTGAGGGCGCTGCTCGAGATCGCAAGCGGGCTAGCCCAGGAGCCGCCCGCGGGCTTCGAGGTGGCGAAGACCACGTGGTTGCCGCCGACCCCCTGTCGCCAGATGAGAACCGCGTCGCCGGCGGCGTCGATCGCGACGGCAGGGGTCTCGACCACCGCGGAGCCGAATTCGACCGCTGCCGGCCCTTCCCAGCTGCCGCCGGCCGGCTTGTACTCGGCTTCGATCGCTTCAGACCCGGCCATCCGCTCCTTCCAGGCGACGACGACGTCGCCCGCGGGATCGACCGCCAGCGTCACGCTTTCCGCGTCGCCCGTCGGCGCCGACAGGCCGATCGGCGCCCCCCAACTGCCGCCGACCGGGCGTTCTGCCGCCTGTGCCAAGAGATGGGACCCGTCGCTGCGGGTCCAGACCGCCGTCGCATTGCCGGCGACGTCGATCCCGACCTTGCTCCAGCTGGCGCCACCGCCCGGGACCGAAATTTCTTCAGGCGCGCTCCAGGGGGCGGCGCCTGCAGTAGCGGCCGCGATCGCGAGGAGCGCCAGCAGCGCGGTCAGCGCGAGAACGGCACGGCGAACGGCTGGTGGGACGAGACGGGCAGGGGCGGGCAACGGGGTTCCTCTCCTGTGGGGGGACAGCCCGTCATCGACCATCCACGCCCCGAATGTGAGCCGCGGGCCGCAGAGCAGACCGACGGCGCGCCTAGACGTCGGCGTCGGCGATCCGGTGCAGGATCTCGACCGGGCGCTCGACCGCGGCAAGATCGTCCTCGGGCAGCTCTTCGATCGCCTTCACCAGCCAGCCCTCGCGGGCAGCTCGAGTTCGGGATTCGTTGATGTACCCGACGGCTGAACGTCGAGGGCCCAGCCCCTTGTGGGACTGGGCCGGTTCGACTTTGCTTCATATGGTGGAGACGGTGGGTACGACTCGTGCGAACCAGCCCGAGATTCCTGGCGATCAGCCTCTCGCCTGCTCCGCCCTGCGAACGCTCGGGTCGCTCTCGCCGGCGAACGCCATGCGCAGCCGGTCGCGCGCAAGATCCTCGGCTGGGTGTCCGTAGAGGGTCTGCACGAGCCGGCCGCCGTCTTGGTGGCCAAGCTGGATCGCGACATCGCCCGGCGTGACGCCGCGGGCGAGCAGGAGCGTCGCGGCCGCGTGGCGCAGCTCGTACAGGTCGAGGTCACGGCCGCCGTGCTCTTGCCACGCCTTCGCGATTGGGCGCCACATGTACGAGAGGCTGCCCTTGCTCAATCTGCGTCCCCGCGCGGTGTGAAAGAGGTAGTCGTCAATGAGTGGGACCGGCATCGCGCGGATCGCGCGTAGCGCCGGCGGCGGCACGGTGACGACACGTGGCTTGCCGTTCTTCGGCGCCTTCTCGACGCCGGTCCCGTCAACGCTGAATCGCACGGCAAGCTCGCGACGATCGACGTCAAGATCGGATCGAGCGGTTGGCGAGGCCGCGTGAGGCGCCGGAGCGCACGCGATGAGCCACAAGTACAAGCTGACTCTGCCGAGTCCGCTTGCCGAGCAGCTGGCCGCGGCGGCAGAGCTCGCGCCAAGCACGCTCGCCGGGCAGTTCGTGGCAAGTGAAGTGGCGCGCGCCGCAGCCGAGGGCAAGGTTCGCCCGCTGCGCCGGGCTCCGGTGAGCACGGGCGTGGCGAAGAGCGGCGCGCGGGCGCGCTGGCTTGAGCCCTACGGCGGCGATGGCGACTGGCGCGCGGACATGTGGGGGCAGGTGGTCGCGCTTCACGGGCGCTACCCGAAAGCACTTGGATGGCTGCAGGAGAGATGGTGGAAGGAGGAGGAGCAGGCCGAGCCGCTGTGCGCGCTTGCGATATGGCGCTCTGAGCTCGACGACGCTGACGGTGACGTGCGCGAGGAGCTTTCCTTTCACCTGCAGCTGCGCGAGCTCTCCGAGGTGCTGCGCCGGGCCGGGGGAGGGGTCACGAAGGCGTGGAAGCCGGACGCGCTGCCCGATGAGTGGCGGTAAGGAGCAGATACGGATCACTGGCCTCTAGCCAACCTGCATCCACTTTGCATCAACTTTGCATCCTCGGCCCACGACAGACCATCCTGCGCGTAACGTGGGTCGAAATCCGACAACAAGTGGCGCCGGCGACAGCTCTAACTGTCCCGGCGCCGTGGCACAGGAGGTTGGACTCCCATGCGTCACCACCGTACCCAAGCGGGCTCGGACGAGCACCGACGCCTCGAACGCGGGATCGTGCTCACGCTCCTCGCCGAAGACCACGACGAGCGCTGGTCGCATGATGAGCTCGCGGCCTCTCTCCGCGTCGATCGCTCGACTCTCGACGCCGCCGTCGAGCACTTGAGTGACGACGGCGTCCTGCTGCTCGACGACGAGGACGTGCTCGCCTCGCCGTGCGCGTGGCGGATCGACGCGCTTGAGCTGATCGGCGTATGAGCGCCTGCCCGGAGCTCGGCGCGTCCTAGTCTCGGATGTCACGCGGCGGTGACGGAATGATCTGACGCGTGATTACGGCGATCCGGAGGTCAACCGAAACCCGTCCATTTCTAATTGGTGGACTTGACACTTAGCCATCTCGCCAAGTAGTTGTGATGCCACTTACCCGGTTTGCTCCCCAGCGAGGGCGAGCCCCCGGGGCCCGCAACCCGTAGCACGGGAGGACAACTCGAATGGTGTTTTGGCGCCGGAACTGCAGCAGAGGCATCGCAGTTGAGGAGTGTTCTACGTCCCATCAGTCGGACGCAGCCGCTCGAGCAAGGCGGCATACGGCGAGGATGCGAAGCGTCGGCGTGACTCTTCTTGCGTTCGGCGTGTGCCTCGGCGCCGCGGCGCCGTCCGCTTCGGCGGAGAGAGCCGCAGCCAACCCCGCGCTCTCGGAACCGCTGACGCGGGAGGGCAATGCTCAGGAGGCAGCACTTGCCGAGAGGCTCAACCTCTCCGCGTCTCAGGCTACTCAGGACATTCAGGTCCAGAAGGCCGTCGGAAATCTCAACGCGAGCCTCGAAGAAGCGCTCGGGGACACCTTCGCCGAAGTTTGGTTCGACCCATATCACGGTCGTTTTGACGTCGGCGTTGCCCCTAGCACTCAGCCTGCCGAGAGCAAGGCGCAAGCAATCATTGACGCACACGGGCTGGCGTCGGTAACCGATTACGTGCCCGTGCGTTCAACGAAGGGCGAGCTTGAGGCTGCGCTCCACGACTGGACGGCGCGCAACCGCGGCCTCCTCCATAAGCAACAGGCCGAGACGATGATCGACGCCGCTGCAAACGCAGTCCGCGTCAAGATCAGCGATGCGGCCGATTCGGCGGAAAGGAGCGCGCTCCGGCAAGCGGCGGCGACTAGCGATGTCAAGGTCGAGATCGAAACCGTCCCCGCCGCCCTCCTATCGAGCCTGAAAGCCGCCGCGCTCGGTGAATGCGTCTTCAAACTGGCCTCACCTGAGGAGGACTTCTGCAATCCCCCCCTTGTTGGCGGAGTCGGGATATTTAGTGAAGGTTGGATAGAAGGGGGGGAAGCGTTCTACGCGCTCTGCACCGCCGGCTTCATGGCGCAGTCGAAGTTGCCTGAAAGCTACCCGGACCATTACCTGCTAACGGCTGGGCACTGCTTTGAAGACAACGAAACTACCGAAAACGGCAAATGGTACTCGGCAGACGACGAAGAAACCGGTACCACCATGGGCAAAATGGCTTACCACTACATCAACTCCGAAGGCGATGCGGCATTCATTGACATGAACGCCCACACGACCTATTGGAAAACCGGTAACCCGATCGAATGGTGGCCGTACATCTACACGCCGGAACAGTCGTGGGGCCCGGAATTTGCTCCTGAAGACTACCCGATCAACCGAGTAGGGACCAACGATCCGCCGAACGTGCAATACCAGGTGGCCTGCCACGTCGGGTGGAGTTCCGGTGTCCATTGCGGCCTAACGGAAGCCACGAACGTTACGGCGTCAGTTGCCTACCACTCGGGAACCAAAGAAATCGGCAACCTCGTCGAAAATAGCGCGTGTGCCACGCCCGGAGACAGCGGTGGCCCGTGGATCTTCAACGGCTATGCGATGGGTCTGATGGTCGCGACCTCAGGGACATGTCCGACCGGCACCGCGAGCCTATTCGACGATCAACACACCCTCGACAAAAACCTCGGCATGAAGATCGTCGGCTGGGGGGCGACGGAAGAATAGACGCCCCTAGACCAGACATGCGACGGCCAGCGCTCGGGTCTGCTCCTCAGGGGCGCTGGCCGCATAGTCTGTCTGACAGAATGAACCCTGTGACCCGAACCGATCGACTTGTCGGAGTTGCCGCCGTCGGCGTCGCGCTGGTGCTTGCGCTCCTCACCGGCCCAGCGAGCATCGCGGCGGCCCCCGGCAAGATCTCCGCGACGCTCGCTCCTGACGGCAGCGGCCAGCTGATCGCCAATACCGAAGGGGGCCCGGCCGGCGTTACGTGGACGTGGCAGGCATGCGCCGAAGACGGGAATGGGTGTAGCGCATTCGGAAACGGTCAGTCGAGCGGCACGGCCGGTGCGAAGGCTGGGACCGTCTTTGAGGCGACTGCGAGCAATAGCGCCACCGCGAAAAGCCCGGTCTGGGACGGGACGGTGGCAGCTGTATCTCCCCCCTCTGTATCGGGCGCACTGCGAGCGAACAGTCTCGTAACACCGAGGCTTGCGGCCTGGACCGGCGGCTGGATTGGCGACTTTGACCGGACCCAGTTGGCCGCATGCAAGGGTGTGGCTGGGACTGACTGCACGACGTTGACGAACCCCGACTACCCGCAAGGCTGTCCGAAGGGCGCCGCGGTCATCGATCCGGCCTTCGCGGGACGCTATCTGCGCGTCGCTGATGAGCGCGAGGGCGTCGATGCCGTCTTTCCGGCGTCGGCGATTAGCTCTCCATATGGCGGAGGCGTATGGTCGGCTGGGCCTACAACCGCGGTGGCTGTCGTTGGGCGAATCGCCAGCGCGACAGGGCCGCGCGCTACGCGTTGCGGCCCGCCGCCGCTCGGACCGACCGGGACGCTGTCGAGGCGGGGGATTGCGACGGTCAACTGCCCCGCTGCATGCAAGATCTCGCTGCACGCACGGCACGGCTCGCGGCAGATCCGGCTGACGCGCCGCCTAGCCAAGGCGGGCACGCTGAATATCGCGCTGGGTCACATGGCGTCAAAGCGACTTGGTGCTGGACCGCTGATCCTTGCGGTCTACGTGAACGGGTCACGAGTTACCAGCCGGATCATTCACGCCAGATTCTGATCCGCTTCCTCGGTCGTCTGCTGACTAATCGCCCAGATGGCTCAAGCTAGACATCGCGTCCGCCGATATAGCCGGCATGCCGGCTATATCGACCCCCACGCCTCCCTTTGTCGCACAGCGCGAGCAGGCCGTCGCCGCGATGATCGAGGCGACACGCCAAGACGTCGCCGCTGGACCAGAGGTTTATCGCCCAGGAGACTTCTGGGATCAACTGATCGATCAGAACCTCGAGATGCTGCAAACGCACGGGATCGCCAACTTCAAGCGGACGGTCTCAAACAACTATTACAACTGGCTCGTCACGTCGCTGCACGATCCACAGATCCAAAGGGCCGTGCGGCGCTGGTTGGAACGACCCTCGCTCGCGCCGCTTCTGAACCGCTTGGAGGAGCGACCCTCAGACCTTCGCACGACCGACCGGGCGGATGCCTATTCCCTGTCTCGATTCGCGAGCTGGCGTTACAAGTGCTTCGTTGGCGCGGCCTGGGAGGCCGCCCGCCACGAAGACACCCTCGGCTTGACGGAGCGGCTGTCCGAGCCGCAGCTCGGCAACCCGATCCCCATCCGCCACCGCGGTCGTCTGATCTCACAGGATCTTGCCAACAGCATCATCGAGTGCAACTACGTGGCTCGTACCGGCGTCCTGAAGCAGGGCGCACGGATTGCCGAGCTGGGGGCAGGCTACGGCCGAGTCGCCCACGTCTTCAGCGAGGCTTGCCCGGTGAGCTACTGCATCTTCGACGTCCCTCCGGCTCTCGGTGTCGCGCAGTGGTATCTGACGGAGCTGTTCGGTGTCGATCGGACCGTCCCCTACATGCCTGGCGACGATTTCAGCGCTGTGGAGCCGCGGCTGAAGCCGGGCACGATCGCTTTCTTCACGCCTAACCAGCTGGAGATGTTCCCGGATGGTTGGTTCGACTGCACGCAGACGATCAGCACCCTGCCAGAGATGCCTGCCGAGCAGTCGTCGCACTACTTGAAGCTTCTTTCGGCCAAGTCGCGGCACGCTCTCTTTCTCAAGCAGTGGAAGCAGTGGCGTAACGCAGCCGATGACGTCGAACTGGACGAGGACTGGTATCACCTCCCTGAGCCTTGGCAGCTGACCGCCCGACGGGTCGATCCGATCCAGCCGGCGTTTTTCAATCAGCTCTGGGTGTGCCGCTAGCAGTCGTCGAGTTGGGGCGCTTGATCGAATCTCGGCCTCGCTGTGGCTCGCGGCCGACGCCCCGCAGCACCGTGGCCTGTTCCCTCCTGGCCCAGTATTCCTCCGCCTCCGCCTCCATGACGGCCAGGCGCGTGTAGTAGTCGGGGAACTCGTTGAGGTGGGCTCGCGCGATCTTCGCGGTCACGGTCACGTCGTCGTCGGTGACGTTCGTCTCGAGATCCTGCGTGCCATGCTCGAGCTCGACATCCATACCCGTCCGAAACTGCTCAACATCGAACGGCGAGGTCGCCCAGTCGATGCCGATCCGCTCGCCAGCCGCACGAGCGTCATCTGTACTGAAGAGCCCCGTATCGCTCATCTCGTGAGCCTAGCGCTCTGCCCTACGCATCGGGATCGCGTCGTCAGGTCCATCCGAAGGCGATCCTCCAGAAGACAACCGCTGAGGCTGGATGACCCGCGTACGCTGCGTACGTTGTAGCCTTCGCCCTGCTCCGTTCGAGCGTATGCACGTCATCCGTGAGCGCTAAATTCCGGGCCGTAGCGTTCGCACCGTTTCGCACCAGCATGAGCGCGGAAACCCGCATGCTGGTGCGAAATTCGCGCTTCTTCGGACCTACCTTTGTCAGTGGAGACGGTGGGAATCGAACCCACGTCCGCAATCGCGTGAGAATGGCTTCTACGAGCGTATCCGGCGCTCTGATCTCATCCTCGGCTCGCCTCGCCGGCGGGGTTGCTGAGGACCAGCCTCCTGAAATGTTCCCGGATTGGCGGAGACGGACCGCACCGGGTGAGCCTGCTTTCTGATTCCGGCCTTCCCCGCCGCAGGCAAGCGGGGCCCGGAACCTCACTCACCTAGTGTTAGCTAGGCAGCGAGGGCGTACTCGTGAGAGTCCGCACTTATGGTTTTCCCGGGTGTTTTACGAGGCCGCCCGGGACCTCGACTCGCCACCATCCTCACGAGCCGACCACGTCGAAGCCTGTCGTCCCCCAGGGATGTTGCTGCCCATTCATTCTAGCCGCGCGAGTCCTCCGCTGCGACCAATCAGGGAGAGTGCGTCGGTGCCCGCCGGCGCCCGCCGCTTAACGAAAGCGACGCGGTCCCGGGCCGCTTGAGGAACCCGCTCCAGATGGCCCGAAAGCCTTCCTTCGCTGGTGGCGCGGCCTCACACCTCAGTGGCCTCGCTCTTTGCGGCTCGGTTCCGCGTCTGGATTCAAAGTAGCTCGTGCCACCGACTCGCGCAAGCTTCACGCGACGTCCATCCCGCACTTTCCAAAAAAAAGTCCGAGCCAAAATCAGCGAACGAATTGTTCGGCCGCCGAGAGGGTGTATTGGGCGTCGCGAGCGCTCCTCGGTGCGTCGTTAGGCGCTGCTTATCCGCGCTGCCACAATGGAGTCATGGACAGCGGCTATCCGTCACTGCGGCCACCCGCACCGGCGGCCCCCGGCGTCGCGCCCGCACCGCCGCCGGTCCAGCCGGGAGAGGACCCGTTCGGCCGCCACCCGCCTCGGGAGTCGCCCGTGCGCGACCTGCGCAAGCGCATCGGCAGCGCACTCGCCGCGGTCGCCGCGCTGATCGCCAAGTTCTTCGCCGCGATCAAAGGCTTCCTGCTGCTGCTGCCCAAAGTCAAGCTGCTGACGACGGCCGGAACGGCGCTCGTCTCAGTTGCCGTGTACTCGTGGTTCTTCGGTTGGTGGTTCGCCGTCGGCTTCGTCGTGCTGCTGTTCGTGCACGAGATGGGACACGTGATCCAGCTGCGCAAAGAAGGCGTCAAGGCGAGCGCGCCGATGTTCATCCCCGGCTTCGGCGCCGTCGTGATGATGAAGTCGCTGCCCGACGATGCGCTGGCCGAGGCGCGCGTCGGACTCGCCGGCCCGATCCTCGGCACGCTCGGCGCCGGCGTGTGCCTGGCGATCGCCGAGGCCACGCACAGCGACCTGCTGAGGGCGCTCGCCTACGTGGGCTTCCTGATCAACCTGATCAACCTCGTGCCACTCGTCCCGTTCGACGGCGGCCGCGCGATGGCCGCGATGGCCCCGTCGATGTGGTTCGTCGGCTTCGGCGCGATGGTGGCGCTGCTGCTGGTCACCGGGAACACGTTCCTGCTGATCTTCATCGTGCTCGGCGGGATGGAAACCTGGCGGCGCTGGAAGCTCCGCCGCACGCGCTCGCTCGAGCAGGCCGCCTACTACCGAGTCGCGACAACCCATCGCCTGCTCGTCGGCGCCGTCTACATCGGGCTGATCGCGGTCCTCGCGGCCGGTATGGAGACCGCCTACGTGCTCACCTCGGGCGGCCACACCTTCGGGCACTTCTAGCCCGGCGGCGAATCAGCGCTGCGCTTCGCGCACGGCCCGTTCCATGTCGCGCTTGGTCTCGCGCGTGCGGATCGTCTGGCGCTTGTCGTAGAGGTCCTTGCCGCGCGCCAACGCGATCTCCGTCTTGGCGTGCGCGCCCGAGAAGTAGATCCGCGTGGGCACGAGCGTCAGCCCACGCTCTGCCGTGCGCGCCGCCAGGCGGTCGAGCTCGCGGCGATGCAGTAGGAGCTTGCGCGGGCGCTCGGGGTCGTGGTTCTCGCGCGAGGCCGGCGCATACGGAGGGATGTGCACCGAGTGCAGCCACAGCTCGCCGTCTTGAACCGCCGCGTAGCCGTCCTTCAACTGGGCGCCCGACTCACGCAGCGCCTTGACCTCGGTGCCCTCGAGCACGATGCCGCACTCGAGCCGATCGAGCAGCTCGTAGCGATGCGATGCGTAGCGGTTCGACGCCACGTCGCCCGCGCCCAGCTTGCGCTTTCCCTTGCCCTTTGCCACCGTTCGAGCCTAGCTGCCCGAGTCGGGCACGGGCGCCGGGATCAGGTCGACGCGACCGCGCAGCGTGTCGAGGCGCGTCACTTCGACCAGCACTTCGTCGCCCAGCCGCAACGTCATGCCCGTACGCTCGCCACGCAGGATCGTCCCCTCCTCGTTGATCTCCCACCAGTCGCGCTCGCCGTCGGCGAGGCGCAGTTCGCGCACCGGCAGCAGGCCTTCGTAGACCGCGACGCTCGCCGGCTTTTGCGCGCTCGTCCTCGCAATCTCGGCAGACTCCGCTCGGCTCGCCTCCGCGCCCGGTCCGACCGGGACGAACGCGACGAACGCCCCAGCCGAGATCAACCCGACGACTTCGCCCGCGAACCGCTGCTCCCAGCCGTGCTCGTACAAGCGCCGCTCCAGATCGAAGCAAGCCGCCACGTCATCGGCGTCGCGCTCGATCATCATCGCCTCGCGCTCGCATTCCGAGCTCCACACGCCCAGCTCGGCGAGCTCGCCGCCGCGCGGTGCCGGCTCTCCCGCGCCGACCGCCGAGAGCAGCGCGCGGTGGCAGACGAGGTCCGGGTAGCGGCGGATCGGCGAGGTGAAGTGGCAGTAGCTCTGCGCGTGAAGTCCCGCGTGGCCGAGGTTGCGCGGCGAGTAGTAGGCCTGCTTGAGCGAGCGCAGCACGAGCGAGTTCAGCGCCCGCCGTCCCTGCCCGCCACAGGACTCGACGAATCGCTCGACGCGCTGGGAGATCTCACCGAGCAGATCTGCCGCTTGCGAGGACGACATGTTCTTCGGCAGCGGCGGCGTCGGCACCTCGAGCGTCGCCAACTGCGCGACGAGACGTTCGACACGCTCCGGCTCGGGGCGCTCGTGCACGCGATACAGGCACGGCACCTTCTGTCGCTGCAGCAGGTCCGCGACGGCTTCGTTGGCGGCGATCATCAGGTGCTCGATCAGCCGGTGTGACTCGGTCTGCGTGCGCGCATGTATCTCGGCCACATCGCCCCGCTCGTCGAAGACGAACTCGGGCTCCTCCGAATCGACCGCCAGCGCGCCGCGCTGCTCGCGCGCCCGGGCGAGCGCCAGCGCCACTTCGCGCGCGGCCGCAAGCGGCTGCTTCCACGGCTCCGACGCGTGCTCCTCGCCGGCGAAGATGCGGTCGATCCGCTCGTAGTCCAGACGCTCGTCCGAGCGGATCACCGACCGGTAGAAGGCCGTGCTCACGACCTCCGCGCCGTCCAGCTCGAGCTCTACCGTGACGGCCAGCCGCTCGCGCTGGGGCACGAGCGAGCAGGCGTCGTTGGAGAGCTCCTGCGGCAGCATCGGCTCGACCGCGCCCGGCGCATACACGCTCGTCCCTCGCCTGCGCGCCTCGACGTCGACCGGCGAGCCCTCCGGCACATATGCGCTGACGTCGGCGATGTGCACCCACACGCGGATCGAGCCACCCTCCTGCGCTTCGGCCGAGATCGCGTCGTCGAAGTCGCGTGCGCTGATCGGATCGATCGTGAACGTCGTCAGCCCGGTCAGGTCACGCCTATGGGACAGGTCGCCGCGTACCTCCAGGCCCCTGTCGCGTGCCTTCTTCGCCGCGCGCTGCACGTCTTGCTCGAACCCGCGCGCCAGGCCGCGCTCCTTCATCAGCGACTCGATCGCCGAACGCGCCGACTGGCGTGCCTGCGGCGGCCACACCACGCGCGAGTCCTGCCCGTGTGCGCGCCGATCCCCGCGACCGGGACCCGGCCGGCGCTTCGGAGGCAAGCCCCGCTTCGGCACCGAGCCGCGCTTCGGCGCCGACCCAGGCTTCGGCGTCGAAGCGGCCTGGGCCTTGGCCCCCCGCTTCGGTTTCGACGCCGGCTTCGGCGTTGCTGCCCGCTTCGGCTTCGAACCCTGCTTTGGCTTCGCCCCCTGCTTCGGTTTCGAGGCCGGACGTGGCTTGGCCTTTCCCCGCCGACCCCCCTGCGGGCGGCGCGGGCTCACTTGACCTTCGCCGCGAGCGTGTCCAGCGCCACTTCGAGCCCGTGGTTGCTGTCGACGCCGTGGCGCACCGAGACTTCGGGCGTGATGCCCGCGCCCTGCTTGACGCCGCCGCCGCCGAGATTGCGCCCGTTGGGCGTGAAGTACTGGCCCACCGTGATGTCCAGCGCGCCGCCGTTTGAGAGCGGCTCCTCCTCCTGAAAGACGCCCTTGCCGAACGTGTGCGTACCGACGACCGTCGCGCGGTGATGATCCTGCAGCGCCGCCGTGACGATCTCGGCTGCCGAGGCCGTGTTGGAATCGACCAGCACGACCATCGGGAACGGCGGCTTGATCGCGTCGCCTTCGGCGCTCAGCGTCTCGCTCGGCTGCGTGCGCCCGCGCGTGGAGACGATCGTGCCCTTCTCGACGAAGATGCTCGCGATCAGCCGTGCCTCCTCGACGAGACCGCCGCCGTTGGCCCGCAGGTCGAGCACGATCCCGCGCGCGCCTTTGTGCAGCTCATGCTCGACTCCTTCGCGTACTTCCCCGTGCGCGCCCGGGCTGAAGGTCGCCAGCCCGACGACGCCGAGCTTCTTGCCCTGGGCCGACTTCGTCAGCGATGCCACGACCGGCTCGTTGATCGTCGCTCGCGTCAGCGTGAGCGTGTTCAGCGCGGTGTGTCCGTCGCGGCGCTGCTGGACGCCGAGCTTCACGTCCGTGCCCGGCGGCCCCTTGATCAGCGCGATCGCCTTTTCCGCGGGAACCCCGGCGAGCTTGCGTGCGCCGACGGCGACGATCACATCGCCCTCGCGCATCGCAGCTCGCGCGGCCGGCGATGCGTCGAAGACCTTCGCCACGCGCAGCCCCTGCTTGGCGGGGGCGACCGACACGCCGATGCCCGTGAAGCTCGGCGGAGCGTTGAATTCGCGGAACTCCTTCGGCGAGAGGTAGTGAGAGAAGCGGTCGCCGAGGCTCGCGACCGCGCCGGAGATCGAGCCGTTGGTCAGGCGGCTCTTGGCGATCGGGCGGTAGTAGTCGCTTGCGATCCGGTCGATCGCTTCACTGACCACGCGCGTTTCCTCGTGGGCCACGAACGTCGAACGCGCGAAGCTCGGCAGGTCTTCCGGATGACCGCCGAGGTAGACCCCCAGGACCAGCAGCACCGGCAAGGCGATGGCCAGCACCGCCAACAGCGGCTGTCGTCTGCGCGGGGGCATCGCTGCCCAAGCCTACGGGTCAGACCTTGAGGAAGCGCCGCAGCGAGATGCCCGATCCAGCCGCCGAGACGGCGATCGCGCACGCCATCAGGATCGCGATCAGCAGCGGGAAGGCGATCATGTCGGGTTGGGAGATCAGCTTGACCGTGTTCGCCAGCGGGTCGACGAGCGTCACCTTCGCGAGCGCCAGCAGGCCAATCGCAGCCGCCCCACCGAGCGCCCCCAGGAACAGCCCCTCGAGCACGAACGGCCAGCGGATGAACCAGTCGGTCGCGCCAACCAGCTTCATCACCTCGACCTCGCGCCGGCGCGAGAACAGCGAGAGGCGAATCGTGTTCGAGATCAAGAGAATCGAGGCGAGCACGAGCAGCGCCGCGAGCAGTGCCATCGTGATCTTGATCACGCGCGTGGCAGAGAGGATCTGGTTTGTCTGCGCCTGGCGGTTCTGCACGGCCGCGATCGCCGGATCGGTCACCAGCCGGGTGCCGAGCGGGCTCGACTGGTCGAGCTCCTTGCGCACGGCCGCCGAGTTCTCCGGCTTGTCCGGCGTGATGCGGAAGATGTCCGGCAGCGGGTTGTAGCCGATCAGCGCGAAGGCCTGCGGGTTGCGCTTCTTCTCCTGTTCGTAGCCCTGCTGCTTTGAGACGTACTGGATGCTCTTCACGTGCGGCGCCCGCTGCAGCTCGCCGCGCACGCGCGCGACTTCGGCCGGGGTCGCGCTCGTCGTCATGTCGACGTCCACGAGCACCCGGCCACGCACGTCGTTGGCCGCGCCGTTGGTCGCCTCGACGACCGGGATGAAGACGCCGAGCACCAGTGTCGTGACGAGCACCGAGGCGAGCGCCGCGAAGCTCGGCAGCGCGTTGCGCTTGATCGAGCGGAACGACTCTTTGAGGAAGAAGCCCGGCCTCACGTGGCTTCCCGTTTGAGGCGCTCGCCGAGCTCGTCGGTGTTCTCCTCGCGCGCGCCGTACAGGCCGGAGGCCTCGTCGCGCACGATCCGCCCGCGCTTGAGCTCGATCACGCGGCGGCGCATGCGGTCGACCATCTCGTTGTCGTGCGAGGCCACGATCACGGTCGTGCCCGCGCGGTTGATCCGGTAGAGCAGCTGCATGATCCCGATCGAGGTCTCCGGGTCGAGGTTGCCCGTCGGCTCGTCCGCCAGGAGCAGCGGCGGATGGGCCGCGAACGCGCGCGCCACCGCCACGCGCTGCTGCTCGCCGCCGGAGAGCTGGTGCGGGTAGTTGTGCAGCTTCGTCGAGAGCCCCGTCAGGCGCAGGATGTCGGGCAGCGTCGCGCGGATCTGCTTGCGCGAGGTGCCCGTCACCTGCAGCGCATAGGCGATGTTGTCGTACACCGTGCGCGTCGGCAGCAGCTTGAAGTCCTGAAACACGACGCCGACGTTGCGGCGGTAGTAGGGCACCTTCTTGTGCTCGATCTCCGACAGATCGCGCCCGGCCACGCGGATGCGCCCGTCCGTCGGCTCGAGCTCCTTGATCAGCAGTCGCATGATCGTCGACTTGCCCGAGCCCGTCGGGCCGACGAGGAAGACCATCTCCTGACGGCGCACCGCGAACGTTGCGCGCTCCAAGCCGACTCCGCCGGGGCCGTAGAGCTTTGACACGCCGCGGAACTCGACGACCGCGTCGCGCGGGTCGCGCTGCGGCGGGGCGATGTTGCGCGGCGCGGCGCTCGTTGCCGCGTGCTCGCCGCGGCGACGCTCGCGTGCGGGCGGTGGCAGGTCTCGTGTGCGCCTGTCCCGGCCCTGCGGGACGGCGTTGTTGGTCGCTGGCATGGCCCGTGACGGTACCGTGGGCACCCGGCCGAGAGGGCAAGAGCGCCTGCATGCAACGGGATTTGCACGTTCCCTGCGCCCGCGTCGAGCCCGCTTCCGTGCGCTCGAGCAGCGGCGGCTATCGTGAGCCACGCATGGGCCGGATCGAGACGACCACGACCGCCTCCAACGGGCTGCCGATCCACAGGATCGCGCTGCCCGGCACGCGCGCGCTGACCGTGCTCGTCGCCTTCGACGCCGGCGCGCGCAACGAGCGCCCCGAGGAGAACGGCATGGCGCACTTCCTCGAGCACCTCGTGTTCAAGGGCGGGGAGAAGTACCCGAACTACTCAGATGTCAACGAGACCGCCGAGCGGCTCGGCGGCGTACTCAACGCCTACACCAGCCACGACGTCGTCGCTTTCCACATCACGGTGCGCGCCGAGAGCGCGCCCGCCGCGATCGACCTGCTGAGCGACTTCGTCGGTCGGCCCAAGATCGATCCCGAGGAGCTCGACCGCGAGCGCGGCGTCGTGATCCAGGAGATCAACCGCGCCTTCGACCAGCCCTCGATGGTCGCCGAGTACCTGATCGACAAAGCCGCCTTCGGCGATCACCCGCTCGGGCGGACCGTGCTCGGCCCGGAGGAGAACCTGCGCAGCTTCACGCGCGAGGGCATCGTCGCCTTCCGCCAGCGCCGCTGGTCGGGCGCCAACGGCGGCGCCTTTCTCGTCGGCAACCTCGAGCACCTGCCGGCGGAGTCAGAGCTGCAGGAGCTGTTCGGCCGCTTTCCCGAGCTGCCCGGCCCCGACCCCTACGAGCCCGCACCGGCGTTCGAGCCCGAGAAGCTCGTCGAGCAGCGCGACACCAACCAGTCGCACCTGCGGATGATCTACCGGCCCGACGTCGCCGTTGGCGACGTGCGCGAACGGGCCGCGCTAGGCATCTACTCGACGCTGCTAGGCGGCTCGATGGGCTCGCGCCTGTTCGATGAGATCCGCGAGAAACGCGGCCTCTGCTACTCGGTCTACGCGATCAACCACGCCTTCGCCGACGTGCCCATCCTGCAACTCGGATCGGGTCTCGACTCGGCCAAGTGCATCGAGGCCTACACGCGCATGCGCGAGATCGTCGACGAGTTGCGCGACGACGGGCCGACCGAGGAGGAGGTGCAGCGCGCCCGCGCCTACGCCGCCGGAAGGCTCGTGCTGTCCTTCGAGAACACCAACGCCGTCGCGCGCTATGCCGCCAACCAGCAGATCGTCTTCGGCGAGTCGATCGACCCCGACGAGGCGATCGCCGCGCTCGACGCCGTGACCTTCGACGAGGTGCGGGAGGTGGCGGCCGGCGTCGCCGACAAGCTCGCCGTCGCCTGCGTCGGGCCGCACTCGGTTGAGGAGTTCTAGCTCGGCTGCCCTCGCAGCTGGCTAGCCCAGCGCGACCATCCGGTCGATCGGCACCCGCGCCCGCACGGCGATCTCCTCGGGCACGCGCACCTCGAACTTTATGTCCCGCAGCGCGTCGCGCAGCTTGTGCAGCGTGATCATCTTCATGTACACACAAGCCGCGCGCGGGTTGGCCGCGACGAAGTTGACGTCCGGCGCGGCCATCTGCAGCGGGTAGAGCATCCCCGTCTCGGTTGCCACGACAACGTCGCGCACCTGGCCCGGGCCACCGTTCTGCTCGGCCGCCTGCGTGGAGCGCTCGAAGCCCGGTTCGTGCACCTGCCCGGCCAGCTCGCCGTTGGCATGGCTCGGCGCCGCCGCCGACTCGGCCTGCTCGGCGTAGCGGAGCATGCCGCCCGTCGAGAGCATGTGCACGCCCTCACCGGAGATGTCGCCGGCGGCGACGTACTCCATCACGCTCGTCGTGCAGCCGCACTCAGGATGGATCAGGAAGTCGGCCCCCGGGTGCGCCGCGCGGATCTCCTCGATGTCGGCCGGGCGGATCCCCGCGTGCACGTGGCACTCACCATCCCACACGTGCATTCTTTTGCCGAGCTCCTTCTCGACGTACGCGCCGAGCCACATGTCCGGGCCGAACAGGATCTCCGTGTCCGGACCATGCGTCTCGTAGATGTGGCGCACCACGTCGACCGCGTTCGCCGAGGTGCAGCAGTAGTCGGTCAGCGCCTTCACCTCGGCCGTCGTGTTGACGTACATCACGACCACGCCGTCGGGATACTGCGAACGCCACGACGCGAGCTGCTCGGCGTCGATCGAGGCGGCCAGCGAGCAGCCGGCGTCGAGGTCCGGGATCAGCACGGTCTTCTCCGGGCACAGGATCGAGGCCGTCTCCGCCATGAAGTGCACGCCGCAGAAGGCGATCACCTCGGCCTCCGTCGCAGCCGCCGCTCGACGCGAGAGCCCCAGCGAATCGCCTACGTAATCGGCCACGTCCTGAATCTCCGGCACCTGGTAGTTGTGCGCGAGGATCACGGCATGGCGCTCCTCGGCCAGCGCCCGCACCTCCTGCTTCAGCGCAACGATCTCAGCAGGGGCGAGGTGATCTTGCACCTTCTCGGCCGCAGCCAGCGTGGGCGCCATCGGCAGGTCCATCACGTTCATTCTATCCCTGGCATCGCCCCTTCCGGACCCGCGTGGCGGCAGGCCAGCCCGTGGCGCAGCGCCGATCCCCGACCCGCCTCAGCCGGCAAGCTCGAGCATCAGCGAGAGGTCGAGCGCCGGCGCAGAGTGAGTCAGCGCGCCCATCGAGATCCAGCCGACGCCGGTTTCGGCGATCGTCCTCAAGCTCTGAAGCGTCACGCCGCCGCTCGCCTCGAGCTCGGCCCGACCGGCGACCTGCGCGACCGCCGCGCGCAGCTGCTGCTCGTCCATGTTGTCCAGCAACAGCCGCGGCGCGCCCGCCTGCAACGCCTCGTCGATCTCGCCCGCGTCGCGCACCTCGACCTCTAGCGTCGCGGCCAGCTGCGGCGCTGCCGCGCGGGCTCGCTCGACGGCGGGCGCGATTCCCCCGGCGGCCGCGATGTGGTTCTCCTTGATCAGGATCGCGTCGAACAGCCCCACGCGATAGATGCTGGCGCCGCCGGCCGCCACGGCGGCCTTCTCCAGCAGCCGCAGTCCCGGCGTCGTCTTGCGCGTATCGAGCACCTTCGCTCCGGTGCCCTGCACGGCGCGCGCGGCCAGCGCCGCCATGCTCGCCACGCCCGAGAGGTGGGCGAGGAAGTTCAGCCCCGTACGCTCGGCTGTCAGCAGGGCGCGCGCGCCAGCGTCGATCGACATCACCGGTCCACCCTGCTCGCGCCAGGCGCCCTCCTCGACCAGGCGATCGATCCGCGCGTGCTCGTCGAGCGCCGTGAACACGGCTTCCGCAACGTCCAGGCCGTAGATCGCACCCGGCGCCTTCTGCGTGATCAGCGCGCGAGCGCGCGACTCGGCTGCAACCGTCGCCTCGCTCGTCACATCGCCGGCGCCGACGTCCTCGGCCAGCGCGCGTCCTACGAGCTCCACCAGCTGCTCCGCCGTCAGCCCGGGCACCGAGGAGCCTGCGCGAGCGGCCAACGCTAGGCCTTCACGGAGGCCGCCGAGAGCAGGTAGGCGCGCACGAAGTCGTCGAGGTCGCCGTCGAGCGCCCGCTGCACATCGCCCATCTCGTGCCCCGTGCGGTGATCCTTGACCATCGTGTACGGGTGTAGCACATACGAGCGGATCTGCGAGCCGAAGTTCACGTCCTGCGCCTCGCCCTTCTCGCGCGCGATCTCTTCCTGGCGCTCGCGCTCGCGCTGCTCGAGCAGCTTGGCGCGCAGCATCGCCATCGCCGTCGCTCGGTTCGAGGACTGCGAGCGCTCGTTCTGGCATTGCACGACGATCCCGCTCGGGCGGTGCGTGATGCGCACGGCCGAGTCGGTCTTGTTGACGTGTTGCCCGCCGGCGCCCGACGCGCGATAGGTGTCCACCTGCAGGTCGTCCTCGTTGATCTCGATCTCACCCGTGTCTTTGACGACCGGCGCCACCTCGACGCCGGCGAAGCTCGTCTGGCGGCGGTGGGCGGAGTCGAACGGCGACAGGCGCACCAGCCTGTGCACACCGCGCTCGGCGCCGAGCAGCCCGTAGGCGTTCTCGCCGGAGACCTGGAACGTCGCCGACTTGATCCCGGCTTCCTCGCCTGGGCTGACCTCGAGCAGCGCGACCTGGAAGCCACGTCGCTCGGCCCAGCGCATCTCCATGCGCAGGACCATCTCGGCCCAGTCCTGGGCGTCGGTGCCCCCCGCCCCCGCGTTGACCGTGACCAGCGCGTCGCCCGCGTCGTAATCGCCCGAGAACAGCCGCTGCTCCTCGAGCTCGGCCAGCCGCGCCTCGACCGAGGCGATCTGCTCATCGACCTCCGCCTGCAGCGACTCGTCCTCGACGGCCATCTGCACCAGTGCGTCGAGGTCCTCGACGTCGCCCTTCAGCTTCTCGAACTGCTCCAGGCGCCTGCTCGCGCGCGAGTGCTCGCCCGACACCGCGGCGGCGCGCTCGGAGTCATCCCAGAAGCCCGCCGCACCCATCTCCGTCTCGAGCGCCGCCACGCGCTCGCCCAGCGCAGCCGGGTCAAAGATAGTCCGAGAGCAGTTTCATCTGCTCGCGGATCGAGGCCAGGCGCTCAGGAGTCGACTCGCTGGGAGCGGTGCTGGCCACGCCTCCACGCTATCAACGCCGCCGCGACGGACGCGCGTCAATATGCTCGCGCCGTGCCGACCGACACCCCAGAGGCGCTGGCAGAGGCCTTCGCCGCCGCGATCAGCGCCGGCGACGTTCGCGCCGCGGTCGAGCTGTGGACCGACGACGCGACGATCGTCCAGCCCGACGGCGAGACCGTTCGCGGCAAGCCAGCCGTGGCCGCTGCGCTGCAGGCGCTCGTCGAGAACGGCGTGCGGCTGGAGATCGACGTGTCCAACGTGTTCGTAGCCGGCGACGTCGCAACCGTCGTCGGCGCGCTAACGCTGAACGGGACCAACGGCGAGCACGAGCCTTTCGCGCAGCGCAGCAGCTCCGTCGTCGTCTATACGCGCGGCCCCGACGGCTGGCGCATCGCGATCGACGCGCCCTGGGGCCTGCCGGCGCCCTAGGCGCCGTGACACTTCTTGAACTTCTTACCCGAGCCGCACCAGCAGGGATCGTTGCGCCCCACCTGGTGCTCGTCGTCGACCACGCGCTGCTCGACAACGGGCATCGCTTCTTCGTCGGCGTCGATTTCGCCGAAACCGCCCTGCGCGCCCCCGGCGGCCGCCGCCGCGGCGGCCAGTGCGCCGGCGCCGACGGCGCTTTCGCCACCCGAGTATGAGACCCGCCCGGCGCGCGTCGAGCTGCCGGCGGCGGCGAAGCTGGGTGCGGGAGCGCCGCCGCCGTTCTCGCCCTCGACGTTGACTTCGACGTTGAAGATCATCCGCGCGTAGTCGGTCCAGACGCTGTTCATCAAATCGCCAAACAAGGTGAACGCCTCGTTCTTGTACGCCACGAGCGGGTCGATCTGGGCGAAGCCGCGAAGGTGGATGCCCTCGCGCAGGTAGTCCATGTCGAACAGGTGCTCGCGCCAGCGTTCGTCGATGATCTGCAGAAGCAGGAAGCGCTCCAGCGCGCCCATCAGCTCCTCGCCCAGCGCCTGCTCGCGCGCCTCGTAGCGCTCCATCGCCAGCTCGGTGATGCGGTCGGTCAGCACGACGCGGTCTACACGCTCGGGGTCGAGATCCTCCTCGCCGAGATCGATCGGGAAGAACTGCCCGAGCGCCGTGAACAGGCCGTCGAGGTCCCAGTCCTCCATGAAGTCGCCCGGCGTGTACTGGTCGATCGTGCGCTCGATCACGCCCGCCACCTCGCGGCGCGCCTCCTCGCCGATGCTCTTGCCTTCGAGCACCTCATCGCGATAGGCGTAGATCACGCGGCGCTGCTCGTTCATCACGTCGTCGTACTCGAGCACGCGCTTGCGAATCAGGAAGTTCTGTTCCTCGACCTTCTTCTGGGCTTTCTCGATCTGCTTGGAGAGCATCCCCGCCTCGATCGGTTCCTCGTTGCCCTCCTCGTCGACGCCGCCGAGTTTGTCGAGGATGCGGTAGATGCGGTCGCCCGCGAACAGGCGCACCAGGTCGTCCTCGGCCGAGAGGAAGAAGCGGCTCTCGCCCGGGTCGCCCTGGCGCCCGGCTCGCCCGCGCAGCTGGTTGTCGATGCGGCGCGACTCGTGGCGCTCAGTGCCGCAGATGAACAGGCCCCCGGCGGCCATCACGTGCTGGCGGTCCTCCTCCACTTTCGCGTCGATCGCCGGCAGCACGTCGGCCATGCGCTGCTCGTAGTCCTCGGCATCCGGCTCGATGCCCTGGCGGGCGAGCTCCAGACGCACCAGGTGCTCGGCGTTTCCGCCGAGCTTGATGTCCACGCCACGCCCGGCCATGTTCGTCGCGATCGTGACCGCGCCCGGCTGGCCCGCCTCGGCGACGATCTCCGCCTCGCGTTCGGCGTGCTCGGGCTTGGCGTTGAGGACCGTGTGCTGGATCCCGTGCTTGGTCAGGCGCTCGCCGAGCAGTTCGGAGACCTCGACCGAGATCGTCCCTACGAGCACCGGCTGCCCGTTCTCGTGGCGTGCCGCGATCTCTTTGACCACGGCGTTCCACTTGCCCTCCTTGGTCTTGTAGATCTGGTCATTGCGGTCGTTGCGGACCATCTCCATATTGGTCGGCACCTGCACGACCGGCAGCTCGTAGATCTTCATGAACTCGGTCGCCTCCGTCAGCGCCGTGCCGGTCATGCCCGAGAGCTTGTCGTAGAGACGGAAGAAGTTCTGGTAGGTGATCGTCGCGAGCGTCTGGTTCTCCTCCTGAATCGAGACGCCCTCCTTGGCCTCGATCGCCTGGTGCAGGCCCTCCGACCAGCGGCGCCCGTCGAGGATGCGGCCGGTGAACTCGTCGATGATCTTGGCCTCGCCGTCGATCACCGCGTAGTCGACGTCGCGCTTGTACAGCGCCTCGGCGCGCAGCGCCTGGATCAGGTGGTTGACCAGGTGGCCGTTCTCGGCGCGGTAGAGGTGATCGATGCGCAGGAATTTCTCGGCCTTGGCGACGCCCTGCTCGGTGATCGCGACCGTTTTCTGCTTCTCGTCGATCTCGAAGTCGAAGTCCGCGACGAACGACTTCTTCGAGCGCGGGTCCATCCCCTCGGGGGTCTTGCCCGCCTTCATCTGCGGCGCCAGGCGGGCGAACTTGACGTACAGGTCGGCCGCCTGTTCGGGCGCTCCCGAGATGATCAGCGGCGTGCGCGCCTCGTCGATCAGGATGTTGTCGACCTCGTCCACGATCGCGAACGGGTGCCCGCGCTGGACCTTTTCGGAGAGGTCCGTGGCCATGTTGTCGCGCAGGTAGTCGAAGCCGAACTCCGAGTTGGTGCCGTAGACCACGTCGCAGGCATAGGCGGCGTGCTTCTGCTCCGGCTGCTGCATGTTCTCCAGCACGCCGACGCTCACGCCGAGCGCGTCGTAGATCGGGCTCATCCATTCGGCGTCGCGCCTGGCCAGGTAGTCGTTGACCGTCACCACGTGCACGCCCTTGCGCTGCGGCTGCTCGCCCTCCGGCGTGTCCTCGCGCACGGCGAGCGAGTTGAGCACGACGGCGAGCGTCGCCGTCAGCGTCTTGCCCTCGCCGGTCTTCATCTCCGCGATCTGCCCGTCGTTGAGCGCCATCGCGCCGACCATCTGCACGTCGAAATGGCGCATCTGCATCGTGCGCTTGCCCGTCTCGCGCACGATCGCGAAGCACTCAGGCAGCAGCGCCTCGAGCGACTCGCCGTCGGCGGCGCGCTCGCGCAGGGCGTCCATCCGCTCGCGCAGCTCGACGTCCGAGTCGTGTTCGAGCTCGGGCTCGAACGCGTTGATCAGCGCGACGCGCTTCTGGTATTCCTTGTACTTCTTCGCCTCGCCGACGTTCAGCGCGCGATCGAGCAGGGATGGCATGGGCCAAGGATAGCTCTCGGCGGACCCGCGCCTGCCGGTCGGCGGCCGGCGCCTGCGATCAGCCGAAGCTGAAGCTCACCGGCGTGCTTTTGACCCCCGAGCAGTCGGCCAGCGTGACCGTCAGCGGGCCGTCGGTGACGACGTTGAGGTGCGCTTTGCAGTTCACCTTCGCCCGTTTCGCGTCGATCGTCACCGCGGACACGTTCGTCGCGTTGATCTCGAGCGTGTCGGCCTTCGCCTCGCTCGGCGCCGGTTCCCAGCTCTTGCTCTGACTCGTGTACGGAATCGCGGGGATCTGCCCGCCCGTGAGCGCACCCGCGCCGCTCTGCGTGGCCGAAGGCGTCGGATCGCCCAGGCCGAAGCCGTGTGAGCGCACGTCGACCTTGCCCAGCGGCGCCGTGCCGCCGCCGTCGCGCAGCGAGACGCCGTACACCCAGTAGGCGTGACCCGCCGCCGTGCCGTCCGCGGGGAAGTCCATCGTCGGGTTGTCGACGTATGTCACGTGCGCCGGGTTGGGGTCGATCGTTTCCGTCCCGAGGAAGGCGGCTGCCGGCGCGTATTCGTCGTTGAGCGCCAGCGTCAGGTGCTCGCCGGCCTGGAACTGGTCGAACTCGTAGCGGTAACCGAGGTCGTCGAGCGCTTTGACCTGTTCGAGCACGCCCGCGATCGGCACGAGCTCGTCGGTCGTCTCGTTCCAGATCAAGAACGGCACGTTGCGCACCGAGCCGAGCATCCGCTCGGTCAACGACTGGTTGCCGCCCGGTTGCGGTTCGCCCGGCGGCACCCACACGCCGAGGCCCGGCGGTCCGACGGTCGGCTGCGCCCGCGTGAACAGGTCGGGGAACTGGCTGGCGAACTTGTACGTACCGTAGCCGCCCATCGAGTAGCCGGCGATGTCCGTGAAGGACGGGTTCAGGTGGTAATGCGCGGCCACGTCGGCCCACACTTCGAAGGTGTCCGCTCCGGCGCGGTCGTAGTACCAGCCGTCGGGCCCGCGCCCTGAGGGCGTGAACACGATCGAGCCCGGCCCGCGCGCGGCGAACTCGGACTGGTTCTTCGTGCCGGCGAACTGGTTGTAGTTGGCCGAGAGCGAGTGCAAGAGCAGCGTCGCGCCCCAGCCCGTGCTCGGCTGCGCTGCGCTCGGGACGTAGATCGCGTACGGCAGCAGCTGCCCACGCATCTCGCCGATGCAGGCGTTCGAGCTGCCGCAGCCGCCGGTCGCGTAGTCGGCGCCCTGGCCGTCTGAGAAGTGCGAGGCGAGGATGCGGTCGAAGGCGCCGCTCTGGGGCACGCCGGTCGGCTGCCCCGGCATGTCGTCCTCGCTTTTGGCGATCAGCTTGGCGAAGTCGACTTCGGCGTGGAATTCGCTGATGTCGCCGCCCGCGAGCGCCTGTGCCTGCGCCGACTCGCGCCAGTAGGCCGGGCTCGTCTCGGTCTGCGGTCCAGGCGTCCCCGGCATCGGCTCCTGCGCGTTGAAGCGGAAGGCCACGTCGAAGAAGGCCGGCGGCGCAGGGTTCGGCCCCGCGCCTCCAGGCTGTGTCGCGCTCGCCTCCGCCCCAGGCAGCAGATAGCTGCCGGTGCTCGCGTTCCACAGGCCGACGCCGGCCGCGAGCCGCACGGTCGACGTTCCCGGGTTCCACTCGCTGTGCGCCACTTCGACCGTGATCTGGCGGCGTCCGAGGTCGACGCTCACGCTCGGCGCCGGACCCGGCACCTCCGTGCCGGTGACCGCGTCGGTGAGAGATGCGGATTCGCCGTGCACCGTGAGGAAGTACTGCGCCGGCGCGCTCACGTTGGCGCCGAACGGGAACGGATGGGTTTCGCCTTCTTTGCCGCCGATCGCGATCGCCGTCGCCACCAGGTCGGGGTTCTCCAGCGTGTTGAGCGTGATCCGGAACGCCGTCGCTTTGCCCTTCGGGCGTACCCGCAGCTCGATCAGGTTGGCCGCGTTCTCGTCATAGCCGGGGCCGGTCGGGTAGGTGTAGGTGCCGTTCGATTCGGAGAACGTGTCGCCGCCCGAGGGGTCACCGCCCGGGGAGATCATCGGGTTCGTCGGGTCGACCGCCTCCTTGGCGCCGTGGTCGTCGTAGACGTAGCCCTGGTAGAGGAACTCGCCGCGGCGATACGCGCTTGCGCCGGAGACCAGGATCGGCTTGGCGTGCCAGCCGCTGCCCTTGGCGTTTTCCAGCTGCGGCGCCTGTGCGAGCGGCTGATACAGGACCGCCGGCCCCGGTCGCGTGGCCGTGCCCTTCTGCGCCGGCAGCGAGAGCGAGCCGTGCGTTGCCTGCGCTGCGGCGGCGCAGACCAACGCCGCGAGCAGCGCGCCCGAAAGCGCACGAACGATCCTCGACGCGCCCGCGCCTCGTCCACCGATTCCCCAGCCGCGTGACCCCACAGACGCCCCTCCATATGAGACAACCGGACGCGGCTGTCTCTACCCGACGGAGCTACCGGCTAAACGTCGCTGCGAACCGCACTGCGCGCCGCCGTGGGCGCGCCGAGCAGCTCAGACCCCCGGCTGCGAGGCCGGTTGGGAAGCGGGCTGCCCGAACATCTGTGCCGCCGCCTCGGCCGCCGAGCGGCGGTTGGCAGCGGCTACGCGCGCCTCGCGCCGATGACGGCGTTTGTCGCGGTGGCGCTTGACCTGGCGAGCCAGCTCGTCGAGCATCAAGTTGAGCGAGTGGAGCATCTCCGGCGAGCGGTCGCGAGCACGCAGCGTGACGCCCTTCAGGTAGAGCGTCGCCTCGGCGACGTGGCAGTCGGCGACCCGCGGGTTGGGCTCCTTGAAGATCTCGATCTCCACGCGCGCGAGCTCAGAGACCTGCCGCGCGACCTTGTCCAGGCGTCGAGTCGCGTGTGCGCGGATCTCGTCGGTGACCGGAACATTTCGACCCTTGATGTCAATCTGCATCACAGGCTCCTTTGGTCGGCTGGTTGTCTGGCGCTTGTCCAAGATGCTACGCCCGCGACTGGCGGATGTCCACGTACTTACCCACAATCATCCGAACGTCCACATCGGCGCCCGCATCGGGGCGGTGACAGAATCGGCTCGTGAGCGCGAACCTGCCGGCCGCCGCCGCGAACCTCTCGTGGACCTTCGAACCGGGCGTCCTGGTCGGCGTCGCGATCGCCGGCGGGGCGTATGTCAGGCGCTGGGCGCACGTGCGCAGCGGCGATTCGCCGCGGCCCGCCGCCGATGCCCCCGTGTGGCGCCTGGGCTGCTTCCTCGGCGCGCTGCTGTGCACGCTCGCCGCGCTGGTCTCGCCGATCGACGAGCTGGCCGACCAGCTCTTCCTGATGCACATGATCCAGCACGTGCTGCTGCTCGACGCGATCCCGATCCTCGCGATCCTCGGTTTCACGAAGGTGATCCTGCGCCCGATCACGCGCGCCATCCACGATCTCGAGCGCCGGGCCGGCGCGCTCGCGAGCCCCGCCTTCGCCGTCGTCCTCTATGTCGCCGTGATCTGGGCATGGCACATTCCGGCCGCCTACGACGTGGCGCTGCGCCACCCCCTCGTGCACGTGCTCGAGCACCTCAGCTTCCTGATCGCCGGCTCGCTCTACTGGTGGCACCTGCTCTCGCCGATCCGCGCGCGCCTGCGCCTGGCCGGCCTCGGCCCGATCGCCTACATGGGCTCGACCAAGCTGTTCGTCGGCGCGCTCGGCATGGGGTTGGCGTTCGCGCCGACCGCGCTGTACGCCTACTACGTCCACCACGCCCGCGTGTGGGGCCTCTCCGCGCACGACGACCAGTCGATCGCCGGGATCGTGATGGCCGTCGAGCAATCGCTCGTGATGGGCATCGCGCTCGTCGTGCTGTTCGTGCGCGCGCTCGCCGAGTCAGAGCGCGAGCAGCAGCGGCGCGAGCGCTACGAAGCCATCTGAGGGCCCGCCGTGCGGCGCTCGACAACGGGGCGTCCGCTTGCTATGCTGACAACTGTCACAAGACTCACTTTCCGCGAAGGGGCCCGCTGCAGCGGGCCCTTTCGTGTTAAGCGGCAACCGAGGCGGCGGCGAACGGCGCGGCTAGCGGCGGCGCAGGCTCTGCAGGATCCCGCCGTGACCGGCGATCGCGCCGATCTGGATCGAGCCGGCGGCGAGCTCGGTGCCCGGGAAGACGATGCTTTCGCGCAGCTGCGCGCCGTCGCCCACCACCGCCCCGTCGCCGAGCACGATCGGCCCCATCAAGCGCACGCCCGAGCCGATCTGCACGTCGCGCCCGATCCACACGGCGCCTTCGAACTCGGTGTCCTCGCGCAGCGGCGAGCCGCCGACGACGGTCAGGCCGGGCTGCAGCTCTTCGCCCTGCATCTCCAGGTGCAGCTTGCCGTGCAGCGCGTCGAACGTGCCCTGGCGCAGCTCGGCCAGCGAGCCGACGTCGTTCCAGTACTCCGACAGCTCATGGATGTAGAAGGGCACGTCGTTCTCGAGCAGCGCCGGGTAGACGTCTTTGGCCCAGTCCACGAACGGCGTGTCGGGGAAGTAGTCGAAGATGCTCGGGTCGAACATGTAGATGCCGCAGTTGCCGAGGTCCGACAGCGCCTCGTCCGGCTCAGGCTTCTCCTGAAAGCCCGTGATACGACCGTCGCGGTCGTGCAGGACGACTCCGTACTCGCGCGTGTCCGGCACGCGCTTGACCGCCAGCGTGGCGATTCCCCCGGCCTCGCGGTGACGTGCCGCGAACGCGCTCAGGTCGATGTCCGTCAGCGCGTCGCCCGAGATCACGAGGAAAGGCTCGTCGCCGAAGAACTCCGCGCAGGCGCGCACTCCGCCCGCCGTCCCTAGCAGCTGCTCCTCGAAGCTGTAGGAGATGCGCTCGCCGAAATACTCGCGGATCGTCTCCGGGAAGTAGTGCAGGTTGGCGATCGTCCCCCCGAAGTCGTGCCGGTCGATCAGGTCGAGGATGTGCTCCATCACCGGACGGTCGAGCACCGGCACCATCGGCTTCGTGATCTCGTACGTGAGCGGGCGCAGACGCGTACCCAGCCCAGCGGCTAGAACCATCGCCTTCACCGGCGGCCCAGGATCTCGCCGGCGCTCGCGGGCCGAGCCGGGCAAGCGCCGGCAAGATCCTGCGCCTTGCCGGCGATCGCCCCTTGCTCATGCCCCCAGCGGGGGCGAAAACGCATCAACGCAGTCTCGCCTCGCCGGGCCTAATACCTGTAGTGATCCGGCTTGTACGGACCCTCTACGGGCACGCCGATGTAGGCGGCCTGCTCGGGGCTCAGCTTGGTCAGCTTCACGCCGAGCGCGTCGAGGTGCAGCCGGGCGACCTTCTCGTCGAGGTGCTTGGGCAGCACGTAGACCTTCTTCTCGTACTCGTCGTTCTTGGAGAACAGCTCGATCTGCGCGATCGTCTGGTTGGAGAACGAGTTGCTCATCACGAAGCTCGGGTGGCCCGTCGCGTTGCCCAGGTTCAGCTGGCGCCCCTCGGAGAGCATGATGATCGCGTGGCCGTCCGGGAAGACCCACTTGTCGACCTGCGGCTTGATGTTTACGCGCTCGATCCCAGCGACCTGTGAGAGGCCGGAGATGTCGATCTCGTTGTCGAAGTGGCCGATGTTGCCGACGATCGCCTGGTGCTTCATGCGCCCCATCTGCGCGGCCGTGATGATGTCCTTGTTGCCCGTCGTCGTGATGAAGATGTCCGCGCTCTCGAGCACTTCGTCGAGCGTTTTGACCTCGTAGCCCTGCATCGAGGCCTGCAGCGCGCAGATCGGGTCGATCTCGGTGACGATCACGCGAGCGCCCTGGCCGCGCAGCGATTCGGCGCAGCCCTTGCCGACGTCGCCGAAGCCGCACACGACGGCGACCTTGCCGCCGATCATCACGTCGGTCGCGCGGTTGATCCCGTCGATCAGCGAGTGGCGGCAGCCGTAGAGGTTGTCGAACTTCGACTTCGTCACCGAGTCGTTGACGTTGATCGCCGGGAACAGCAGCTCGCCGGACTCGACCATCTCGTAGAGGCGGTGCACGCCGGTCGTCGTCTCCTCGGTGACGCCTTTGATGCCCTGCCCGACGCGCGTCCAGCGCTGAGGGTCTTCCTCGAGCGTGCGCGTGAGCGTCTTGAGGATGACCTCGTGCTCCTCCGAATCGGCAGTCGACGGGTCGGGCACGGCGCCGGCCTTCTCGTACTCGGTGCCCTTGTGCACGAGCAGCGTCGCGTCGCCGCCGTCGTCGAGGATCATGTTCGGCCCGATCGAGCCGTCCTCGTCCTCGGGCCAGCGGAGCACCTGCTCGGTGCACCACCAGTACTCCTCGAGCGTCTCGCCCTTCCAGGCGAACACGGGGATGCCCTGCGGGTCATCCACCGTCCCGTCGGGGCCGACCGCGACGGCCGCCGCGGCGTGGTCCTGCGTGGAGAAGATGTTGCAGCTGCACCAGCGCACCTCGGCGCCGAGCGCAGTCAGCGTCTCGATCAGCACGGCCGTCTGGATCGTCATGTGCAGCGAGCCGGTGATGCGCGCGCCCTTCAGCGGCTGCGCATCGGCGTACTCGGCGCGGATCGACATCAGCCCGGGCATCTCGTGCTCGGCGAGCACGATCTCCTTGCGGCCGAACTCGGCGAGCGAGAGATCGGCGACCTTGAAGTCGGTCTCCGTGGCGACGGCGGTGGGGGTCATCGAGGACATGAGGAAGCCTCCTGTCTGTCAGGTGAGCGCCCTTGCTGCAGAGGACGGCCGAGCGTGGCGGTTCGTTGCCCGTCGCAGCGCTCCTCGGCCGAGCCTGAACTTATCACACGCCCTTGCCGATCTCAGCCGCTGCAGACCGGCTCAGCGACGCCCGAAACGAGCTCAGCGCTGCTCGAGCGCCGCCTTCAGCTCGTCGATCGCCTTGACCGGCCCCGGATCGACGCCGCGCAGCGCGGCCAGGTAGATCGACACGAGATCGCCGAGCAGCACGAGCGAGATGACGCGCTCGATCGTCGTTTCCCCGCGGGTCTCCAGACGGAAGCTGGCGACTGCGTTGGCGGCGATCGACTGCTCGGTCAAGTCCATCCGCTCCTTCACGCGCGGATGCGCGTCGGAGTCGTCGAGGAACACCGCGGAGAAGCGGCCCACGTCCTGCGCCCCTTCCCAGCCGACGATCTCGTTGTGGTCGAGCTCCGGCAGTTCGTGCCAGAAGGCCGGCTGCTTGGCGTTCTCGTTGACCTGCGTCTTCCAGCGGTAGGCGATCGGCGTCGTCAGGCCGGCGCCGGCGATCACCGGCGTCGTGCCGAGCAGGCCGCGCGCGACTTCCTTGGCCAGCGAGTCCTCCGGCGCGTCCGGACCCCACTCCTCGACGAGATGCTCGCTGTGCGAGGCCGCCACGTCGATCTCCGAGGTCATGCGCGGGCCGGCGCCGCACAGCGCGGCCACCTCGAGCGCGGCGACCGTCATGTAGGCGACGGCCGCGCGGGGCTGGAAGCCGCCGGGGACCGGGATCACGGGCACGCCGTCGGCGCGCGCCATCTCGGCTAGGCGACCGCCCGTCGTGGTCACGATCCTCCTGGCGCCGAGCGCTCCGGCGGACTCGTAGCAGGCGAGCGTCTCCTCGGTGTCGCCCGAGTAGCTCGCGCACAGCACCATCGTGTCGGGCGTCGTCCACGGCGGCAGCCCGTAGGCGCGCGTGACGAAGATCGGGCGCGTGGCGTGGTCGGAGAGCGCCGCGCGCGCCAGCGCGCCGCCGATCGCAGAGCCGCCCATGCCGGCGACGACGAGGCCCGCGGAGGTGTCGAAGTCCTGCATGATCGCCGACTCCACGCGCCACAGCGCGTCGCGCAGGTGCTCGGGCAGGCCGAGCACGTCGTCGAGCTGGCCGGAGATGTCCACGCGGGCGATCTCCTCGCGCGAGAGCTTCCCCGCCGTCGGTGTGGCGCTGGCGGCGCCTTCGCTCATCTGCTCGCCTCCTCGATTAGAACTTGATCGCGCCGTCGGGCAAGGTCACACCCGGGAAGATACGCGCCCCGTGGGCGATCACGTTATCCGCCCCCACGGTCACACCCTCGCCGAGCACCGCTCCACCGCCGATGCTCGTGCGCGCGCCGATGCGGCACCCGGCGGCGACGATGCAGTCGCGCAGCGTCGCGCCCTCGCCGATCTCGGCCCCCTTGAGGATCACCGAGCGCTCCACTGTCGCGTGCGCGCCGACCGAGACGTCTTCGCCGAGCACGACGAGGCTGCCCACCTGGGCGCCCTCGGCGACGGTCACGCCGCGCTCGAGCACGGCCGGCGGGATCACGCGCCCGCTCGCCTGCGCGCCGGCGTCGATCGCCAGCCAGTCCGAGCCCAGGCGCTCGCCGACAGCCGTCTTCACGTTGCCCTCGATGATGTCGAACGTGCCCTGCAGGTAGCGCTCGGGGGTGCCGATGTCGAGCCAGTAGCTCTCCGCCGGGAAGCCGTACAGGCCGTTGCCGATCAACTGCGGCCAGACCTCGCGCTCGATCGAGACGTTGCGGTCGGCCGGCACCAGCTCGAGGATCTCGCGCTGCAGCACGTAGGCGCCGGCGCTGATCAGGTTCGTGTCGATCGCGTCCGGGCTCGGCTTCTCGACGAAGTCGCGCACGGAACGGTCGTCGTTCAGGTGCACGAGGCCGTAGGCGCTCGGGTCGGCGACCGGCACGAGCGCGAGCGTCGCCTTCGCCCCGCTCTGCTCGTGCTGGACGATCTGCGCGGTCAGGTCGATATCCGTGAGCACGTCGCCGTTGAGCATCAGGAAGCGCTCGTCGAGCATCGACTCGGCGAACTTCAGCGCGCCGGCCGTGCCGCGCGGGTCGGGCTCCTCGACGAAGCGCAGGCGCACGCCGTAGGCGGAGCCGTCGCCGAGCACGTTGCGCACGCTCGTCGCGAGAAAGCCGCACGACATGATCACGTCGTCGATCCCGTGCGTGCCGAGCCAGTCGAGCATGAACGCGATGAACGGGCGATCGACGAGCGGCACGACCGGCTTGGGCACGGTCGAGGTCAGCGGCCGCAG